>JAEYXD010000166.1 GCA_023428645.1 Pseudomonadota bacterium
CTTGATAGGTGCGCACCGGATACGCGGGGATGATCGACTGCGAGAGCTTGACGCGATCGGCCGCGCTGCCATCCACCGCTGCCGCGCGGATCTCCCAATCCAGCTTCGGCGCGCCGAGCGGCGCCACCACTGTCCACACGACGTCGCGCGTTTGGCCGGGCGGCAGCTCGACGCGCTGCGCCGGCAAGGCGCGTGCGCCGGCGGGCGTCACGCTCGCATGCACGTCGACCGACAGAGGGCGATCCGTCGTGTTGCGCACCGTGAACGTCGCCGCATACCGGTCGCCCTCGCGCACGAGCGGTGCGAGTCCCGACAGCACCATCAAGTCCTGCGACGTCGCGATCGAAACCTCGCCGCTGCCGAACAAGTGCGGCCCCGCATGCGCGACCGCGACGATGCGGAACGACGACAACGAATCGTTCAATGGCACTTGCACTGCGGCATTGCCTTGCGCATCGAGTTGCACGCGGCCTTTCCACAGCAACAGACTGTCGAACTGCTCGCGGCTGCGATCACGCTCTCGACCACCGCCGCCGCCATGGGGTACGGCCTTGCGGCCGTAGTGGCGTTTGCCGACGACCTGCATTTGCGCGGTCGACGACCACACTTCGATATCGCGCTCGCCCATCATCGCGCGCAGCAGCTCCCACGAGCGATTCGGCGCAAGCTCCAACAGTGCCTCGTCGACCGCGGCGACCGCGATCTCGGCGTCGGCCGGCAACGGCTGGCCGTTCGCGCGCTCGACGTGGATGTTCACGCTCGCCTGTTCCGCGACCTTGTAGACACCCTTGTCGGCGTTGACGCGCACGTCGAGCCGATGCGGCTGCCACCCGACGTTGATCTTCGCGACGCCGAGGCGATAGGCGGGTTTGTTGAGATCGACGAGCGCGGTGATTTCTTCCGCGCGGGGCTTCCGCGGTCCGTCGCTGCGCGAGACGCGCCCGCGCACGGCGAGCACCGACACGAAGACATTCGGCGCATAAGCATCCGCGATCGGCACTTCGATGATCGGCGCCTCGCCTTTCAGTCGCGTCGTGAAGCTGGACAACACTCCTTCGCGCTCGACCGTGACGAGCGCGGTCGCTTCCCGGAACGGCATGCGGACTTGGAAGCGCGCGGTGTCGCCGGCCGAGTACTCCTGCTGCTCCGGCAGCACGTCCATGCGGTCGCCTTGCGTGCCGGCGAACCACCAGCTGTCTTTGCCGACGACCCAGAACGACGTTGTCGCGCCCGCGATGCGCCGCTGTGCATCGCGTGCCTCCGCGCGCACGATGACTTCGCCGCTGATGCCCGGGGCGACATCGCACAGCAGCAGTCCCTGCTCGTTCGTCTCGCCCGCGCACGTCGTTGCGAGGCGACGCGTTTCGCGCGTCGTCTCGTAGGCGTAAAAGCCGCCGATCAGGCGCTTGCGATACGAATAGGCCGTGGAGCGATACAGCGCGACGTCCACGCGCTCGCGCGCGCGAGGCCGACCGGCAAGATCGAGCACGACGACCCGGAAGCGCATGCGCTCCATGCTCGCGACCCAGCCGTCCGGACGAATGCCGACGCTGAGCTCGGACGGCACGAGCCGCACGCGACCGGTCGCGGTGAGCAACTCGCCGTTCGCATCCGCGTATTCGAGCTCCGCGGTCAGCTGCGCAGGTCCATCCAAGGGCGGCAGATTGTCGACGATGACGCGCGCTGAGCCTTCGCCGTCGAGTGTCACGGGCAGCACCTGCACTTTCGCGGTGTCGGTCGGCACCTCGGCATCGTTGTCGTAGAAGTAGCGGTTGTCGCCAACGACGATGCCTTCCTTCACGGCCGCGCCGCCGAAGCGATAGTCCTCGTATCCCGCGTGTCGCAGAGCGCGCGGCTCGACGACGGTGCGCAACTTCGTCGCCAGTCCCGCTGCGCCGCCGCCGGACATGTACGCGACGTGCAGATCGAGCGCCGCGGATTGCGCTTGCACGAGCGGCTGCGCCGGGCCGATGACACTCGCGCGCATCGACGGCAGCCGAAACTGCTCGACCTTGAACGTGCCGCTGGGCCACTGGTTCTCGCCATCGGCGATCGAGATCGTGTAGTCGCCGAGCTTTGCCTCCGCTGGAATCCGCCATTGCGTCTCGGCGATGCCGCCGGCATCGAACTGCGCCGCGAGCTCGTAGGTTTGACCGCTGCCCGAGTGCGCGATCGTGACCTTGCGAGCCTGCGCCGCACCCTCCGGAACGACGACGCCCTGCGACACGTGACGGCGCAGAAAGTGCTTCATCGAGACAGTTTCACCCGCGCGGAACAGCGCGCGATCGAGCACGGTGTGATAAATGCCGGCCGACCATTCACCGCCGGCGCGCAGGCCGAAGTCCGACGGCGTGATGCCCTGGCTCCAGCCCGAGTGCGTGAAGCTGAAGTCGTCGTCGCGCTGGGCGAACACGAGCAGCGGCGCGGGACTGTATCGGTAGCAACGATCGTTGCCGTGAGGGGAGCCGAACGAGCGATTCAGCATCGCGATGCCGTGGCGATTCGTACGTGCTTCGGCAAGCGTGCTGCCGTCGCAGAAGTCCACGACGGTGATCGCCGCGTCCGCCACCGGCGCGCCGGTATCCAGGCGCGTCACCCACACGGATGAGCTCTCGCGTCCCCAATTGAAGTGCACGGCGAGATTCGTGACGAGCGCGGACGTCGCGACGTAGCGCAGCTGATCGCGGCCGAGCAGCGATTGGCCGAGCAAGCGGCTGCCGATCTCGACGACGTAGAATCCCGCTTGCTTGAGCGGAATGCCGATGACTTCGGCGGGTTTCTGCCCGGCCGGCTTTTGCAGCGTGAACGTCGTTGTCGAATCGGACGCCTCGAACACGGAGGTCGAGCCGGTGGTCTCGCGCCACACCGAGGTGCGCGTCGAGCGATTGTCGGGGGTCGGTTGGCGCGCGACGGTCTGCCACTCGCCCTTGCTCGATTCGTGCTCCTCGACGCGGGCCAGCCACTGGACGATCGCGGCCGGATCGGCACCCACGCGCAGCATTTTCGCGGGCAGCTCATCGGGAGCATCGCGCCCCAGTTGCGGTTCGATGTTGCGCAGCGTGACCGGCAGGACGCCGCCTTCCTTCGCTTCGAGAATGCCGAAGGTCGCCGCGAATTTCGCGAGCGCGGGATAGGCATCGATTCGCAACTCGAGCGGAAAGCGCCCGGCGTTCTCGAGCGTGCGGCCGGCATCGTCGACGAGCGCCGCGGGCATGCGCACCGAGGCGATCGACTCCTCAGGCAGCGGTGGCACGAACACGATGTGCTCCACCGTCGGTGCGCTCGCCTCGTCGGGCGTCTGCGGTTGCAGTTCCCTGCCGTCGGCGGTCGCGATTCGCACGCCGAGCGCAAGGGCGCGCGGCACGGGGGCGGAGAACATCACCGTGACGGGTTGCATCGGCATGCAGCCCGCGCGAGCGTTCGCACGCGTGCATTCAACGCGAGCGGTGAACGCGGGGCGCACCTGGAACGCGAGTGTCTGGTCCTGGCTCGTCGGTACGCCAGAGACCGTCGTGATGCCGCGGCCCCAATGCAAGCGCACGGGCGTGGCCGCCGGAAGCCGGCGATTGCAGCGTACGACGGCGATCTGCGCTTCGGCTGCGTCGAGCGCTTCGCCGCGCAAGCGCGCGGTCGTGACCGCGCCTCGCTTCCATAGCAACTGGTAGTACTGATAGCCGAGCGATTCGCGCTCGGCCAGGACCGCCTCACGCGCCGTACCGGCGAGCACTTCGAGCGCAATGCGCTCACCGATGGCATCGACGCTGCAGTAAGCGTTCGCTGCGATCGACTCGCGCGACGCAGGAGCAGCGAGCTTGAGCAGGAACACCTGCTCCTCGTCGATGAATGGCGATCCCTCGTGGGGATAGCTGGCGACGATCGTCGGTCCACCGGTCGTAAATGCGAAGGAGCGCTTGCCGCCGAGCGCGGCGCCGGCAGCGGTGCGTGAGCCTGCGCGCAAAGTGAACGTGCAGCGCAAGCCCGCGGGGAGATCGGCGTCGAAGTCGTAAACCCAATTGCGCGCGTCGGCCCAGCGGCCCTGACCCGCGGCACAGCTCACGTCGAAAGGATTGGGCAGGCGCGGATCACCGAGCGTCACCATTGGCTCGCTGAAGCGCGCGACGACCTGGCGGACATCGCGCATCTCGCCTTCGGGAGAGAAGAACTCGACATGCGGCGGCTGCGGCTCCGCCTGGCCAAATGCCGTGAAGGCAAGAAGCTGCAGAACCCAACTGAACGTAGCTCGCGCCATTCTCATCACGCGTCATCCCAACCCTGTCTTTGCGGGCCCGCTTTATGCCCGCGTGAGGTGAGCGTGACAATCCATTCGGCCGCGATGCGGGCGGAATTCTGATGATTTGTGGCGACAGGGCGGAATGCCCTGCATGGTGAACGAGCGGTTTGCCGGCGTTATTGCTCGGATTCGGAATGCGCGACCTAGGGGACTAGCGTTTGCTGTGTTGAGTGTGAATGGCGTGTGAACAGGCTCCCGCGACGCAAATGGCTGCGCATCGAAGACCGGGTCGCGATCTGCGCCCTCGGCGAGAGAGCACGCCGGCGCTTGCGCGCCGGCGCGGCACATACGCGATGGGGAGTCGCGGATGTGCGTTTCGATCGTTGCGCTAGAAGCGACCTCGCAAACCGACCATCACGGTGCGACCCGACTCGAAGTAGGTGAACGCCGCATTCGAGAACTGCTGATACGAACGGCGCGGCTCGTTATCGAGGTTGATCACATCGATCGTGAGCTGCGGGACCATCTCCGGCGCACCGAACATCTCTGTGAAATCGAAGCTCGATGAGAAGTCGTACTGCGTGTAGTCATCGCCGAACAACTCCGCGCCGATCACGCCCGACTGGTTGCTATTTGGCCCGCTCGTTTGTGAGCCTTGCGAATGCGTCACCGAGACGCGCGCGCTGATGCCGTGCTTGTCGTAGTACAGCGTTGCGTTGTAGCTCTCAGGCGGCACGCCGACCGCGATCGCAGGCGCCGCACCCTGACCCTTCTGATCGATGATCGTGTAGTTCGCCGTGAAGCCGAAACCATCGATTCCGCTCCAGAGCACGCCGAGCGGTTGCACCCAGTTGAACTCGAGGCCGTTGATCGTCAGGCGTCCGCTCGCATTCACCAGCTGTCGCAGTTGAACGGTCGCGGCGTTCGGCCCGCCTCGCGAATTGATGCTTTGCTGCTGGTTCGCATTCAGCGAATCGTACGTGATGCCGTATTGCACGAGACTCGAGAACGGCACTGTCGTGATCTGGGTCTGCGTAAATCCTTCGATTCCTTTACGGAAGGCAGCGACGCCGAAATAACCTTCCGCGCCCGTGTAGTACTCGAAGCCGACATCGATGTTGTTCGAGAGATACGGGTCGAGCTCTGGATTGCCGAGATTGACCTGAGTCACGTCGTTGTTCTGGATCGACACGCCGCCCAACATGTCGCTCGGATTCGGGCGAGTCATCGTCTTGGACAGACCTGCACGGATGATTGCTTGATCCGTGAGACTCCAGGCGACGTTCGCCGATGGCAGCCAGTTCTCGTACGTCGAATCGGACGGGACGATCGAGACCAGATCGGGCAACCGCTGGCCATCCGGCAAGGCCACGTTGGGTGTCGTCACGCGCGAGGTGATCAGCTGATCGGTCTCGACCCAGCGCACGCCAACGTTGTAGCGCAGCGGCTGATCGGCCAGCGTCAGCGCGCCATTCACCTGTGCGAACAGCGCCGTGATGTCCTCATCGATCGAACCCCATTGCGCAGTGGACGGCGTAGCGCCGACTTCGGGTGCAGCCGCGCGAACCGCCGCGTAGTTCGAGTCGCGAGCAAACTGCGACCAGTTCACGGTCGCGACGCCATGGCCCGTCGGGCGCAGATAACTCGGAACGGCGCTGTTGGCGATGAGCGAACCTGCGTACGGCGCACCGAACGTTGGATAGCCATTCACACCGCCGGCAATTTGCGCGGCCGTGTCGCCGCGGCATGGCGGCTGCGAGTTCGGAGCCAGTAGATAGTTCGCTGGATTGCCACCGCACACCTGCGCCTGCCACTGCCCGTCCGCACCGAAAGGCCGGATGTCGCGCGACAGCTCGTCGTAAGCAGCGCCCGCTTTCACCGCGAACGAGCTGTCACCCCACGTGAGCGCGAAGCGGCCGCCCATCGTTTCCGTCTCGCGGCGTTCGTCTTGCAGATTGACGCGACCCACATCCACGCCGCCGCGATCGGTGACGAGCCATTGCCAGCTATTCGGATCGTTCAAATCGACGCTCGAGGTGATCTTCGGGATGTCGCCACCGCGATTGCTATACGTCACCGTCGAGGTGTCGGAGATGAACAGCACCGTCGATGCCTGCCGCTCGAATTCGCTGCGCGTGAAGTTGCCTTGCACATCCAGGCTCAATTTCTCGGAGATCTGCCAGGTCATGCCCGGGTTCGTGCCCCAGAACTCGGCTTCTTCCGTGTATGGCCGAAATTCGAGCATGAACTGCGAATTCGGAAACACGCCGGCGGTCGCGACGCAGCCGTTTGCGCAGTTATCCCGATCGACTTGCAACTGTGTCGGGATCGGTCGTCCGCCCTGGCTGCCTGCGCGGATCGCCCACGCGACCGCCTCACGATCGAACTCGCTCTCCTGCTTGCCGTACATGGAATCCAGGAAAAAGTGCAGATTGTCCGTCGGTCGGAATTCCAAGCTGACGACACCGTTGTAGCGATCGCGATCGCCCTCTTCGAACATTTGGCGGCCGAGCCGCGGAATGACCGCGTTGTCGATCTCCTGAATCGTGCGACCTGGGTTTTGTGCGAGCAGAAATGCCTGATCGATGGCCGCACCCGGCGTGAGGCCCGCCGCGCGCGTGCTCGCGTTATCGGGAACCGTCGGCGGTGTGCCTGGACCGTTGCCTGCCGTCGTATTGCAAGGCGCACCGGCGCCGCATTGCGCAGGCGTCAGCGCGAGGTTTGCCCAGCCGATCGTTTCAAATCCGGTCGTTGCAACCTTATTGCGCACGCCCGTCACGCCGACGAGTGCGCCGAAGCGATCCCATGTGTTGCTTGCGATCACCGCAGTTCGTGCGCCTTGGCCGTCGGCCTTGCTGTTGTCGGTCCCTTGAATCGAATACGTCAGGTGCGCGCCTTCTCTATCGAACGGGCGCGACATGCGCATGTTGATCGTACCCGCCGCGCCGCCTTCGACCATGTCGGCCGACGGGGTCTTCGACACTTCGAGCTTCGAGAACAGCTCAGGCGGAAACAGGTCGAGCGGCACTTCGCGGTTAGCGCTCGAGCCCTCTTGGGATGAGGTTGCCACCGCTACCGGCGCGTTGTTCAGCAACACGCGGGTGAAGTTCGTATTCAAGCCACGAATTGCGACGGTCGTACCCTCGCCGCTGATTTCGCGGCTGATCTGAATACCGGGAATGCGTTGGAACGACTCCGCAATGTTCGTATCGGGGAACTTGCCGATGTCTTCGGCAAAGATCGAGTCGACGAAACCGACCGACTCGCGCTTTGCGTCCGTGGAATCTTGCAGACTCTGACGGAAGCCCGTGACGATAACCTCTTCGAGCGGCGCGGAGGTTTGCTGCGCATTCACCGTCATCGTTGTGGCCGCAGCGATCACTGTCACTGCAATCGCGTCACGCCGGTTCGACTTAAAGAATGCCTTCGACTGCGACATACATGCCCCCTGACGTTTATTAGAGCTTCGAGCAGGCATCCACAGGCCCACTCCCATGACCATATTGGTCCAGCCACTCGTTGTATTTGGCCGGACCATAAACCAGAGGCTATTGGGCCGCAAGTGGTAGCGCTATCGGCTTCGGCGTTGGACTACGGGGCAGGCGCGTATGACGGTTCGGCTTTACACCCCCAGCCTCAGGTAAGACTCAGCAAAAAACCCTGTTATTCTGGGGTTTCGCGCGACTCGGCGCGTGGCGGTGAACCCTTCGGCACCCCTTTGTCAATAACTTCGGCGCCACGTATGACCCAAGGTGCAGGGCCGCTGCCATGGTCTCCGCAGCTGGAACGAAGGCACCGATAGCCCGTGGCATCTCCCACGGCGATGCTTATACACTAATCTGGCTGGACCACTTAATAGGACTCCGCAATGGTTGAAGCACGGCGTCTGTACGAGCGCATCGCGCACGGGATCGCGGCGGGTATAGCGCGCGGCGAGTACGCAATCGGACAGCGTTTGCCCTCGGAGCGAGACCTTGCGCAACAGTTCGAGGTGTCACGCACGACTGTGCGCGAGGCAATGATCGCGCTCGAGCTCGATGGTCTCGTCGAAGTGCGTACGGGCTCTGGCGTTTACGTGATCAACATCGCACCGCCGACTGGCGATACGCCGAGTCGCGACATTGGTCCATTCGAACTGCTGGAAGCGCGACGCGCGATTGAAGGCGAAGCGTGCGCAATGGCCGCGATTCGGATCACTGACGAACAACTCGCTCAGCTCACAGCGCTGGTCGCCGAGATGCGCAGCGAGAACGAACACGATGTGCAGTTGAGCGAGGCCGCGGATCGTCGCTTTCACGAGCTCATCGCGACTGCCACCGAGAACACCGGCATGATCAGCGCAGTGGAGATGCTTTGGGATGCGCGCGCGCGCTCGCCGCAACATCGTCTGATGGATGCGAAGGTTCGCGCACTCGGCATCAAACCACGTATCGATGAACACAACGCCATCTTGAAAGCACTGAAGAGGCGTGATGCGAAAGCTGCGCGCGCCGCGATGCGCAATCACTTGACTCGCGTGCTCGAAGCGACGTTTGAAGCGACCGAGACCGAGCAACTCGAGAAAACCCGCGCACAGCTTGCGGCGCAGCGCAGACGGTATGCGCTTGGTGGCTGATCTTTTGAGATCGCTATTCGTCTTTCATTGAAGTTATGAACACCATTGTCGCTGCACGAGTCATAGTCACCTGCCCGGGTCGCAATTTCGTCACACTGAAGATCGAAACGAAGAACGGGGTTTACGGTATCGGCGATGCGACCTTGAACGGCCGTGAACTCGCCGTCGCGAGCTACTTGAACGATCACATCATTCCCGTATTGATCGGTCGCGACGCGCAGCAAATCGAAGACATCTGGCAGTACTTGTATCGCGGTGCTTATTGGCGGCGCGGACCGGTGACGATGACGGCGATCGCAGCAGTCGACGTCGCGCTGTGGGACATCAAGGCAAAGGCCGCGAACATGCCCCTCTATCAGCTGCTCGGCGGCGCGAGTCGCACCGGCGTCATGGTGTACGGCCACGCGAACGGCCATGACATCGATGAAACGATCGAACGCGCGGCCGAATACACAGCGGCGGGCTACAAGGCAATTCGATTACAGAGCGGCGTGCCGGGATTGAAATCGACGTACGGCGTTTCGAAAGACAAGTTCTTCTACGAACCCGCCGACGCGGCGAAGCCCACGGAGAACGTGTGGTCGACGATCAAGTACATGCCGACGGTGCCGAAGCTGTTCGAAGCCGCGCGCGAAAAATTCGGCTGGGATGTGCATCTACTGCATGACGTGCATCACCGGCTCACACCGATCGAAGCCGGCCGACTCGGCAAAGACCTCGAACAGTATCGACCGTTCTGGCTCGAGGACTGCACGCCCGCGGAAGATCAAGCTGCGTTTCGTTTGATTCGCCAGCACACAACGACGCCACTCGCCGTCGGCGAGGTGTTCAGCTCAGTGTGGGACGCGAAGCAACTCATCGATGAGCGTCTGATCGATTACATCCGCACGACAATCGTTCATGCGGGCGGCATTTCTCACGTGCGTCGCATCGCGCATTTCGCTGAGCTCAACGGCGTGCGCACCGGATTTCATGGCGCAACGGATCTGTCACCCGTGTGCATGGGTGCCGCGCTCCACTTCGATCTGTGGGTGCCGAACTTCGGCATCCAGGAATACATGCGACACACTGCGGAAACCGACGCAGTGTTCCCGCACGCGTACTTTTTCAAGGACGGCGAACTGCATCCGGGCGAGCAGCCAGGCCACGGCGTCGACTTCGATGAAGCACTCGCGGCGAAGTACCCGTATCGCGCGGCGAGCTTGCCGGTGAATCGACTCGAAGACGGGACGATGTTCGATTGGTGACGAGACGTCGCTGACTCAACCGGCCGCGGCGAGCGCGTCGGCGGTTCGATAGCCCGCGTGCGTGACCAAGTGAACCGCCTGTTTTCCTGGTCGATCTTCAGTTAGACCGCGCGCGAGAGAGTTCTTCAACGGCGGCTTCGTTCATGCGCCGAGCTCCACGATGGCGCGCAATCGCTCGAGCACGAGGTCGGATTGCTCGCCGGAGGAGTCATCCTGAATCAGACCTGGCAGGTAGTACTCGAAGTCGCACATCGTCATCAGTGCACGACTTTGTCGGGACAGGTATTGGCGCAGCTCCACTGAGGACCGCGCAATCTCCTCGAGTATCTGTTCGCGCCCTGCGATGACGTTCAGGATATCTTCCAAGTCGTGGCTGGCAAGCAGATCTGCATTTCCCCGGTGCGCGAATGCGTCGAATTTTGTAGCAACAAATTCCGCAGCGCCGATCAACCTGATCGACAAGCCGCTCGGTAGTGTCATGGTGTCGGCGGTCTGGATCGCGAGCGGATACCATCGGTTAGCGAATCCGAGAATGCGAGCATCGGTTGGCATGAGGTCGATGGCGATGTTGCGATAGACCCAGCGGCAGATTGGCGCCTCCGCGCTCATGTCGCGCTTGAAGCCCAGAGCCGCGAACTCCTCCTCGGTCCGGTGGTACTCCGTAAGCGCCGCCACGTTCACCACGAGATCGACGTCGAGCGTGGCGCGAATCGGGGTCGCCGCTGGATCGGAAATCAGCAATCCGGCCGCGCAGCCGCCGACGAAAACCACCTGCTCGCGCAATGGCCCGAGCGCCGCGGCAACGACTTCGATACGTTCGAGATTGGGATCCCGCTGAGTCATTCGGAATGCGACACGGCTTCGTTTCCGTTGTTCTCCCACAGTTGAACAAGTCTAGCTTCAGGCGCCGAGACGCTCTTCCAGCATGCCCTGAGCCAGGTTTCGTTCGCGGGCTTGACCGGAGCGTAGCGCATCGAACAGCGCGAGCAGCGCGTACAGCTTCTCATCCCGAAGGGCCGCTTCCGGAACGGAAGGGTAGAGCGGCACAAGTGCGATGCCTCGTGCGGCGCCATTCTTGTGAGGCCAGACCGGTGGCGGGTCCGACGAGGGCGCGATCGCCTCGTTCAATGGAGCGGCTGCGTAGGAAGTCGGCACACCGCGAACGATCCGACCAAAGACCGCAGGAAATACATACTTCGCGCCGTGCAAAACGAACTCGCGCAACTGCGGCTTGAGCACGAGTGGCTGACGATCCTGAAAGCGAACGAGACCGCAGGTCGCAGCCCGCTTGAGGGCCGAATGAACGGCCGACGCCGCCAACCCCGTGTGAGCAGCGAGATCCGCATAGGTGCCGGCCGCTTCCCGCGCAGACATCGCCAGGAGGACCAGCAGATCCTGCGGCTTGAGCGTCACCTGCTGGGTGCTGGTCCGGGCCATGTTCTCTATTCTTGAATTGAGAATGAAGCAGGCCCAAGCCTAGGCGGACGGCTATGTTCCCGTCAATATTCTTTATTCAAGAATGGAGAATTTGCGACATATATGACTGATTTCTATTAATATTTCTGCAAGTCGTCGCTGATGGCGTCAGATAACCGCTGATCGCCCGACAAGGGCCTGGGTCACACACTGTGTGGCTATCCAATGCCCAGAATCCAGCCTTCACGTAGCGCCATCTGCCGCTCCGACAACGTCAGCGGCGGATCGAAATACCGAGCAAGACTGTTTCGCGCCGCGCTCTCCGACAACCAGCGGCACACCGCATAGGCATCCTGTTCGTCCGCGCTACGTCCTTCGCGCGAATACCGATTGCGGAAGATCGACGGATAGACCTCCGCGAGCACGCACTTCGACTCCGGCAAATGCCAGCCATCGAACGGCCAGACATGGATGCGCTCACCCACCGCCTCGCGAATCACTTTCAGCCATGGAATGCCCGCATGCGTCGATTTCGCCACCGAGCCCTGCACATCGAACTGAAACACGCTCTTGGCCGATGAAGTCCAGCGCTCGCACAGACGCAACTCGGTTGGCTTGCCGTCGCGCAAACCAAGCCCCGGCCAATCGGGCCAGGGGTTGTCGACGCCGTCGCGAATGAAATCGACGTAGGTGTAGTCGTGGTGCGTAGGCCAGTGGCGCACGAAATCATCGAGAAACGCATCCCAACTCTTCAGCCCATGGCGATCGAAGTAGGTTTGGGGAAACGAGAAGCCGTGATCGATGCCCGCGATGAAGCGCGTGTCCTGTTGCGTAAGCTCGACCAGCCACGCCGCGATCTCTTTGCGCGACCAGTTGCAGCGCTGACCGTTGTTCGATCGCGCCGGACTGAATTGCTTCTGCGGCGCCTCGCCCGCGCGTGCCGCATACACCTGCAGATTCTTCAGTCGCGACTCGGGTGTTTCGGCGCCGGAGTAGTCGATGCCGATGAAGAGATCGAAGGTCAATTGCCGAATCTCAATTAGCAGTTGTGAATTCGAGAGACTTGATGATGCTCGTCAGCAGCTTGAGCAGTTCAGTGACGTCGCGATGCAATCTCTTCAATTAGTCATTCACAGTTTTGAATTCACAATTTTCCAGAGAACGCCTGATGAAGCAGCGACCGCTTCAGTTCGTCGATGGCGGCGAGTTTGCGGTGGTAGATGGATTCGAGGCGTTGAGTTTCGCTCCTTAGTGCATCCAGTCTTCGAACCACCTTCACCTGTTCATCAAGTGTCGTCGGAATCGCAAGTTCAAGCGCACTCCATTTGCTCTTATTGATGATCGGCAACTTGCTTGACCTGCATTGGACCGAACGGCTCGATTAACCTGGCAGTGCACCCGACTTCCTTGCGGAGGACACCGTCGATGTTGCGGAAGGCTTGTTCGAACATGTCTTCTGCTAGTAGTGCCTGTCACCCGGTGGTTAAGCCGCGCCCCATCTTCCCCTGCCTCGCGGCGGAAGGGTCAAAACGGTGAAGCGCAACTTCCGATCAGGCACATGGATGTGCCCGCCGCCGAAGGTGGCGAGCTACGAGCGAAAACCACGCTTTCCGCTCGTGGCCTGCGAGGCTCGTGACAGGGAGTCCGAGGCTTCGCTTCGACGTTGACAATCGCG
>JAEYXD010000177.1 GCA_023428645.1 Pseudomonadota bacterium
GAACAGGGCTTGCGACAAGCCGGGAATCACCGCGGCCGCAAACAGCTTGCCGATCGATTGCTCGGCGACGATTCCGTACACGATCAAGGCCCCGCTCGGCGGAATGAGCGCGCCCAAGGTTCCGCCAGCGGCAAGTGCCCCCGTCGCGAGCGCCGGTGAATAGCCGTGCTTGCGCATCTCCGGCAGCGCGACCGAGCTGATCGTCGCAACGGTGGCAAGGCTCGAGCCGCTGATCGAGCCGAAGCCCGCGCAGCCGAGAATCGAGGCGAGCGCGAGTCCGCCGCGCCGATGACCGATCGAGCGAGCGGCCACGTCGAAGAAATCACGACTCGCGCCCGCCTGAAAGCATAGATGCGCCATGAGCAGGAACAGCGGCAACACGCCGAGCTCGTATTTTCCGATGACCTCGAACGAGATCACGCCCACCTTGACGACGGCGGCCGCGGGACTCATCAGCACGCACAGACCGGCCATGCCCACGAGGGCGAGCGCGATGCCGATGTGAATCCCCAGCGCGAGCAAGAGCAGCAGGCCACCCAGCCCGAGCAGGCCGACGACTTCAGCGCTCATGCGGGGTTCGCGCGGTACGCCCGGACCGCGAACAGGCCGGCGATCAGCACCGCAGCGCAGACCCAGAAGGCACGCAGCCAGCGCACGGGGATACGCAGCAGCTCGGTTTCCTCGTGACCGAGCCAGAGCTCGGCCAGCAGCCAGGCCGAGCCGCATGCGATCACCACGAACGTGAGCGCGGCACAGGCGTTCGCGATTCGATCGAGCCGCACCTGCCATCGATTGGGTAGACGTTCGGTGAGGATGTGCACGCGCGCATGCGTTTGATGAAGCGTCGCGATGACCATCGCCGCCGCGGCGACCAGCACGACGGACCCCTGCACGACTTCGATCGCGCCTAACAGCGGCCAACCGACGTGACGCCCGAGCACCGCGACGGAATCCGTTGCCATCGCAATGAGGAGCGCGGCCGAGCCGATCAGGAACGCGGATCTCGTCAACGGGCCGGCGGATACCGTGGGGGCTGATGCAGGGTCAATGTCTTGCACGTTCCTGAACCGTCGCTGGTAAAGCAGACCCCGAGCAGCCTCCCGCGGCTCGCGAACTTCGGGCCCTCTCGATTGACACACCTCGAGCGCGCTCTTACGCTCGCCTAAGCACATGACTTAATCATGTGCTTAGTTTGTCATCCTAACTAGCGCCAGCAAGGCGCGTCAACGATATCGAGGGGGATTCATGTTGCTACATCATTTGGCTCGCACACGGCGAACAGCTCGCGGCACACGCGCGAGGGCGCGCATCGCGCCGCGCGTACGAGGGCTCGCGGCTGCGGTACTCGTTGCATTGGGCACGCCCGCCGCGGCGCTCGCCGCGGTCACGACGACCGGCACGCTCGCGGATGGAACGGCCTTTCGCATCGACTACCCGGATCAATTCAACGGCACGCTGCTCGTCGGGCTCGACTACGCGTCCGGCAATCCCAACTCCGCGCAAACACAGGCGCTGCTCGCGCGGGGCTACGCAATGGCGGGAACCACGCGCGCGGTGACCGGCTGGGATGTGACCGCGGCAATCGCCAACCAGGTCGAAGTCGTCGCGAAGTTCAAGACGACGCACGGCAAGGCCGCCCGCAATGTCGTGTTCGGGTCATCGCTCGGCGGACACACGGGCGCGGCCGTGATCCAGGCTCGGCCCGACGTCTTCCACGGCGCGGTGCTGATGTGCGGCGGCCTGTCCGGCACGGTGGGCCAGTGGCAAAGCAAGCTCGATGCGTTGTACGTCGCGAAGATGCTGCTTGCGCCGAATTCCAACCTGCCGGTCATCAACGTACCCAATGACTTCGCAACGAATGCCCGCCCGGCATGGCTTGCGATGCTCGCCAACGCGCAACAGACCCCGGAAGGCCGCGCGCGCATCGCCCTCGCGGCGGTCATCGGTCAGCTGCCGACGTGGGCGTCCGGCTCGAAGCCAAAACCCGCGGAGTGGGATTTGACGGCGCTGCAGGCCGGACTCTACGACAGCCTTGCGGGCGGCCCCTTGCCCACCGTCGGTCAGGCCATGAGCAGCCGCAATGAGCTCGAGCGCCGCAGCGGCGGCAACATCTCCTCGAACGTCGGCGTCGATTACGGCGAGATCCTGGCGCGCGTCGCGAATTCGGAGATCGTGCGTCAGCTGTATCGCGAGGCGAACCTGAGCCTCGACGACGATCTGCGCACGCTCGCGAAGTCGCCGCGCTACAAGGCGGACCCGAAGGCGATCGCGTGGACCGAGGACGGCATCTTCGACGGTGAGCTGGAAGTACCCGTGCTCACGGTGAACAACATCGGCGACAACATCTCGACGGTCGCCGGTCAGGCCGCCTATCAGGAGGCCGTCGACCGCGCGGGCGCCTCGCGCATGCTGCGGCAAACGTACGTGGAGAGTGCCGGGCACTGCGGCTTCAGCGCCGCGGAGACGATCGCCGCGGTGGAGACGCTGCAGTCGCGCTTGCTCACGAAGCGCTGGGATGACGCCGACAACCCGCACAAGCTCAACGCGCTCGCGCGCTCGTTGAATCTGGGCGCCGCGCGCTTCATCAGCTACACGCCAGATGAGTTCGCGCGACCGTTCACCGAGTGCGACCTGAAGCAGGTCGAACGCACGCTGCGCAAAGGCGCCAAGCCGAAAATCCGCTTCCAACCATGGAAGCGCCACTACACCTGTCATTGATCCACGCGTCCGGGCGGAGCGCTCCGCCCGGACCTTGCACGCACGCTCAACACGACGAGGGACCACACCATGAACACCTTCGGTTTGTTGTCACGCACGGCTCGAGTTTCTCCGCTCCTGCTCGCCGGTGCTCTGTCGATCTCCATCTCGCATGCACATCCAAAGTCGACGCCCGCGATGGAACAGTTCCATGACGTCGTACGGGAGGCCGCGCCGGGGCTGCCCGGCTACACCGTCTATCGTCCCGCCGAATTCAAGGACGCCAAGGGCAAGCTGCCCGTCGTGGCCTTCAGCAACGGCGCGTGCGCCGCGAGCAACGACGGGCACCTGTATTTCCTCATGCAGGTGGCCGCGCGCGGCTTCGTGGTCATCGCTCACGGCGAGCCCGATGCGCAATCCGCGCCCGGCTCACAGGCGACGCAAGATCGCTTGAAAAAAGCGATCGACTGGGCGACTTCGCCGCCGGGACGCGGCGGCGCGAAATATCACAATCATCTCGACCCCCGCCGGATCGCCACCATGGGTCACTCCTGCGGCGGCATCGACGCCATCTGGACCGGTGAGCACGACGCGCGCGTGAAGTCGGTCGTCAGTCTCAACAGCGGCTGCTTTCCGGACGACAGCACGGGGGGCGCGTCCGGCCCGCTCGCGGTCTGTCGTCAGTACCTGAGCAATCTCGGCGGTCCGGTGATGTACGTCGCGGGCGGAACGAGCGACGTCGCCTATCCCAATTCGATCGGCAGCTACGAGCGCACATCGACGGTGCCCACCGTGTTCGCGTCTCATGCGACCGCGGGTCATGGCGGCTTCTTCGGCACCGCCTCTCGCACCGTGCAGCTGCAGCTCGTGCAGGCCGTGGTCGAGTGGCTCGACGGCACGCTGAACGGCAATACCGAGGCGCTTTCGTTCCTCGTCGGACCGAACGCCGAGCTCGGCCAGCTCAGCAACTGGACTGTCGCATCGAAAGGCTTCTGACGACGCGACGGAAGTGCGGCGGCCTTACCGCCGCCGCACTTCGCTTCTCTACTGCATCCCTACTGTTTTCGGCTGCCTCTGCGGCGCCAGCCGCATTGGCTACCAGTCGTAGCTGACCCGAGCAAACAAGCGTCGGCCGAAATAGCCGATCGGACTGCCGAGCAAGTAGTCGCGCGGCGCGGTCGTGGCATAGCGCTCGTTCTCGAACCGGATGATTCCAGCGGGCCGCTTGTCCGGATACTCATCGAACAGATTGTCCGCGCCGACGGACACCCTGAGTCCAGCCATGGGCTCGAAGGTGAGCTCGACGTTCGTGGTCAAGAGGGTTCCGATCCGCTGCGCGTAGTACGGCGTCGTGGGACGGTTGATGCCCAGGAAATCCGCGATCTCGTTGACCTTCGCTGGACTGACGATCTTCAGCGAGTTCATGATGTCCGGGTAGTTGACGTACGCCGACGCCGAAGCGATCGCCGTGCTGCCCGGCTGGTAGTGCGGACCGTAGATGTTCTCGCGGATGTTCAGCGTGAGCTTTTCACCCAGATGGAACGTCGCTCCCAGATTGATGCGGTACTCGGGGCTGCCCTTCTCGATGCTCCAGATGTCGCCGATTCCGAATAGGGCGATGTTCTCGAATCCCCGAGCGCGGCCGGCGCGCGTCACCTCAGTCTTGTTGTAGTTCGCCGCCAGCAGCCAGTCGACGCGGCCCCATCCGAACTGGGTGCTCGTGGTGCTCACCAGATCCACGCCGGTGGTCTTCGTATCGAGCACGTTCGTGAAGAAACCGAGGCCGATGTTCGCGCGCGCGCTCGAATCGAAAGAGCCGCCCGGCGCGGTCGGATCGTTCCACACGCCGATGAAGCCGCCGGCCACCAGCGCCTCGCCGAGAATCCGGTTGTACTCGTCATCCGGAATGCCGTTGCCGTCGCTGTCCGCGGGGTCGGGCAAGGTCGCCACGGGCGTTCCGCCACTGCGGCCCGTGCGCGTGTTCGGCGCCTGCGGGTCGGAGTAGTCGAAGTTACCCATGCGGGTGCGGCCGTCGATCTTGATCTGGTACGCATCCACCGTCGTGGTGAGATTGGACAGCGGCTTCAAAACGAAACCCACGGAGATGTTCTGGCTCGTCTCCGGCTTCAGACCGCCACCGACCGTCGCCGCGGCAAGTGTCGCGGTCGCGGCCGTCGGACCGACTTGAATGGCCGTGTAGTAGTTCTCGCCCATCGTCGGCGCGCGAAAGCCCGTGCTGAACGTACTGCGCACGGCGAACGAGCTGCTGAAGTCGTAGCGCGTCGTGACCTTACCCACTGCCTTGCTGCCGAAGTCGCTGTAGTCCTCGAAACGGCCCGCGACGTCGACCAGCCAGTCCTCGGTCGGGTTGAAGATCACGTTGGCGAACACGGCCGTGTTGTCGCGCTCGTAGTCGCCGGCGGCGAGCGGGCTGTAGCCGGGGAATGCCGCTGCGCCGGCACCGATGTACGAAGCCCGCTCACCGGCGCCGATACCGTAGGTGTCTTCGCGATATTCGAGGCCGGCCGCAAACGTCAGCGGTCGCGCCATGCCGAAATCGAACTCGTAGCTCACGTCGAGACTGGTGGTCCACTGCGACGCCTCGAAGCTGCCGACGTAGAAGTTCTCGGGCGATTGACCGGTCGTGTTCCACAACGTGAAGTTCATCGAGTTCGTGTTGTAGATGTCCATCTCATTGCGGCCGTAGTTGGTGGACAGGTCGTATCGCCAGCCCGCCAGCTCACCGGTCACGCCGGCACTGAGCTCCCAGTCACGCTCGTCGGACTCGATGTTCGGATTGAAGCCGAGCGGATACTTGTTGATGTCCGCCTCCGTCAAAGGCTGGCCGCTGCGGCGCCCGATGCCGCCGATGGGATCGTTGCGATCGCCATCGCCGTTGGCATCGTAGCCACCATCCTGCGACGGGCGCCGGTAGCTCTGCGTGCTCGACGTCTTCTTCTTGCCGTAGCTCACCGAGCTGTACAGCTCGGTGCCGTTCTCGAGGTACATGCCCGTCGTGAGGAATGCAACGCTGCGCTCGATATCCGGCGGATCACCTTGGTGGGAGTTGTACGGGTACCAAGGGTGATCGACCATGTTGTATTCGTTCTCTCGTGCCAATGCGGCATTTCCGGTCGAACGTGGATAGCCGCTCGGCGTGAGGCCCGAGCCGGTCGGCGGGCAGCCGTCCGGACTTGCAAGGCGGTCGGTCACGCACTGCGCCGCGCCGTAGACCGAGCCTGGTCGACTGACGGTCTCGCGACGCTCCACCTCAAAGGCGAGATTCGCGTATGCGGACTCGCTGCCGATGCCGAAGTTGCCCTGATAGTTCTCCGTGAAGCCGCCGCCCGCGTCGTACCCTGAAACGTTCGCGCGCACGCTGCCGCCGTTGAAGTTCTTCTTGGTGATCAAGTTGATCACACCGGCGATGGCGTCGGATCCATAGAGCGCCGCCGCGCCATCGGTGAGCACCTGGGTACTGGCGATCGCACTGGTGGGAATGAAGCTGAGGTCGGCCGACGCCGCACCCGCGTACGAGCCGAGCACGGCGACGTTGGAAGTGAAGTGACGGCGTTTGCCATTCACCAACACCAGCGTGTGATTCGGCGAGAGCGCGCGCATGGTGGCGACCAGCGTCGCGCTGGCCATGTCGGTGCCCTGTTGGCTGGCGTTGAGACTCGGCACCTGGAAGGCCAGCTGATTCATGAGATCGGGCGCGGCCGATTCGTTCAACGCCTCGGATGTCACGATCTGCACCGGCGAAGGGCTGTCGTCGACGGCCATGCCCGCGCGACGCGTACCCGTCACGATCACCTCGTCGATCGTATCGTTACCTCCCACCTCCGCCGCCATCGGCATGGAAGAACCTAATGCCGCTGCGACCGCGACAGCCACCAGCGAGAAACGTTTGCTCGAAGTCATGATCATCTTGAGCCTCCCTCGTTCTTATTAGCCCCATTCAGGACCGCCGCCTCGCGGATGCGTGTGCAACGGGTTGACTACTCCACGTGCAAGGGAAGTACCAAGTCGCCCTTTTCGCCAGATCGACCAAGGAATCAGGGACCTCTGAGACATTTCGAAGCAGAGAGACAATCCTGCTCGCTGCGCAATGGTGCATACGGCGCCCGACCGGATCGCGCAATTGCATTCGAATGGAGCGTGACCGGACGGCTCGTGCACCGACTCCGCCCGCCACTCACCTGCGCACGCGCCGAATGCAGAGCGCCTCGATAGAAATCCAGAAGCGTCCGCGCAATGCGCGAACACGGCGGCGGATGCAACGTGTTTCTCGTTGTCTTCGGCTGAGACGCTGCATCGCCCACACTTTCACCGCACTCCAAATGTGTATCCGTTGCTCTGACAACTGCTTGCCGCCCTATGCCCATGGAGACGCCCGGCGATGACGGGCATGGCATTTGCATTTCGGCTGGATCGATCGCCATCGTGCGACCGACATTCCGAGCGGAAAGGAGATTCTTTAGTGCGACGACGTGATGTGCTTCGAAACATGGGCTTGGGGTTGACGGGCCTTGCGATGACCGACTCGATCGCCCGTTCTGAACCGCAGTCCACAGGCGACACGCACGACGCATCACGATCCGCGCTGGGCGAAGCACCGCCGTCGCTGCCGAAGGTGCGCGCGCAAGCCGATCGCATCATCGCCATCACGGTGTGCACGCGAGCCTTCAGGGCACAAGGCCCGCGCGTCGAGACCGAGCGGCTCGGGCGCAAGACGGTCGTGCACAACTATGGTCACGGCGGCAGCGGCTGGTCATTGTCGTGGGGCTCGAGCACCTTCGCCGTGCGTCACGCGCTCGCCACCGGCGTGTCCGAGCTTGCCGTGATCGGCTGCGGCGCCCTGGGACTCACCTCCGCCCTGCTCGCCCAACGCGCGGGACTCAAGGTGCGCATCTACGCGAAGGAACGTCCGCCCGAGGTGCGCTCATCGCTCGCGACGGGCAGCTGGACACCCGCATCGCGCATCTGCACGGAAGAAGCAGCGACACCTGAACTCGCGCAGCGCTGGGAAGAGATGACGCGCATCAGCTATCGCACCTATCAGCACATGCTCGGCCTGCCTGGCGATCCCGTCGAGTGGCGCGATGGCTATCAGCTCGCGAACGAACCCTTCGATCCGAACCGTCACCGCGTGCGCGAAGGCGAGCCCACCTATGCCGATCTCGAACGGCGCGTGCGCGATCTCGTGCCGCGCCGCCAGGACATGGCGCCGGGAACGCATCCCTTCGCCGCGCCGTACGTGCGCCGCTACACGAGCATGGTCTTCAACTTGAGCGCCTACAGCCGGCTGTTGGTCGCGGACTTTCTCGCCGCGGGCGGCGTGATCGAGACGCACGAATTCGCCAGCCCGAGCGATGTGGCAAAACTCAAGGAGAAAACCATCATCCACGCGACCGGCTACGGCGCGCGAGCGCTGTTCGGCGATGAATCGATCGTCCCGGTGCGCGGCCAACTGTCGCGGCTCATCCCGCAGCCAGAGATCACGTATGGCTTGAACTGCTTCGACCAGTTCTCGATGGTGCCCAGGCGCGACGGCATCATCGTGCAGTCACAACCGCCGGGCGATTACAACAACGCCGACGTCACGCCCGATCGCGCGGAGGCCGAAAACGCCGTGCGCATGTTGGCCGAAGTCGTCGCAGGCATGCATTGAACGAGGAACGACCGCAGCCATGATTCGACGCCACGCACTTCGACTTGCAGCGCTGCTGCTTGCCACCACCACTCGGACGCTCGCCGCCACGCCGTTCGAGCTGATCGACATTCCGACCGCCGTGTACTCGGCCGCCGCCCAGACGAGCCCCGGTGGTGCGATCTACTTCTCCTCCGGCAGTACCCCCGGCCAGGATGCGCCTGCCGATATGCGCAGTCAGGCACTCGCCACGCTGAAACGCCTGGAACAGAACATCACGGATGCCGGCTTGCAACTCGAGGACGTCGCGTTCGTGCGCGCGTACTTGACGCCCGGCGCCGACGGCGCGACCGACTACGCAGGATGGAATGCCGCGTGGGCCGAGACATTCAAGAACCACAAGCCCGCGCGCAGCACCGTCGGCGTGCCGCTACTCGGCCGTCCAGGAACGCTGATCGAAATCGAGTTCGTGTGCTTTCCCGCGCAGCGCTCGCAACTCTTCGCGAGCTCGGACGAGCTCGGCCTGCCGCGAACGAACTCGCGCGTGAAGCCGTACGGCACGAAGGAAGGAAGAATCCATGCCGGAATGGGCGTGTTGCCCGGCACCGCCCTGTACTGGACCGCGGGCATGACCGCACCCGCGCTCGACGACAAGCTGCCGCCCACCGATCGCGCACATCGCGGCGACATGAAGACCCAGGCCCGCAACACGCTGCTGCGATTGCAGGAGAACCTCGCCGCCGTGGGGCTCTCGTTCAAGGACGTCGTTTACCTGCGTGCGTTTCTGGGACCCGACGTGCATCTGCAAGGCAGGTTCGATTACGACGGCTGGAACGAGGCGTACGGCGAGTTCTTCAACACGGCCGACAATCCCCACAAGCCCGCCCGCACCACCGTCACGGCACCCACGTTCGGCAATCCGAGCACGCTGATCGAGATCGAGATCGTCGCGGCATTCCCCGCGCCGCCCCCGCTGTTCGAGAACGCCGCGCGCAATCCTCGGCTCAAAGCGTACGGCGATGCGAAGGCGATGATTGCCTCGGGCATCGCGGTGAACGCTCCGGCGTCGCTGCTGTTCTCGGCGGCCGCGGTACCGACGCAGCCAGGGGACATCGAGGCGCAAGCAATATCGACCCTCAAGTCGCTCGAGGAGCGGCTTGCGAAAGCGGGACTGTCGTTCGCGGACGTGGTGTTCCTGCGCGCCTATGTCGTGCCGAACGCGGACGGCAGCGTCGACCGCACGGGCTGGACCGCGGCCTACGGCCGGTACTTCAACAACGCATCGCAGCCGCACAAACCGGCACGCACGACGATTCCCGTGCAGTCGCTGCCCAACCCGGACTGGAAAATCGCGATCGACGTGATCGCGGTCGCACCGCGCTGAGGTTCACATGACCTACACACGCCGCAGATTTCTCATGGATGTGGGCCGGTTCGGCGGCTCCGTTTTCGGCGCGATGACCGCCCTCGACCTGCTTGCCCAGGACAACGGGGCCACGTGGCTGCCGAAGGACCTGCCGCGGCTCAAGCAGCCGAAGGACGTGTTGATCCTCGGTGCCGGCGCGGCCGGCCTCGGCGCGGCGCACGAACTCGGCAAGCTAGGGTATCGCTGCCGCATTCTCGAAGCCCGGCAGCGTCCCGGCGGCCGCATCTGGACGATCCGACGCGGCACTCGCGAAACGGAAGTGTCCGGCCAATCCCAGCTCTGCTCGTTCGACGAAGGTCAGTACTACAACGCCGGCCCGGCGCGCATCCCGCAGCACCACTACACGACGCTCGGCTACTGTCGCGAGTTCGATGTCGCGATCGAGGTGTTCAACAACTACAACGAAGCGGCCTACGTCCACAGCAGTGCCGCGAATCGCAAACTCCGGATTCGCGAAGCGCGTGCCGACTACGACGGCCACGTCGGCGAGCTGCTCGCGAAGGCGATCACGACGGAGAAACTCGATGTCGCACTGACGGCGCGCGACAAGGAGCAACTCCTCGAATACTTGCGGACGACGTCGGGATTGAGCCCGGATCTCGCCTATCGAGCTTCACCGAGTCACGGCTACAGCGACTGGCCCGCGGCCGCGGGCCAGCCCGGCACGCTGACACCGACCGACGATCTGCAGACGATGATCGGCTCGGGATTCGCACGCCATCTCGCCCACGCGCACAACATCACGCAGCAGCCCGTCATGTTTCAGCCGGTCGGCGGCATCGACGCGCTGCCGTACGCGATGGCCAAACGGCTCCACCACACCATCACGTACGGGGCCGAGGTCACCGCGATTCGCAAAGGCTCGCAGGGCGCACGCGTCGAGTACGTCGTCGACGGCGTGCAGCAGAGCGCGGAGGCCCAGTACTGCATCTGCACGATCCCCGCGTCCGTACTCACGGGCCTGCCCGCCGACTTCAGCGCCCGCCACAAGGCGGCGCTCGGCCGCATCGGCTATGCGCCGTCGAACAAGATCGGCTTGCAGTTCAAGCGCCGCTTCTGGGAACAGGATGATTGGATCTACGGCGGCATCAGCTGGACGGACCAGAGCATCCGCCAGCTGTGGTATCCGAATTACGGCTACTTCGGCAAGAAGGGCGTGATCGTCGGCTACTACGCGGGCGACACGGGTGACGAACCCAACGGCGCGAACATCACCGCAATGACGTTGGCGCAACGCCTCGAGCTGGCGCTGGCGGCGGGCGAGAAAATCCATCCGCAATACCGCGCGGAATTCGAGAATGCTTTCTCCGTTTCATGGAAGGCGCTCAAGTACAACAACGGCGCGAACGCGCGCTACGACTCGGCGGCGGAGCGCACGGAAGTGCTGAACATCCTCGGCGAGCCCGATGGTCCGTTCTACTTCGCCGGCGAGCACGCCAGCTGGATCACCGGCTGGATCGCCGGCGCCTTCGAGTCCTCCCTGCGCGTCGTGCGCAAGATGCACGAGCGCGAAATGACGTGATGCGTGAGCGCGGCACTGCGCGGCGGCGCGCACGGCAGGCGTAAGTACAAGAGTCCGCGCGCACCACCCCATCTCACCGGACCTCCGCGTGTCCGCGCGCATTACGGCATCTCTGCCCTGGCGCCGAAGCATGCGCCATGAGCAATGCAGTCGAATGCGCATCGACGCCGCGACCTGCACTACTCGCGCCCCGTGGCTTCCAGGAGGCCGCTGTGCAACCGTTGGACATCATGTGGGTGGGGCTCGGCGGTGGCCTGGGATCGCTGCTCAGATACTGGATCGGCCGCATGGTGGGCGAGCGCTATCACGGCGCCTTCCCGCTCGGCACGTTCATCATCAACGTCACCGGCGCATTCGTCATCGGCTACCTGTCAGTCCTGTTCAAAGTGGACTGGCGCGATCGCTATGGAACACCGCTCAACGCCGGCGTCCTGACCGGATTGCTCGGCGGCTACACGACGTTCAGCAGCATGCAGCTGGATGCCGAAAAGCTGGCCGGAAAACAGCAGCGCGGCCTGGCGGCGTGGTACCTCGCGCTCTCCGCGGTCGTAGGCCTGCTAGCCGCGGCACTCGGCGCCACGATCGCGCGCGCACAAGGCTAGGGGAATCGCATGCTCAACGCCGTCATCCTCGTGTTCATCGGCGGCGCGGTCGGGGCCATCTTGCGCGAGTTCCTCATGCTCATGGTGCGCAATCCGATCGATGGCTTTCCCATGGACATCCTGACCGCCAATCTCATCGCGGCCTTTCTGCTCGGCCTCGTCACCGCGCAGCACGCGCGCAAAGCGCTAACCGACAACGTGAACACGCTGCTCGGCACCGGCGTCATGGGCGGGTTGTCGACCTTCTCGAGCTTTGCGTACGGCTCGTACGTGCTGATGACCTCACCGACGGAGCGCGGCGGCCTGGCGCTGCTATACGTCGCGGTCAGCCTCGTGCTCGGCTACATCGCCGTCATCGTCGGCATGAAGCTCGGTGGCGGGCACAAGGGCCGCTCCGCGTGACAGCGCCAGGCCGCCGCTCCTCGTCTCATTGCCGATGAAACTTGCTCTTCACTTTGCTCCAGAAGCTCGCTTTCGGATCCTTCTGGCACTCCGCGACGACATAAGGAGTGACTTGCTCCACGCCTTGGACATCCACGACGGCTTGACCCGGGCTGCTCTGACCCTGGTCATAGCCCCACGCCCACGCAACGTAGGTTGGCTGGTAGGTCTCGTCGAGGCCGAGGAACTCCTCGCACGTCACTTTATCGATCGACTTCTTCCCCTCGCTCGCCGCATGCGCGATGGTGATGCCAGAAACCATGACGCAGACAGTTGCAGCACTCAACACGGAAGACTTGATAAGCATGGCACACTCCTCTTGGTCGGCTCACGGCGACGTAACGTCACCTGCCAACACTAGTTCCGAGGCATGCGGCGCTCGCGGCCCACACGGAAATGCGGCTGCAATTCACATCTTTCCGCCGACAGTGATGACGCACTCGACGACATTCGATCGCCGACCGTTGTACGTACAACATTTCTGATCACGCCGCGCGCATGAGCCTACGCGCCACGCATTCGCGCGGTGATCCAGCAGTCCTTCCAGCTCTGCTACGGATCGGCGTGATCCTCCTTGGAAGGCAGATGCACATGCGCCTGTTCGATCCATTGCGGATGCCGATGCAGGACCGCGGGATTGAGCCGTCCGTGCTGCAACACCACGGCGCGCTCGCACAAACGTTCCAGCAGCGACCAATCGTGCGACACGATGATCATCGCGGCCCGCTGACGTGACAGCAGCTCGAGCATGCACTGCATGCGCGACTCGTCCAGTCCGTTCGTCGGCTCATCCAGCAGCAGCACCGCCGGGCGCATGGCCAGAACCGTGGCAAGCGAGACGAGCCGCTTCTCGCCGTCGGATAGATCGTGGGTGATGCAGTCGGCCAGATGTTCGAGCGCCATGTCCGCCAACAGCGCGCGGGCGAGCGCCAGGGCGTCGGCCCTGCGCATGCCGAGATTCAGGGGACCGAACGCCACATCGTCGATCACGGTGGGACAAAAGAGTTGATCGTCGGGGTCTTGAAACAGGTAGGCCGCCCGTGCGCGCACCTTGCGAAAGTCCACCTCGCACCGGCAGCGCACACCGAAGGCGATGATGGCTCCGGTCGCGGCTTCCAGGCCGACGATGGTGCGCAACAACGTGGTCTTGCCGGCGCCGTTCGCGCCCACGAGCGCCAGCCGCTCCCCTTCCTGCAACGTGAGCGACAGATCCTGAAGCACGCAGCGTCCGCCGCGTGCAACGCTCACATGCTCGAGCGCGATGACGGCACTCATACGAAGTGATCCATGATGAGCAAGCCCACCATCGCGCCCGCGAACACGCTCACGAAGGCAAGATCGTGCTTCGCGATCGGCACCTCGGCCTCGGCCGGAATGTGCCCGGTGAAGCCCCGGCACCGCATCGCCTCGTCCACACGGTGCGCGCGTTCCAGTGAACGCACCAGCATCGTTCCCGCCAGATTTCCGTAGGTTCGCCAACAATGGGCGTTCGAGCCCGGCACGAAGGCGCGCACCCGCATCGCTTCGACCAAGCGGCTGGTCTCGGCGCGCAGGACGGAAACGTAGCGCGCCGTGAACAGAAACAGATTGAGGAGCTTCGGCGGTACTCGCAGGCGATGTGCCGCCTGGGCGATCTGCACCAGATCGAGCGAACCGAGGACCGCGAACGCCAGCAACGAACAGATGTTCACCTTGATGACGATGCTGGCCGCCCGGGCGATGCCGGCGTTCGTTGCCACAAGCGGCCCCAGCTGCAGCACCGGCTCGCCGGGGATGGTGACGGGCAGGACGATGAGCAGCACGAGCATGAAGCCTTCGACGTGGCGCAGCCGCTGGCGAAGCTCCGCCCACGTCGTTCGGCTGAGCCAGACGAGCACGAGTGCGCAAGCGAGCCCGATCGCCAGAACGAACGGACTGCGAATGGCAGTGATGGCGAATACGGCGGCGAACGTGGCGACGACACGCGTGCGTGGCTGCACTCTTTCGATGAGGCCGCGACCCTTCACTGTCCGCCTTGCGCATTGGTGCGACCCCGCGGTCGCGAACGAACCCACAGCAGCATGCCGGCGAGGCCCATGATGAGGGCGACGCCGCTGAGCACGTCCTTGAAGCGCAGCCGGCCCTCGGCGGTCGCGGACGCTTCCAGAAGCGGGGCGATCTGCCGGGCGACCGCGCGCTCCACGCTTCGCTCGATCAGCACCGACAACTCCGCTGGGTTGGCCGCCGGATTCGGCGAGCGCCTCGATTCACTCCCTTGCGCCTGCGCCGCGCCCATCGCACTCAGCGCTTCGTTGGACGCGAACCGCGCGGCTGGAATGCGAGTCTTCGCCGCATGGCCGTCGCCGACGTCGACGATCACGACGAGCGCGGTCGGTGCGGCCGGTCGAAAGCGAAACGCGCCATCGACATCGGTGCCGCCGCGGAACAGCTCGTTGCCCTGCTCGTCGCGAATGATGAGCCGCGCCGCGCGGGCACGTCCGCCGCCGCCGAAGAACGCGTATCCCTGCAGGACGCCGTCATCGACCGCGGCGAACACCTTCAAATCGTGAGCGTCCACGGCGCCGCACACGAACAGCAGCAGGCCTGCCAGCAGGATCTCGCGGATACGAATGCAGACGCTCATGCCACCGGCTCCACCGCACCGAGCGCTCCGCGCAGCGCCTCCGGACGGACGCGCTTGAGAAAGCCGACCGCGAACGCGGTGGTCAATCCTTCGGCGAGCATGAGCGGCAAGTAGCTTGCCGCCACGATCGGCGCCGACGGCACGAATTCGGACGAGGACAGGACGAGCGCCAATACGACGCCGCCCGCGGTGCCGGCAACGGACAGCACGGCGCACAGGAAACCGGCGACGGCAGCGCCGCGCGATGACAGGCGGCGGATCAGCGGCAGAAACAGCGCGCCGCACACGACACCCGGCAACGCGATATTGAGCGTGTTGACGCCGAGCGTCGTGACGCCGCCAACCCCGAACAACAGCACCTGGAGCAGCAGCGCGATCAGCACGGCCGGGAACGCGGCCGCACCGATGGTGAGTCCCATCAACGCCGACAGGAGTAAATGGATGCTCGACGGGCCGACGGGAATGGCGACGAGCGAAACCACGAAGAACATCGCGGACAGGATCGCGACTCGAGGCACTTGCGAATCATCGAGACGACGCACTGCGAACGCCACGGCAGCCGCCGCCCCGATTCCGCCGCCGATGAGTACGGGTGCGGACAGCAGACCATCGGGAATATGAGCCATGTGCGCCTCGTTGCGTCACGACCTGTCGTTGACCTCGTCATCGGACAGCGGCGACTGCCAGGGCTCGTGGACAGGCATCAACGTAGCCCGTGAGATGTGGCGCAAGCTCGGAACATAGTCGGCGCGCAGCGAGCCGAGGTCGTGCACCCAACGCTCCTTGTCGGCCGCGATCGGCACTCCCTGCGCGCGAAGCTTGTCGTACAGCCCGCCGAGCGCGGCGCTCGTGTCGGCACTGCGGAGTTCCCCAAGCCCCGCCTGCTTCGGACGATCGCCGATCAACTCGCCTGCGATGGTATGCAAGGCGCTGATGCCGGTCGCTCGGCAGAGGCGCGCCGCTTCGGTACTGTCCTTGGAGTCAGCGGAGACGAGCACGAGCGAGACGGCATCGAGAACCGTCGCCGCCGTATCGACCCAGTTGCCGCGGTAGATCGACGGCACGTAGGCGAGGATCGGCGAGATCGCGTGCGTCTCCAGCACCCCGCGGAACCAGTCCTCCCAGCTCTCCCAGACGGACGCATCGTGAGTTCGGCCGCTCCGCTGCAGTGACTCGAGCAGACTCACGCAAGCCGACTCGGCGCCGACCGTGCGGGAATGAAGCCAGCCGCCCTTACGCTCGCGCACCTGGACCGCGGCCTGGTAGCCGGGCACGAACGTGAAGAGAAGAATGACGATACCGAGGCCGATCGCCGCCTCGGCGATCGCCAACAGTTGTCCGGTGAGCGTCTTCGGCGTCTGGAATCCCAGCGTGCTCAGCGCCGAGCCGCTGGCGACCATTGCCTTCACCCAGCCCGACTCCGCATTCACGCCCCACAAGATGAGACTGAAGGAGAACTGCACCAGCAGGAACCAGATCATGACGATGCAGAAGATGAACAACGGCATCAGCCAGGCCTGCGCGTGCTTCACTTGTGCCTGGGTGCGTTTGCCGCGTGCGAGCGCGTGCACGATGGCGATGACGATACGGGCGGCCGCGCGCTGCAGGAAGTCCCGCTCACGCCGGTTCAGCAGCATCATCCGGATGATGGATCTGAAGTAGATGAGCAGCCCGACACTGCCGAGCACAACGAGCAGCAAGCGCATCACGGTACTCATGGTGCTCCTCCTAGCGGGCGTCAGCGGCCCGATGCGGGCCGCTTCTCGGTGACCAGACCGTCCCTGATCGGCACGTGCAGATGCGGCTGCAGCTTCTGCTTCGGCAGCAGGAACAGCCATGTCGCGAAGACGAACGGCGCCGTGAACGTCGGGATGCCCAATGGCGCGAGCGCCCCGTCCATCGCACCCTGGACGAACACCGTGAAGATCGTGCCGAGCAGCGCGAAGAGCATCACGCGCCACCCAGGCTTGAAGAATGCGCTGCCCAGGCCGGCCGCGGTCAGAACCGCGCTGAAGCCGAACAGGCCCTCCTCGATGTCCTTCAGGCTAGCGCCGAGATAGAGCCCTAGAATGACGCCCACCGCGGAGCCCGCGAGCGCGAGCCCGCCAGCCCAGAGCGAACTGACCAGCAAGCCGATCACGATGAGCACACCGCTGATGGCGTTGTTGATGAGGAACACCTGCGCCGGCCCCTTCAACCAGGCTGCGATCAGCGGCGCGGCAGCCAGGTGTTGATCTAGTCCCGACACGTCCGCCGGATGCGGCAGCTGCGGCGGTCCCATCGAGCCGATCTGCAGATCTCCGAACGCATATGGCATCAGCACCAGGAACCATGTCGTCAGCACGAACGGAAACGTGAGCGCGGGCGCGCCCCAGGTCTTCATCACGTTGGAGACCGCCAGCATGACGACCGTGGACGTCGCCGCGCCGATGACGACGATGAACCACATTTCCGGGCTGAGATCGATAAAGGTCGGCACCGCCGCGCCGACCAGCACGCCGTTGAACCCGTACATCCCCTGGCGCAGCGAGCCTTCGTCGACGTCGAGCACGATCGCCGTCACGGTCGCGATGATCAACGCGATGATGCTGCTGATAGCGATCGCCATGTGCCCCACGGCAATGGCGCCCCAGACGATCGCCGCCAGGAAGAACAGGCCGGTCAGCGGATTGTTCTGGAAGATGACCTGCCCCGCTCCCCGCAAGTTCACGTCGACGAAACGGACGAACGTGTTGCGCTCCACCAGCGCCGCCCAACCGGAAGTGCTGTTTGCCATGGGAGGCTCCTCGAAATTCCATCAACCCCAGAGAAAATTCTCGGGGACGCACGCGCCAACCACCTCCTGCCGGGCCAGGGACCAGAAGCGGCGAATCGCCGCGACCACGGGCGCCGACTCGAAACCGAGCACCTTCACGACGAGCCCGGCATCGCGCGGCAGATGACTGGCACCGAACACGAGATCCGCCGTCGTATCGAAGCTGGGATCGATGGCATCGAACAGCCGCTCGGCGTGCTGCTTGGGGGTGAGTATCACGAGGCTGCCGAAGACGTGGAACGAGCCCATCGCGCCAAGTCGCGCGACCGTATTGCGGCGCGGCTCGACGACGAACTTCTCGGTGAACAGGGAATGGCCGTCCCCCCGCGCCGCATGCAGCGTCGAGGAGAACAGGTCGTAGCGGAACAATTCACCCTGGCCGTAGTGCTTGCGCCCTGCCATCAGGACTTCGGAGTAGATCAAGGTCGCGCTGGGATCGATCGAGACCGACGTGTGCTGCACGAAGCGCGACGACTCGTGCGGAATCAGCGGATGCGGGATGTACTCGAGATAGGCGCTGGGACCGAGCACGAACTGCTGGGTCTGCGTCGCGTAATTCGCATCCATCCGATGAATCTTGGTGGCGGCCTGCGAGGTGACATGCGCCTGCGAACCTGCGCCCATCTCGATCTCGATCCGATACCGATCACCCTGGAGCATGCCGCCGGAATTGGAAATCATGCAGACACACGGCAGGCCGGGCATCTCCTCGTCCCAATACAACGCCTGTTGTACCAACAACGGCGCACGCCGATGCAAGGTCCGCAGCAGCGAGTGGTTTGGCTGCCGCTCGAAACCGAGCCGCAGGAACGCACACTTGCCGAACGATCCACTCGGAAGCTGCTGCGGCTCGTCGAGGTATGCCGCCAGTTCCCGCGGAGCGTCAGGCACTATGCGCTCCTTCCAAGCTTGCGGCTGTCGAACAAGACGCGCTCCTCGATCAGCCGCACGATTTCGGGAATGCCCTCGCCGGTCTTGCAATTCGTGAACACGAAAGGCTTGCGGCCGCGCATCAGGCGGGAATCGTCCTCCATGACTTGCAAACTCGCACCCACATACGGCGCCAGATCCGTCTTGTTGATGACGAGAATGTCCGATTGCGTGATCCCCGGGCCGTTCTTGCGCGGAATCTTGTCGCCCGCCGCCACGTCGATCACGTAGATGAAAAAGTCGATCAATGCCGGGCTGAAGGTCAGCGTCAGGTTATCGCCGCCGCTTTCGAGGAGCACCAGATCCGAGTCCGGAAACTTCGCTTCCATCTCCTCGACGGCGGCGAGATTCATGCTCGGGTCCTCACGTACCGCGGTATGCGGGCAGCCGCCCGTCTCGACCCCCACGATGCGCTCCTCGACGAGCACGCCCCGCAAGGTGCGCTGCACGTGACGGGCGTCCTCGGTCGTCACGACATCATTGGTGACGACGAGCACGCGCTGACCGAGATCGACGAGCAGCGGCGTGATCGCCTCGATGAGCGCCGTCTTGCCGGAGCCGACCGGACCGCCGATGCCGATGCGTGGAATCTTTTTCATCGGGAAGTCGCTCCCCATTCGGTCAAGTCATGAACAAGCGGACGCGCGCCTTGACATGCACGGCGGCGAGAATGTCGATCGTGGGCGCGAAGCTCGCCATGTCATCGATCGTGGCCTCGGCCGCCTGCTCGTAGAACGCGCCGATCCGGCCGCTCACGTCGAGCAGGATCTTTTGCGTATCGATGAACGCGATGCGCATCAGCCGCAGCGCCGCGCCGAGAATCGTGGTCGCGACCGCATACTGCTGTACGCCGAAGGCATCGGGGCGCGCGATGCCGAGCGCGGCGAGCGCCATCGCCAAGCTGACGGCATGCGTGCCAGGCGTTTCGCCGCGCACGATCCGTTCCAGCCAGTCACGACCGAGCGGCTCGCCGACGACGGCGCACGTCAACTCGCAGAGCTTACGACCCGTTCGCACGGCCATGAGCCTCGTTTCCTCGTTGACCTTGCGTTCGAAGAGAGCACGGTCGATGACAAGTAGCGCCGCCGTGTCCTGGGCGCGCGCGGCATCATGGGCACACAACAGCGCGATGCCATCCGTGAGCGCGCTCTGGCGCATGGCCGTCAGCACGAACTCACGCAGCGTGGCTGGATCATCCACCAGCTCACGCTGGACCGCGGCCTCGAGACCGTTCGAGAACGAAAAGCTGCCGATCGGCAACGCCGAGTCGCCGAACTGCAGCAGGTGCAGCAGTCGCGGCAGATGCGGCGCGCGAGTCAGCTCGATGATCCTCGCCGCGTCCGCCGCCTGAGGTCGGGTCGTCATGGCGCTGCTGTCCGCATCGGCTCGTCGTGCGCGTGGGGCTGCAAGCCGTGCGAGTGGGCCACCGCGCCGCCGAACAGACGGCGCGACTCGTGCGGCGCGAGGTACGGAATGACTTCCGCGCCGGGCATGAAGTCGTAACGCACGCCCGGGAACGCATGCGTCTTCATCACCGACGCCATGACCTTCAGATCGACGGTGAGCGGCACGAACACTCGCGTGTCCTTCACGATCGCCGGCCAGTGCTGATTGCCCAGCGCATGTCCGAGCTCGAACACCGTGCGCACGAGTGCCTCGGCGCTGCCGCCGGTCACGGCGGCCAGATCGATGACCATCACGTCATTGAGATCGATGTCCGCCACGATCGCGTGCCGGCGCGACTCGTCCCAGAGCAGAACGTCGCCGTCGCGCAGCCGCGTATTACGCGCCAACGCCAGCGCCACCTCTTCACCCTGATCGGTCGCCTTGCGCAGCCGACTTTTCTGCGCCTCCCATTGATCGAGCCTCAGC
>JAEYXD010000203.1 GCA_023428645.1 Pseudomonadota bacterium
CGACGCGCTCACGCCATGGCTCATCGCGCGGCAGGAGCAGCGCCTTGTCACTTTGCGTGAACGTCGCGGCCGTCGCGCGACACAAGCGCTCGTCCTTGCGCGCCTGCAGCTCCACCTCGATGTCGTCCGTGATCATCACGTCGGCACGACCCGCCGCGATCTCATCGAAGATCGTGCGATTATCCGGGTGCAGCGTGACTCGCGCGGCCCGCAGCCGCTCGCGTACGAACCGCTCGTTCGTGCCACCGGGATTGACGATGACACGCACGGCGGGCCGGTCGATTTCCGCGAGCGTGTCGAACTCCGCTTGCCTGCCGCAGCGGACGATCGGCGTCTTGCCGCCGCGATGATAGGCCGACGAGAAGGCGGCCTCCGCGGCGCGCTCCGCGGTGATGCTGATGCCGCTCATGGCCACATCGAAACGGCCCGCGCGGTAGTCGTCCATCAAGGTCGACCAGGTCGTGCGAATGAAGCGCGGCGTAGCGCCGAGGCTGCGCGCCAGGTCGGCTGCGCCACTCACGTCGATACCGCTCAACACGCCGCCGCGCTCCAGACTGAACGGCGCGTAATCGCCCGTCATGCCGACGCGCACGATGCCGCTCGCCTCGATTCGCTGCAGCGTCGGCGCTGGTACGCGGCGCAGCGCGCCGAGCGCATCGATCAGCGCCCGCGCACGCTCACCATCGACGCCCGCGGTGACGAAGCGCGCCGCCATGGCGCCGTAGGCATTCGCGAAGTCCGCTCGCTCGAGCTCCGGCATTGCCAGATAGATCGCGATCAAGAGCTCGCGGCCGATGCGATCGAGCGCGGGGCGCAGCTCCGAATTCAAATCCCGCAACGGTTGCGTCGGCGCCGGCGGCTCGGCGAGCACACGCTGTTGAAGATGTCGCGCAAGCTCGATCTGCAACGAGAACAAGCGCCGCGATGCCGCGCTCTCGATGCCGAGCTGCTCGGCCTGTCGCACGGTTGCCTCGAGGACCTGTTCCTCGCGCGCCACGTCCTGAATCGGCAGGCGATGTCGTTGCTTCCATTGCCCGACCGGCCGCATCAACTCGACGCGCTCGACCATCAGCGCGATGACGCGCTCGACCTGGTCGCGCGGCGATTCGAAGCGGGCCTGCCCGTGAGCGAGGGAGGCGAATACCAAGGATGCGAACAGCGCGAAACGCGCCCATGAGGCTGCGGCAATCATCCGCGTAAGATGCGATGCGTCCGGCTTCGGGCGCAAGTGACACGCCGCGGGGGCCGCCGCCCTGCGGCCCTGGGGTCAAGCCCCAGAATCAAGCCCCGGGATCAACCCGGGATCAAACCTTGAGCGGCGCGACGATATCGAGCAAACGGCTGAACAGCGTCGGCTTCAGACCTTCGACGTGCAGCGTGCCGCGCGGCAGCGAAATGTCTCTCAGGTTCAAACGAAAGTCCGCTGTGTCGTCTTCTTCGAACCAAATCGCAGCGTTCGCCTGTTTCATGGGCCGCGCTGCCGCAGCCGGGCGCTGCGCTGACACTTCACGCCGTGATGCATTGGGCGGAACCGCTGCGCTCATCGAAACTCTCCGTGCGATCGGGAAGGGCGATGCAGGGTAGAGCAAGCGCATGCGGCGTCTCGTGAGGCACATCACGTTCGCGCCGCGGCGAAGCGATAAATATCCGCAGGACGACGCGTGCGAGGTCGCGCGTTGCGCGCGTCGCGCGAAATTGGTTCAGTATGGTTTGCTTATGTTCAGCGCATGTCGCATGCCCCCGACGCCACGCCCTGCGAGCACTCGATGATGCCTACGTTGCGATTCGCCCTGATGCTGGCCGCCGCGCTGCTCGCGTCGTGCTCGAAGGCGCCCGCGCCCACGCCGACAACCCGGCCGGCACAAGCACCGTCCATTCCCGAGCTGCCGAATGAAGGCGCGGACGTTTTGCGCGGCCGGCTCCCCGTGGGCGGAATGCGGGTCGAATATGCGGCACAGCTCGACGCCGGTCAGTTGACGCGCATCATCGAGCATCGTCAGAACGAGACCGCGACGCTCGCGGGCGAGTACGAATTCAAAGGCGCGCGCCTGCTGCACTATCGCGGCGCGAAGCTCGGCGAGCCCGCGGAGCTCGACTTGCGATTCGACTTGCAAGGCGTGCTGCAAGCGGGCGGCGGGCCGCACGTCAGCGAGGAGGATATTCGGGCGATCCACGGACGCGCGCAGTTGCTACGCAGTCTGGCGCTGGCGCAGAGGGATACGCGGATGCATCGGTAGTGGAATTGGGATTGTGATTCGAAGTCAGGAGGGCCCCCTCCCTAACCCTCCCCCCCCGCTGCGCGGGGGAGGGAATGAAGGCAGCAGTCCTATCTCTCTCCGCTGCGCGGGAAGGGAATGAATCAGGCAGCGGTCCTAACCCTCCCCGCTGAGCAGTCCCCGCTGCGCAGGGAAGGGATGAATCAGGCGGCGGTGGGCAGCGTGATTTCCACGCTCAAGCCGCCGCCCTCGCGATTGCGCGCTTTCACCTCACCGCCATACATGTTGACGATGCGCGAGGTGATCGCAAGACCGAGCCCGGTGCCGCCGGAGTCGCGGTCGCGCGATTCAGCGACGCGGTGGAACGGCTCGAAGATCTTCGTAAGCTCGGTTTCCGGCACGCCGGGGCCGTGATCTTCGATCACGATGCAGGTGTCGCCGCCGTTGCGCGTCATCGCGACCTCGACGGCCGTGCCTTCGCGCGTGAACCTGACCGCATTGCGCAGCACGTTCTCGATCGCGCTCCTCATCAGATCGTGGTCGCCCTCGATCTCGACACTCAGCATCGGCGTCCACTCGACGTTCTTGTTGGCTGCGTTCGCCTCGATGCGCGCGTCCTCGACGACTTCCGTCAGCAGCGTCGTGAGGTCGATCGGAACGCGCGCGAGCGCGGGCTCCATCGCGCGCAGATGCGACAGCTGCAGCATCTGGCCGATGATGACATCCAGGCGCTCGGCTTCCAGCTCGATTCGATCGTACTGGCGCGCGGCATCGCTGCCACGGCGCGCGAGGCTGAGCGCGACGCGCAACCGCGCGAGCGGCGAGCGCAGCTCGTGCGACAAGGCGCGCAGCAGGGATTCCTTGGATGCGATCAGCGTGCGGACGTGATCCGCCATCGTGTCGAAGTCGCGGGCGAGCACGCCGAGCTCGTCGTGGCGGCGTGAGAACTCTTCGCCGACACGGGAATCCAGATTGCCGGCCGCGAGCGACCGCACGCTCGACTGCAAGCGCTCGACCGGCTTGCTCACGTAGTGCGCGAGCCACCAGCACACGAGCCCGCTGATGCCCAAAGCGAACGCGAGCAGCATCGCGCGCACGTCGGGCGTGTTGAGCATGTCCCAGGGGGCGAGCGACGAATCGACGAGCACCGTGTAGACGCTGTCGTCGCGATCGAAGAACTGCGGCGTCAAGAGCAGCGGGTTCGGCTCGCGGTCGCGCGGCACGCCCTTGCTCAACAAGCCCGCGCGCTCGAGACGGCGCACGTAGCTTTGCAGGCGGTCGGGAAGCGTGCGGCCGAGAATATCCACGCCGGTGTAATCGACGACATAGATCCGCCGGCCGAGGTACTTGTCCTGCGCCTCGTCGATCCAGGCGCGCATGCCTTCGACGCCGTCCTGATGCAGTCGCGCGGACGCCTGCTGCGCGAGCTCCGTCGTGTCGAGCGTGCGAACCGTGCTGAACCGATACCAGGCGACCGCTGCCGTCGAGAGCAGTACCAGCAGCATCGCCGCCCAGAACGACAAGAAAATGCGCAGGAACAGGGTCTTCACGCGCGCGGCTCGCCTCGGCCGTCGCTGGTCGCGATCAGCACATAGCCCGCGCCGCGGATGCTGCGGATTTCCGGCAAGCCGTTTTCGCCGAGGCCGAGCTTGCGGCGCAGGTTGCTGACGTGCGTATCGATGCTGCGGTCATAAGGCGTGAGGCGGCGGCCGAGCACCCGCTCGGTGAGCGATTCGCGCGATTGCACCTGGCCGACCGAGCGCATCAGGACTTCGAGCAGGCGCAGCTCGGTGCCCGTGAGGCGGACGGATTGGCCGTTCAGCGTCACGTCGAAGGTCGCCGGGTCCAGGCGCAACGGACCGACGCTCACCGGGCTGTTCGGCGTATCCGTGTCGCGCGACGAAAAGCGGCGCAGTACCGCGCGCACGCGGGCGACGAGCTCGCGCGGATTGAACGGTTTCGCGAGGTAGTCATCCGCGCCGAGCTCGAGTCCGACGATGCGATCGACGTCCGCGCCATGAGCCGTCAGCATCACGACGGGGACCGACAGCGAGTGCCGCAGCCGGCGCAGCACCTCGAAGCCGCTCAAGGACGGCAGCATCACGTCGAGGATCACGAGATCGTAGGGATGCGCCTGGTCGGTCAATCGTTCGAGCGCCTCGGCACCGTCGCGCACGACGGAAACCTGGAACCCTTCGCCGGTCAGGTATTCAGTGAGCATCTGACCGAGCTCGCGGTCATCGTCCACGATCAGCAATGAAGCCGGCATTGTCATTTCGCTTTCACCCGAAACTTGTTGTTGTCCTGCGACGCGCAGCGAGCGCCGGACCTTGGCATATAGAACTTCGGCCAGGTGCCAAGAATGGTAAACGCGGCGCCAGAATCTTCGTCGGCGCGCCGCATGTTCTGCAGCACCAGCCACCCCCGAGCAGGCGCCATTCTCGCGTTCGAATCGGCCTGGTGTCGATGCCGGCCCGGTCATGAATTCAACTACGCATCCGGTGCCTCGAAGACAGGCGGGAGGCGCGCGTCATACGTTATGGAGTCGTCGCATGTCGCAGGTTTGTTAGGCTCACCACCCAGCGCTTCGATGAGGTCCCCTTATGGCCGTTCCCTGGCTACAAATCGTGCAGCTCGTGCCCTCGATCGTCGATGTGTCGCGCGAGCTCCTGAAAAAGAACAAGCAGCCGCTCGTGGACCCTGGCGTCCCCTTGGGGCCGAACGCGCTCCAGGAGCGCATCGCGGCTCTCGAGGAGAACGAGCGGCGGCAGTCGGAATTGGTCAGTCAGATGGCGGAGCAACTCGCCACGCTCGCGAAGCTCGCCGTCGAGCTGCGGACCCGGGTGTTGTGGCTCACGGCCGCGACCGCGATCGCGATCGTCATTGCGGTGGTTGCGCTGTTCGTGTGAACGCGGGGTCAGTGAAGGAATAACTGTATATGCCCCTCCCCAGCCCTCCCCCGCTGCGCGGGGGAGGGGACGGAACGCTACTTG
>JAEYXD010000057.1 GCA_023428645.1 Pseudomonadota bacterium
AGCGTCGTCTTGCGGTTGCGCGACGAGTATGGCGATTACGCGCCGCGCGTACGCGCTTCGCTCGCGAACAGCAGCCTGGTCGACTTGCCCGACTACGGGCGTGACTTCATCGGCGCGGCGCCGCAGCGGTTTGCGTCGACGGTGCGCGAGTTCCTCGACCGGTAGAAGGATAAGGTTTCATCCAACTCCCCCTCCCCCGCGCAGCGGGGGAGGGCTAGGGGAGGGGGTCTTCTCTTCTCTTCTTCTTTCCCCTGCCCCAGCGCTCGTCCTAACTCGCCTTATCCCAGCTCCACGCACACGCCAAGCCGACGACGAAGCACGTCGTCAGCCATCGCGATCCGACGATCGCAAGCAGGGCGCCCTGCATGCGTCCGGTGAGCAGCGTGTTCAACAGCGCCGGTGCGAGCGCGACGGCCGCCAGCCCGCCGAACACGAGCCCGCGCACCCACCAGGCCACGTCGACGATCGCGGCCAGCCCCCAGCTCGACCAAAACAGAAAGCCGAGCGTCACGCCGAACACCATGTGCAGAAACGCTTCGGCCACCTGAACTTGCAGTTCGTGCGCCGCCCTGCGGCGACCGCTCGTCATCTCGACGAACGACCACAGCACCGAATGGCCCAGGATGCTGACGAGCCCGCTCAAGCTCCCGGTGAACAATAGATAAGACAGTTCCATCCGCCGCTCACCGGCTGCGCGGCAGTTGCTGCCGCAAGCCTTCGAACAGACGTTCGATTTCTTCGTGGGTGTTGAACACGTTCAACGATACGCGCAAGACACCGTTCTCGCTGCCGGGCCACGCCAGGTGCGAGACGTACACGCGCTGATTGCGCTGCAAAGCGCCCGCGAGATCGCGCGCCGCGCGGTCCGCGAACCGCGCGCTCAGCAGGCCGCCCCAGAATCCGGGGCGCGACGGCGTCAAGAGCTCGATGCCCGGCAGCTGTTGCAGCCGCAGCCGCGCATAGATACCCAGCTCGCGGATGCGCGCTTCGATGCGCGCGCGATTGATGTGTTGGTGTAGATCCATCGCGGCCTCGGCCCCGCGGAGCGCGGGCCATAGCGTCGGCACGATGTTGCCGAGCTTGTGAAGCGCGGCGCCGACGCCGTCGTTCGCGATCGATACGGACGGGAAGTCGATCGGCGGCGAGGCGTCGAGCCCGCGCGGCATCGTTGGCCAGAGCCGGTCGAGCATTTCCCGGCGTACGTACAACATGCCCGCGCCGTGCGAGCCGCCGAGCCATTTGTGAAAGCTCGCCGCGTAGAAGTCGCAGCCGAGATCGCGCAGGTTGACCTCGATCATGCCGCACGCCTGTGCCCCATCGACAAGCGTCAGCAGGTTGCGCTGGCGTGCGAACTGACTCAGCTCTTTCACGGGCAGCACTGCGCCGTCAACGTGATTGACGTGGCTGAACGCCAGCACCTTCGTGCGATCGGTCACCGCCCCGGCCACGAGTGCGAGCGCCTCTTCGGGCCCATTCATCGGGCTGGGCAGCGCCAGCTGCTTCACCACGATGCCGCGCCGACGCGCGAGCACGAGCCAGGGGCTCAACGCGGCCGGATGCTCGAGCGTCGTCGTAACGACCTCATCGCCCGCGGCCAGGTCGAGGCCGTTCGCGACGATGCCGAGCCCTTCACCTGCGCCGCGAGTGAACAGCACCTCGTCGGCGTCGCAGCCACAGAAGGTTGCGACGCGCGCGGCCAGCCGGTTCGATTCCAGCACCCAGCGCTCGCCGCGCGAGAGCGCGGCGACCTGCAGGCTCTGCATTTCCCGCGCGCGATACTCATGCGCCATGGCCGCGCGCCACGTCGGTCCGCTGACGGCCGAATCGAGAAACGCAATCTGCGGCTCCATGACGGGCTGGGTGCGCACCCATTGCCAAAGCTCCTTCGACGCCGACGGCAGCTCGGGCAGCGCTTGCGCCGTTGCGGCTCCCGCCGCGCCCAGCGTTGGGAGCGCGGCGCCGCTGGCGAGCAGGTCGCGGCGGGTGAGGGGGGCGAGTTCGATGTGGTTCGGCGGCTTCGGAGCAGTCATCGCAGGTCGAGTTCGAGCGCAGATCCCGCATTATTGCAGGCGATGGGGTCCGCGACACGCGGGACGCGGACAAATGAGCGATGTTCCTGCTACCGTACGCGCCCGCATTCCTGCCGATCGGCCCATTACGCAACGAATGCGGCCACTTCCTATGACGAACGAATATCTCGAACGCATTCTGAAGGCGCGCGTCTACGACGTCGCCATCGAAACGCCGCTCGAAGCAGCGGCTCGACTGAGCCGCCGGCTCGGCAATCAGATCTATTACAAGCGCGAAGACCTGCAGCCCGTCTTCTCGTTCAAGCTTCGCGGCGCATATAACAAGATCGCGCACCTGTCGGAGACGGCCGCGCAGCGCGGTGTCATTTGCGCGTCCGCCGGCAATCACGCGCAAGGCGTCGCGCTTGCCGCGAAACGGCGGGGCATCCCCGCGACGATCGTCATGCCGCAGACGACGCCACAGATCAAAGTGAAGTCGGTGCTCGATCTCGGCGGTGAGGCCGTGCTGTTCGGCGACGACTACGACGCGGCCTACGAGCACGCCTTGCAGCTCGCGCGCGAGCGCTCGCTCGCGTTCATTCATCCCTTCGACGACCCCGACGTGATTGCCGGCCAGGGCACGATCGGCATGGAGATCCTGCGGCAGCTGCCGGGCGAGAACATCGACGCCATCTTCGTAGCCGTCGGCGGCGGCGGCTTGATCGCCGGCATCGCCGCCTATGTGAAGTACCTGTTTCCGAAGATCCGCATCATCGGCGTCGAGCCCGAGGACGCGGACGCGATGTACCGTTCGCTGCAAGCAAAAAAGCGCGTCACGCTCGATCGCGTGGGCATTTTCGCGGACGGCGTCGCGGTCAGGCGCGTCGGCGAGGAAACCTTCCGGCTCGCGCAACAGTACGTCGACGAGGTCATCCTCGTGAGCAACGATGAGCTGTGCGCCGGGATCCAGGACATCTTCGAGGACAATCGCGCGATCGTCGAGCCGGCGGGCGCGCTGTCGGTGGCCGGTATCAAGAAGTATGTCGCGCGGGAGAACTGCCGCGATCGCACGTTCGTCGGCATCAACTGCGGCGCGAACATGAACTTCGACCGGCTGCGCCATGTCGCGGAGCGCGCCGATATCGGCGGTCAGCGCGAGGCGCTCATCGCGGTCGAGATTCCGGAGCAGAAGGGCAGCTTCTTGCGCTTCTGCGAGACGCTCGGCAGGCGCAGTGTCACGGAATTCAACTATCGTCATCACGAAGGCGCCGCCGCGCAGCTGTTCGTCGGCCTGGCCCTGTCGGCGGGACGTAAGGAAAAGGAAGAAGTCGTTACCTCGCTCAGGGCGGCCGGTTATCCGGTCGTCGACATGAGCGACAACGAGATGGCGAAGCTCCACGTGCGTTACATGGTCGGCGGCCGTGCGCAGGGCCTCGCGCACGAGCGGCTGTTCAGGTTCGAGTTCCCCGAGCGGCCGGGCGCGCTGCTCAAGTTCCTGCATGCGATCGGCACGCAGTGGAACATCACGCTATTCCACTATCGCAACCATGGCTCGGACTACGGCCGCATTCTCGCGGGCGTGCAGATTCCTCCCGGCGACCAGGTCGACTTCGATCTGCACGTGCGGGAGCTGAAGTACGTGTACGCGGAGGAAACGGACAATCCGGCCTACCGGATGTTCTTGGGCAATTGAAGTGAAGGTGCGAGGCGCGGCAGCCGCCTTACCGGGGGCTACAGCCGACCGCTATTTTGACTGGGCGAGCGCTTCCTTGATCCGCGCCGCATACGCGGAGTCGACGCCCTGGCTGCGGACGATCGCCGGATAGACTTCCTGCAGCAAGGACGCCGCTTCGGCGGGCCGGTGCAGGTCGATCAAGGCGATGCCGAGCCCGCTTTTCGCCAGAACGAGCGGATTCGAGTCGGCCGGCAGCGTGAGAGCACCCATCGCGACGGCCTTGCGCAGCGTCGCTTCCGCCCCGCTCGCATTGTTCTGCGCGAGTTGCGCCCGACCCAGTCCCGACAGGGCCGCGGCGATGTACGAATGCTGTTCCGGCAACGTGGCTGCGTAAATCTCGAGTGCCGCGACGTATTCGCGCTCGGCCTCCGCGGCGCGGTTCGCGTCCAGCAACACGTGGCCGAGATTCACGTGATCGTGACCCACATACATATGTTCCGGCCCGCGTGCCTTGCGATTGCGCGCCAGTACGTCCCGCAACACCGTCTCCGCGCGCGTAAGCTGGTGATTGCGGCGCAGGAAGTTGCCGAAGTTCGCGAGCGCATCGAGCGTGTGCGGATGATCCGGGCCGAGGATGCGTTGCAGCAGGTCGATCGATTCGCGATACAGCGGCTCGGCCTCCGCCATCTTGCCTTGCTGCTGCAGCGTGACGGCCAGATTCTGAATGTGCATCGCGACCTGCGGGTGATCCTGACCGAGGGCCCCGCGATCGATGTCGAGCGCCGTCTTGTACAGCTGCGCCGCTTGCTCGTACTCGGCGCGTTCCAGAGCCAAGCCGGCAAGATCGTTGAAGATCGATGCGGCTTCCGACCGCTGCAGCATGCGGTGCTGGCGATAGATATCGAGCCCCTGCTCGAAGAACCGCGCGGCGGCGTCGAGCAAGCCGCGCTGATGAGCGAGATGGCCGAGCGCCATCAGCGTCGGCACGAGCGCGACGTCGCGGGCGCCCAAGAGGTCCCGCTGCATTGCCAGCGCCTCGGTGAGATGCCCCTCCGCCTCGGCGAACTGGCCTTGCTCGCGTAACGCATCGCCCAAACCGGCCATCGCGAGCGCGACTTCCGCATGCCGCGGCCCGAACAAGGCGCGGCGCGATTCCAATGCCTCGCGCTGCAAGGCGACGGCGTCATTGAACAGGCCCAGGCTGCCGTAGACGCGGCCGATCGTCGCGAGCAGGGTCGCCCGGGTCTCGGGCTGATCTCCCAACCCCGAGCTGACGCGGCGGGCGCCGATGTCGAGCAGCTCACGCGCGGTGACGTGGTTGCCGCGGCTCTTCGACGGATCGGACAACTCGAACAATTCAACGAGGAATGACGACACCTGCTCCGCACGGGTGCGCTCGACCGCGGCAATGTCGCGCTCGCGGGCAATCCGCTGCGCCTGCAGGAGCGTGACGACAGCGAACGCCGCCAGCAGCGCGACGCCCAGGGAGGCGGCCGCGACCGCGATCGCGTGCCGACCGACGAACTTGCGGGTGCGATAGATCCAGGTGTCGCGCGTGGCGGTGACGGGTTGGCCGTTCGCGTGACGCTCGAGATCGGCCGCGAGCTGCTCCGCCGAGCGATAACGGCGGCTCGCATCCTTGCGCATCGCCATCAGGATGATGTTGTCGAGATCCCCGGCGAGCTCGCGACCAAGTCGTGCCGGCGTCGTCGACCGGCAGGCGGCGCAGTCGTTGGCCAGCTCGGGTGCTTCCTGGATCGTCTTTTCGACCATGGCGCTCGGCGCCAAGGGTTCCTGCTCGCAAATGATCCGCTCCAAGTCGGTGATCCGACTGCCGACGAGCTGGAACGGGCGGCGGCCGGCCAGGAGCTCGTACAAGAGCACGCCCAGGACGTAGATGTCGCTCGCCGTTGTAATGACATCGCCGCGCACCTGCTCGGGGCTGGCGTGCGCCGGCGTCATCACCCGGTAGTCCATGTGCGTGACGGCGAGCGTGTGCAGCGACTGCCGGGTGTCCAAGAGCTTGGCGATGCCGAAGTCGAGCAGCTTTGGTACGCCGTCGGGCGTGATCAAGATGTTGTTCGGCTTGAGATCCCGATGGACGATCAGGTTCTGGTGCGCGTAATGAACCGCGGTACAAATCGTTCGAACGAGGGCGATGCGCGCGGCGAGGCCGAGCCGGCGGCGATCGCAGTAGCTGTCGATCGGCTCGCCGTCGATGTACTCCATGACGAGGTAGGGCGTGCCGTCCTGGGTGCGGCCGCCGTCGAGCAGGCGGGCGATGTTCGGGTGCTCGAGCCGCGCGAGGATCTGCCGCTCCATACGCAACCGGCTGTGCACTTGGGCCGAATACAGGCCCGCCCTGACGAGCTTGATCGCGACACGCTGCTGATATTCGTCATCGGCGCGCTCGGCGAGATACACATCCCCCATGCCGCCGGTGCCGAGCCTGCGTTCGATGCGATATGGGCCGAGCCGTTGACCTTCCATCCCCGCTGGCAGGGTGGTTGCTTCCAGGCCTGGGTCGGCGGGTTCATCCCAGAACGCAGGGTCTTGTGCTCTTTCGCCCAGGGCGGTGAGTACGCCCGACAACAAAGTCGCATCCTCGCCGCAGGCACTGCGCACGAACTCAGCTCGATCGCGCGGACCGAGCTCGCTTGCGCGCTTCACGATCGAATGGATATCCCGTCGAACCATGGAGTAATGATGCATGACCGTTCGCGGCGCGTGTAATAATCAAAACCGGCGACTCCGCCTGAATCTAGAGTTCGTGGGACTAACCTGGAGGTGGACAATGGCGAGTAAGAAGAAGGCCAAGAAAAAGGCCGGCAAGACGGCAAAGAAAAAAGCGAAGAGCGCAAAGAAGGTAGCGAAGCGCGGCGCTGGCGCACGCAAGAGCGGCAAGAAGGTAGCCAAGAAGAAGGCTGCCCCGAAAGCTGCGAAGAAGGGCGCAAAGAAGACTGCGAAGAAGGCTGCGAAGAAAGCCACGAAGAAAGCGGCTGCTCCGCAAAAGGCAGCTGCCCCGAAAAAGAAGAAGGCCCCGCGCAAAGCGCCGGCGCCCAAGGCTCCGGATTCCATTCCTGCCACGCCTACCGACGTGACCGAGCAGCCGGCGACGACCGACCCAGAGGCGGCCGCCAGCATGGCTCACATTCCGCGCTTGCCGGAATGACGGGTTCTCGCTACGGCTGCCGTCGCCCGACGCAGCCGTCAGCGGGATGTCGGCCTATCGTCTCGACCGCATGACCTATTCGGTTCGTCGCCCGCCATCGTTGGCGACGCGCAAGGCTCGCGGTCTGACGTTTCAGTTCTACCACTGGCCGGGCGACGATCCGCGCCCGATCGTCTTCGCTCATGGCTGGGGCGATTCCGGCGAGACGTTCCAGTTCATCGTCGACCAGCTCTCGACCCGACATACGATCGTCGCGTTCGATGCGCGCGGCTTCGGGCGCACCGAGTGGCCGCAGGACGGCTATTGGTTTCCCGACTACCTTGCCGATCTCGACGCGCTGCTCGATGATCTTTCACCGGACGAACCCGTCGACCTGCTCGGTCACAGCATGGGCGGCAACGTCGTCATGATGTATGCCGGTGCGCGTCCGCAGCGAGTGCGGCGGCTGATCAATCTCGAAGGCTTCGGCTTGCAGCAGGTGTCGGGAACGCATGCGCCGGCGCGCTATCGCGAGTGGCTCGACGAGATCAAGGTCGGCTCGCGGTACGCGAGCTATGCGACCTTCGAGCAGCTTGCGAGTGTGCTCGCGCGCCGCAATCCGCGCACGCCGCCCGACCGTCTGGAGTTCATCGCGCGCTCATGGGCGCAGGAGCGCGACGGCCGCGTCGAGCTGCGTGCCGATCCGCGCCACAAACGTGTGAACCCGGTGCTCTATCAACGCGATCAGGCGGAGGCGTGCTGGCGGGAGATTGCCGCGCCGGTGATGTTCGTCGTCGGTGGGTTGTCGGATGTTGCGCAGCGACTTGGCGATGCCGAGACTGCTGCGCATTTCGAGAGACAATTTCGCGATCTAACACTGGTTACGATCGCCGATGCCGGCCACATGGTGCATCACGAGCGGCCTGCGGAAGTAGCGGAGTTGATCGAACGCTTCCTGCGTTGATGCAAGTTTCGAAGCTTTCTGCGTCGATTGTAATTCTTCGAAGCCGAGTCCCTGATTCTTGCAAGGCCGCTCGATCGCCGCGCGTGCGCTGCATGAACACGCGCGGCCGATCCTTTATTCCCTCAGCTCGTCGACGGCGTCGTCGATCTTGTTCGCCGTTGATTCTTCACCGCCGTTCTTCATCGTGTCGACGGCTTCGTCGACTTCTTCGCCGGCCTGCTCGAGCGGACCCTGCTTTTCGCAGCCAGAAAGTCCAAGGCTCAGCGCGCATGCGAGAGCGATCAACGAGCCCTTCAAGATTTCAGATCTAGAGATTTCAGATCTTGAGTCGAACATGTTTCCTCCTCTGCTTCTTTGAATGCGATCGCCGATCGCAAGACGTAGGCAGAACGTGCACTGCATCGTTTGGTTCCTAACCCATCGGTGGATTGCGGCTTGCGTTGTGAGTACCTCTGTGCCCACGGGAACTGCGCTTCGTGCCGCGACGTTTTCATTCGCAAGCACGCTTGGATCGAGCGTCGTGCGGCTCGAATCGTCAGGAGGTATGACTATGTTGTCTTGGGCTTTGACGTTTTTCATCGTCGCGATCATCGCGGCCGTGCTGGGGTTCACGAGCATCGCCGGCGCAGCCGCCGGCATTGCAAAACTCCTGTTCTTCGTCTTCTTGGTGTTGACGCTCGTTGCGCTCGTCGGTGGAGCGCTGCGCGGCAGGCCGCCGGTCTAACCACGCCGCAGCGGTCAAAAAAAAGGGAGCCTTGCGGCTCCCTTTTCGTTCGACCGACGTTCGCGATGACGTATCGGACTTCTCTATGTAAACAGCAGCGCCTGACTGACGGCGACGCGTACCGTCTCGGGTACGAACGGCTTCGTCACGAGGAACGTGGGCTCGGGCCGCTCCCCGGTCAGCAAGCGTTCCGGATATGCGGTAATGAAGACGATCGGCACTTGCACTTCGCTGAGGATCTGCCGCACGGCGTCGATGCCCGAGCTGCCGTCGGCGAGCTTGATGTCAGCAAGTACCAGGCCCGGCTCGGTGCGACGCGCGGCCCGGACGGCTTCGTCCCGCGTCGTCGCGATCGCCGCGACCTTGTGCCCCATCTCCTTGACGATGCTTTGCAGGTCGAGCGAAATGATGGGCTCGTCTTCGATGATCAGGACTTTGGTGGCGGGCTGCGTGGAGATTTCGCGCACGGCCTGGCTCACCATGTCTTTCACCTGCGGCTCGGGCACGCCGAGAATGCGGGCGGTCTCGCTGATGTTGAAACCTTCCATCGCAGTGAGCAGCAAGGCCTGGCGATGGGCGGGCGTGAGCTCGACGAGCCGGCGCTCGACGGTGTTTGCCGTCGCCGATGGTTTCACTGTCGTGCCGGACAAAGAGTTGGCGTCGCTGACGGACGTTCCTGCGAGTGGGCGCGCCTCGGGATCGGTGCTCCCCCAAATCTTGTGGAAGAGTCGATACAGGCCGACGCGCGGCGGCAGATCTGCACCGAGGACCGAACTGTCGGCGACGATCGCTTCGAGGCAGGCGCGCACGTACGCGTCTCCGCTCGATTGCGTACCGCTCAACGCGCGCGCGTAGCGGCGCAGATACGGTAGGTGCTCGGCAATTGCATGGGCCAGGGCCATATGGGCTCCTTGAAAGACTTCTTGTGCTGAGTTGCGCCTGAACGCGAGCGCGGTATTACTATGTCCGAAGCCTGAGAAAGGTTCCCGCCGTCTGGAACTTCTGCATGGTTCCGACGTTTGGACCCACTAACGGCGGTCCGGCATCAGCCTCTCGCCGACGCCTACGAACGATGACCATCATGAGTGAAAAAACCAAGCCAGAACAGGCTGCCCTCGCCTCGGGCGATCAGCCCGAGCAGGTCCCAGATTGGCTGGGAGGCCGGCTGCGCCGCATGTTCTCCGAAGTCATGGACGAGCCGGTGCCCGATGAATTCAAGGCACTCCTGAAGCAGCTCGAAGATAAGGAGCGCGGCTCGTAAAGGGCTGCCCCAAATCTCATGAGCCAAGACCGCTTTCTAGACCAAGTTACCGCCTTGCTGCCGGCCCTGCGCGCCTTCGGGCGTTCGCTGTGCGGCGATCCAGCGCGTGCCGATGACCTCGTGCAAGACACCGTGCTGAAGGCATGGACGAATCGCGAGCAATTTCAATCGGGCAGCAACCTCAAGGCGTGGTTGTTCACGATTCTGCGCAATTGCTACTACTCGGAGCTGCGACATCGCAAGTTCGAGGTCGAGGATCCGGACGGTGTGTGCGCGGCCCAGGTCGCGATCGCGCCGGATCACGACGCGAAGCTGCACCTTCGCGATCTGAATCGGGCGCTCCAGGAGCTGCCCGTGGACCAAAGAGAAGCTCTCATTCTCGTTTGCGCGACCGGCCTGTCGTACGAAGAGGCGGCGGATGTCTGCCAAGTCGCGGTCGGCACGATCAAGAGCCGAATCGCACGTGCGCGAGACCGTCTGGTTGATCTGCTCGGGGATGATGCAACTCGAATCGGCGGTCCCCTGTCCGCGCCGGAAAATGATGGCCCCACTCGCCGCTTAGGAACGTCATAAACCCAACGTCGGCGCAGGTATGAAGAATTCCAAGCCCGCAACCGCGCCGGGACGCTGGTGGGGCCGCAACGCGAGTTTGCGCGCGCGTCTCGTGGTGCTCGTAGGCGTTGCGATGCTCGCGCCGGGCGCGCTCGCCGTGCTCCAGGCCGTCTCGAGCTACAACAGCAGTATTCGCAGTCTCGAAGAAAATCTCTCTCAAGCCGCGCAGCTCGCCGCGAACGAGGAGGTGAGCATGATCTCCGCGTCGCGCGAGATCCTGACGAGCCTCGCCGCGAATCCCGACGTGCGGGCCATGAAGGGCTTGGCGTGCCGGCGTGCGCTGCAGCGCGCCATCGCGGGATTGGATCAGTACGCCGGCGCCATGGTCGCCGACGATCAGGGCGTGCTCTCGTGCTCGTCCAATCCAATGCGCCAGGTCGTGAGTGTCGCCGACTTTCCTTGGTACAACGAGATCATGCGCGGCGATCCGTTCGTCATCAGCGAGCTGCAGCTTGCTCCCTGGCTGGAACGCTGGGGCATGGTGACCGCGGTTCCGCTGCTCGATGAGGAAGGCGTGATTCGCGGCTCCGTCGCGCTGTTCATCGGGTTGGATTGGCTCACGCGCCGCTATGCGAACGCGGCTCAAGGCGACAACACGGTGCTCGCCCTGCTCGACAGCAAGGGCGATCTCATCACGCCCGAGCGCCAGACGATGACGAGCGAGTCGGGTTTGCCGAGCGGCCGGCTCGTCTCCGCGCATTTGCAAGCGCGCACGCAGACGTTCCGGGCGCGCGGCGCCGATGGCACATGGCGGCTGTATGTGCTGAGTCCGCTGCTCGGCGGCCGAGTGTTCGTGATTCTCGGCACGCCGTTGCTCGCGGCCATCGGTCCCTTGGCGCTGCAAGTGGCGTGGGGTGTGTTCACGCCGATCTTGATGTGGGCCCTCGCGGTCGTCGTCGTTTGGGTCGGCCTCGAGCACCTGGTCGTGCGCTGGATCACTTATCTCGAGCGCATCACGTCCGCCTACGCGTCGGGTCGTCAGAACGTTCGTCCCGAGCGCGTCGCGGCGGCGCCGCTCGAAATCCGCAGTCTCGGCGAGACGTTCACGCGCATGGCCGACCTGATCAGCGCGCGCGAGAACGAGCTGCGCGAATCGCTCGCGCAGAAGGAGCTGCTCGTGCGCGAGATTCATCATCGCGTGAAGAACAACCTGCAGCTCGTCATGAGCCTCTTGAATCTGCACGCCCGCCGCATTCGCGATCCGCGCGCCGAGGCGGCGTTCGCCGAAGCTCGCAGCCGCATCAACGCGCTCGCGACCTTGCATCGACGTCTATACGAGTCGGAAAGCTTGCAGGAGGTCGACCTGCGCTGGTTCCTCGAGGATCTCTGTGTCGAGTTGCGGCGCGGCGGGCTGGCGGGCAATCGGCACATCGAGCTCACCGTGCACGCGCCCGACGAGGTGATCGGTCCCGAGGTGGCGGTACCGCTCGGGCTGCTCGTCACCGAAGCGATCACGAACGCATACAAGCACGCGTTCCCCGGTCGCGACGACGGCCGGATCGAGGTTCGGATCGAGCGCGAATCGCCCACGCACCTGCGCTTGCTCGTCAGTGACAATGGCGCGGGTTACGAGCCCGCGGAAAAAGAATCGGGCGGTCTCGGCCGTTCCTTGATCGACGCGTTCGTACGCCAGCTGCACGGGGAGATGGAAATCCGCTCGAACCATGGCACGCAGGTCAGCGTGCGGTTCCCCTCGAATGCGCAACCTTCGAGCGCTCCGCAGGCGGTGAGCCACGCCGGTTGAGTGCGTGCGGTATCCTGTCCGCCCGCTTCCGACTCCGCACGACTGAATGTCTGATGCCCGCCGGCGCGCGTTCGAGGTGCTGCGCCACACCGCGTTCGTTCGCTATCTGTCGGCACGCCTGCTCGCCACGCTGGCGGCACAGATCCAAACCGTCGCCGTCGGCTGGCAGGTCTATGAAATCACGCGTGACCCGCTCGATCTCGGGCTCGTCGGCCTCTCGCAGTTCCTGCCGTTCGTCCTGCTGATCCTGCCGGCCGGGCACTTCGCCGATCGCCATGATCGGCGGCGGATCGTCACGCTCTGCTACGCGACGGAAACCTTGTGCGCGTTGCTGTTGCTGCTGTTCACGCTGTACGAGATCACGAGCCCGTTGCCGGTGTTCGGCGCGATGACGCTGCTCGGCTGCGCGCGCGCGTTCTCGATGCCGACCGGTCAGGCGCTGTTGCCGAATCTCGTGCCGCCGGCGGATTTCAGTCGCGCGGTGGCGCTGAACTCGTCTGTATTCCAGATCTCGACGATCGCGGGTCCCGCCCTGGGTGGGGTGATCTATCTCGCCGGTCCGACCGTCGTCTACACGTTCGTGGGCCTGCTCGCGGCTATCGCGACGGCGCTGATGATGCGCGTTCGCGCCCCTGTCGTGCCGGTGCGCTCGGCGGAGCCAAGGGGGCTTGCGACGTTGTTGTCGGGCCTGCGGTTCGTCAAGTCCCGGCCGACAGTGCTCGGCGCCATCTCGCTCGATCTGTTTGCCGTGCTGTTCGGTGGCGCAACCGCGCTGCTGCCGATCTTCGCGGCCGACGTGCTGCATATCGGTCCGACGGGGCTCGGTGTGCTGCGTACCGCGCCGGGTATCGGCGCCGCGCTCTGCGCGTTGTGGCTTGCGTTTCATCCAATCACGCGCCACGTTGGCTACTGGATGTTCGGCGGCGTCTTCGTATTCGGCGGCGCGACGCTCGTGTTCGGTTTGAGCACGTCATTTTGGATTTCGCTCATCGCGCTGACTCTGCTCGGCGCGGGCGACATGGTGAGCGTCTACGTGCGCCACCTGCTCGTGCAGCTCGAGACGCCCGATGCGATCCGCGGCCGCGTCAGCGCGGTCAACGCGGTGTTCATCGGCGCGTCGAACGAGCTCGGCGAATTCGAATCGGGGTTGACGGCGAAATGGTGGGGCGCGACGCGCGCGGTCGTGATCGGCGGCATCGCAACACTCGTCGTGACTGGGCTTTGGGCGCGGCTATTCCCGGTCCTCTGGAAGATGCAGAGGTTTCCAAACCCTCTTGCGGACGGCATGAAGGATGGGAGTGGCGAGGTGACGGAGGTCAGAAGGGAGTAGCTGCTGCTCGCTTTCCCTGCGCTGCCTTCGTCGCTCCGTCACCTCGGCACCCCCATCCGACTTCCGTACTGTATATGGATACAGTAGCATCGAGGCATGCCGAAGCCAACCCGCACTGCTGCGCGCACCGGCCGTGGCGCCGTCTCGAATCCCCCCGGGCGGTTCGAGACGACGCGCACCGAACTCACGGATGACGGCTGGGGCAGTCTCGACGAAGAGCTGCCGCCATTCGCGACGACGGTCACGGCCGAGCCGTCGCGCACGATCATCTCGCGCAACAAGTCGCCGGACATCGCGTTCGATCAATCGATCAATCCGTACAAGGGTTGCGAGCACGGCTGCATCTATTGTTATGCGCGTCCCTCGCACGCGTATCTCAATCTGTCGCCGGGCCTGGATTTCGAGACGAAGCTGTTCTACAAGCCGGAAGCCGCCAAGCTCCTGGAAGCGGAGCTCGCAGCACCCGGATATAAGTGCTCGCCGATCACGATCGGCGCGAATACCGATCCCTATCAGCCGATCGAGAAGCGCTATCGAGTGACGCGATCGATCATCGAAGTGCTTGCGAAGTACCGCCACCCGTTCTCGATCATCACGAAGGGCGCGCTGATCGAGCGCGACATCGATCTGCTCGCGCCGCTCGCGCGAGACCATCTCGTGCACGCCTTCATCAGCGTGACGACCTTGAGCAACGACATCAAACGCACGCTCGAGCCGCGCACGTCATCGCCCGCCGCGCGGTTGCGCGCGATTCGCTCCTTGAGCAGCGCCGGCATTCCCGTCGGCGTGATGGTCGCGCCGATCGTTCCGGTGATCACCGATAGTGAGCTCGAGCGTATCCTCGAAGCAGCAGCGCTCGCGGGGGCGCGTACGGCTGCTTACGTCGTGTTGCGCTTACCACATGAGCTCAATGGTTTGTTCCGCGAATGGCTCGAAGCGCATGAACCTCTCAAGGCAAAGCACGTACTCACGCGGCTCAACGCGCTGCATGGCGGCCGCGACTACGATTCTTCCTGGGGCCGTCGGCAGAGCGGGCAAGGTGAATACGCGTCGCTACTGCGTCAACGGTTTACGACGGCATGCGCACGTTTCGGCCTAAACTTGGGCGAGCGATTCGTGCACAACGTGAGACTCTTTCGGCCGCCTCGTACGGGCCCCGAGCAGCTGGCGTTGATTTAACACTGCACGTTTACATTCGAGCTCACGAAGCGTGCCCGAAGTACGCAGCAGCATGCGCGTTTTACCGCGCTGCCCGAAGAGTGCTTGGCGTATACTCGAATCGAACTTTCCTCTGCGGATATCCATTCACTCCCACACTTCAGGAAGCATCCTGCGCCGACCTCGGAGACACACATGACGCGACCAGCTCGCGCGCTCGCAGTTTCGTGTTCGCTTCCCATCTCCTTGCGCTCGTTTCCGAGACCCCTGGTTGCAACCTCTCTCGTCTTTGCTTTGACCGGATGCATGACGGCGAAGATCGAAGAGCTGCGTGAGGCGCCGACGCAAATCTCAGCGAACGAAGCGATCGTGCTGTTGGCGAAGCCGCACCTGGAAGGTACGGGCACGGAAGAGAAATTTCTCGATTGTCTGGAGCGCGAGCTGATCGGCGAGGCGCATTCGGCCGTTGTGGCGGAAGCGCAAAAAGCCGGCAAGCAGGTCGCTGCGCGCAGCAGCGCCGCGAATCGTCCGTTCCAGGTCTACGCCGACGATCAATTCGTCGATGCCCTCTATCCCTGGCTCGAGCCGAGCACCGCGCCGGCGAATGCACAGGGCTTCAGCGCGTTCCTCAGCAAGCCCGGCGTCGCTGAGCGCGTGAACGAGATGGGGGTGCGCTACATCGTGTGGGTGGATGGAGTAACGCAAAAGACGGACGGCGGCGGCAGCATCGCGTGCGCAGCAGGTCCGGGCGGCGCTGGGTGCCTCGGTCTTGGCTGGTGGGAAAAGCAATCGGACTACGAAGCGACGGTATGGGACCTTCGCCACGGCATCAATGCCGGCACGGTGACGACGGATGTGAAGGGCACGTCGGTGATGATCGGCGCGATCGCACCGATTCCACTGATCTCGCCAGTGCAAAGCACCGCGTGTGATCGACTTGCCGGGCAGCTGAAATCTTTTTTACTGGGATCGGATGAAGAGCAAGCGTTGAGCGTGCGGTAGCACTCGCACGTCGAAGCGCCGCAAGTCGGCGTCCGCCTGACACGTCCGGTCCGTACGAGTCGCAAGGAAGCCCAGCAACCGAAGTGAGGGGTTGTAAGTTGAACTTCACGGACGATCGCGGGACCAAAGTTGGCTGATGCCGATCAGCCCGCGTTCAGCTTGAGGGTCGCAGATTTTGCGATCGCATCGACCAACGCGAGAGCGATAGTTAAGCGGATAGGAAGATGCGTTCGCTCGAGTGAACGCCAGCGGAGACACGCGATGCCCAAGCGCCAATCTATTCGACAGCCCGTGCGTCGGCTGTTGGTTATCGCGGTTCAGACAGCGCTCGTGAGCGCAACCTCCGCCATGCTCGTCGGCGGCTGTGTCGACCAATCCTCTTCATCCTCCGGCATGCCTTCACCTTCGAGCCCGTCAGGGTCCAGCGGCGGGTCGTCGGGTTCGTCCGGCGGTTCATCGGGCGGCGGCAGCTCCGGCGGCTCCAGCATGCCGAGCGGCGGAGGTTCGAGCGGCGGCGGCTCGAGCATGCCTTCGGGATCTTCGGGCGGGGGAGGTGCGAGCGCACCTTCGTCGATGCCGAGTCCAGGCGGCCAAAGCGGCGGCGGCGGCTCAGCGGGCGGCAGCTCCGGCGGAATGAACCCACCATCGATGCCCGGCTCTTCCGGCGGCAGCGATGGTGCAAGCGGCGGAGCGTCGGGCTCGAGTGGTGGCTCGTCCGGCAGCTCGGGCGGCCAGAACGGCGGTGGCGATGCCGGGGGCGGAAGCCAAGGTGGCGCGAGCACGAATGGCAGCGGCGCGGGCGGCAGCCAGGGCGGTGCGGGCGCCAACGCGGGCGGTAGCTCAGGCGGCGCGGGGTCGGAGACTGGCGGCGGCGCGAATTCAAGCGGAGGCGGCCAGAGCGGCGGCGCAGCGGGCGGCAACTCGGGCGGCGGCGGTGCATCGCAACCTTCGATCGGTCTGCCATCGCCAGGTGCTGGCGGCTCGCCCGCCGTCGGCGTGCCGAATCCAAGCACCGGTCAGCAGGGCGGTGGGCAATCCGGCGGTGGCGCGGACGGCGGCGGCACGCCAAGCGATGCATCGCCTTCGGCGTTTCCTTCGACGTCTGGCAGTCCGTCGCAAAGCGAAAGCATCTTCACCGGTTCTAGCGGCGGTGCGTCAGGCTCGAGCGCGGCCGGCGGTGGCGGTCAGTCCGGGGGTGCGTCAGGCGGCGCTGGTGCACAAGGCGGCGGTGCGGCCGGCGCGAATGCCTCCGCGGGCGGCGCGCAAGGCGGTGCCGGGGCAAATGCCGGCGGCGGAATGCCTGGCGGCGACGTCTCGGGTGGCGGTGCGGCAGGCGGCGGCGAAGCAGGCGGCGCGGGTGCACAAGGCGGCGGTGGGGCCGGCGCGAATGCCTCCGCGGGCGGCACGCAAGGCGGTGCCGGGGCAAATGCCGGCGGCGGAATGCCTGGAGGCGACGGCTCGTCTGGCGGCGCAGGCGGTCAAGCGGGCGACGCTGCCGGCGGCGTGTCATCCGCAGGCGATGGCTCGTCTGGTGGCGCGAACGCGAATGGTGGCGCGGGGGCTGAGGTCGGCGCAGGCGGTGCCGCGGGTTCCGGTGGCGGCGCTGCTGGGGGCGGCGGTCAATCGGGCGCTTACGGCGGCGGCCCGATGACTCAGAACGAGCGCACTGCGCAAATCGATCGCCAGTTCGATATCTCGTTCGGCGTGTTCGACGGCCACATGCGCAACGAGCAGGCTGTCATCGCGGGGCAGCGCGGCGGCCGGGGCAGCGGCGCGGGTGGACGCGACGGCACCGGCAACGATGGCGGGGGGCCAGGCAGTAACGACGGCAGCGGTTCCGGCAACGGCGGTGACGATCGCGCCGGCCAGAGCGGCAACGGTCAGAACGGCCAGGGCCAAGGGCAGGGTCAAGGACAAGGTCAGGGCCAAGGCCAAGGTCAGGGGCAATCGCAAGGACAGGGTCGCGGACAGGGCGGCGGCGGTGGTGGTGTTGGCGGCGGTGCGGGCGGCGGCAGCGGTCCGAACACGGTGCCGGCGGATATTCCGGACGGTCGCGACGACGACGTCGTCGCGCGTCAGCTGCGCGAAGCTGCGATGAACGAGACCGATCCGGAGCTGCGCGAAAAACTGTGGCAGGAATATCGGAACTACAAGAAGAGTGCCGGCTGACGTACGTCGAGGTGAATGGGGTATGTGTCGAAGCAAACAGAGCGGATCGATCATGAGCCGAGCACTTCGTTTCTTCGCCCTGGGTGCGCTCGCAGTGGCGCTCAACATCTCTCTCACGGCGTGCATGACGCACGAATCTCGGCCGCTGCCGCGAATCAACGCGATTCAGGCGGCGTCCGAGATCCCCGCGGATCAGCTGCTCGACGTCGGCGTGCGACTGCTCGACGAAAACGTACCGAAGGACGAGAAGACGCAAGAGAAGGAGCGCATCTTCCCGGATGTGCGCCGTGCGGAAGCGCGCTACATCGCGATGCAGCTGCGCAATACGCTCGAAGGCACCGGCCAATGGGGACAAGTGCGCGTCGTCCCCGCCGATACCGAAGCGCTGGACGTCCACGTGTCCGGCAAGATCCTGGAGTCGACAGGCGCGATGCTGCGCGTGGAGATGACCGTCACCGACGCGACGAATCGCGTGTGGTTCAAGAAGGAATACGAGCAGCCGGCCGACACGCGCTCGTACCGCGACAACAGCGGTCGTGTGCGCGATCCGTTCCAGAATTTCTACAGCACGTTCGCGAACGACATGCTCGCGTATCGCCAGCAGCTCGCGACCGCCGACCTGGAAAGCGTGCGCCGCGTATCGGAGCTGCGGTTCGCGTCCGAGCTCGCGCCGTACGCATTCAAGGACTACATCGATTCGGACAAGAAGGGACTCTATCGAGTGACCCGGATGCCCGCCGATAACGATCCGATGTTCATGCGCATGGATCGCATTCGCGAGCGCGACTATGCGCTGCTCGACACGATCAACGAGCATTACGCGCTGTTCGCCGAGAACATGGCCGATCCGTACACGAATTGGCGGCGCTACAGTTACGACGAAATCGAAGCGCAGGACGAAGCGAAGCGCCAGGCGCTCACCCGCAAGCTGCTCGGCGCCGCGGCGATCATCGGCGGCCTCGTCGCCGGCACCGAAACGAATACGTACGTCGGGCAAGCCGCTGCCACGGCCGCGATCTTCGGCGGCGCTTACGCGATCAAGAGCGGCTTCGACAAGGGCGCCGAAGTGAAGATGCATGGCGACTCGTTGAAACAGCTCGGCGAGTCGTTTCAGGCCGAAGTGCAGCCGATGGTCGTGGAAGTCGAAGGCCGTACGCTGCAATTGCGCGGCACGGCGGACGAGCAGTATCACGAGTGGCGCCGGCTGCTGCGCGAGCTGTACGAGAACGAGACGGGCGTGGCGGCGCCCGCGCCTGCCGCACCGGCACCGGCACCGGCGGCGGCCGCGACGACTCGTTGACAGCAGGACGACGCTCAACGCATGCATGTCGGCTAACGGTCTGGCGTCCCATCCGCTCGCTGCGCGATTCGCATTCATTCGCGCACTCGGCGCGGGCGGCGGCGGTGAGGTCTGGCTGGCGCGCGACGAAGAACGCGGCACGCTCGTCGCGATCAAAGCGCTCGCGCCGGAAGTTGCCGGCGACGAGGCGGCGCTCGCGTCGTTCGAGCGCCTCATGGCGGGCGTCGCGGCGCTCGATGATTCGAATATTTTGCGCAGCGACGACCTGCTCGTGGACGATGGCCGCGCGTGGCTCGTCATGGAATACGCCGAGGGCGGCGATCTGACGGCGTGGCGCGGCCGGCCGTGCGCTGCGGTGCTCGGGATCGTGCTGCCGATCGCGCGGGCGCTCGGGCGGCTGCATCGGGCGGGCATCGTGCATCGGGACGTGAAGACATCGAACGTCCTGTTGATGGCCGACGGGACGCCGCGGCTGGGGGATTTCGGCGCGGCGGCGTGGGCATCCGAGCCGGTCGGAAGAACCGTCGCGCCCGGCTCGCGATACACGATGAGCCCCGAAAGCCTGGACTGCGCGCCGGCGGCGCCAGCGGCGGACGTTTACGGTTTTGGCGCGATGCTGTACGAATTGTTGAGCGGCTATCCGCCGTTCTATCCGAACGTCACGCCGGCGCGCATCCGCGGCGAAATTCCAGGATGGATCGTTGCCCAGATGGCGATTCCGACGAGCGTGCAGGAGCTCATCGCGTGGTGTTTGCGTAAGTCGCCCGCGGAGCGGCCGAGTAGCATGGCGGTCATCGAGTCGCGCCTGACGAGCGCTTTGGCAGAGTTGAGGGCATTTCCCAGCGGAGGAGATGCGAGGTTGGAGCAGTCCATGTCGAACAAATCAAACGCAGAGGCGCCGGACAGGAGTCCAAGTGCCGCGAGCGCAGGAGCGCAAGAGCGGCCGCCGGACAGGAGTCCAAGTGCCGCGAGCGCAGGAGCGCAAGAGCGGCCGCCGGACAGGAGTCCAAGTGCCGCGAGCGCAGGAGCGCAGGAGCGGCCGCCGGACACGAGTTCAAGTGCCGCGAGCGCAGGAGCGCAAGAGCGGCCGGTCATCCGGCCGCCGGCGATGCCGGCGGAGCCCCTGCGCGGGGAATGGCGGCGGACGACGGTGCGGCCGCCCGATCCGGCCGAGTATCACAAACGAGGATTTCGCCGCGGCCTGAGCGTCGCCGGTATCGCGCTCGGCGCGCTCGCGATATTCATCGTGTTCTTCGCGCTGCCGAAATGGGTCGAGACCCCGCCGACAGCACCTCCACGACCCGTGGCCGCGAAGGTGGAGACCCCGGCCGCGGCGCCACAGAAGGAAGCCGTCGATTTCGCCGCGCTCGCGCGCGCGAAGCAGCAAGCCGACGAGGCGCGCGAGCCGTTGTTCGAACGCTTGGAGCGCTTGCGCGAGCGTGCCGCGGAGCAATGGGCAGCGGATGATTTCCAGAAAGCGACGGCCGAGCTGGCCGCGGCCGACGACCAATACGCGCAGCGCGAGTACCTCATCGCCGTGCAGCACTTCGAGCGCCTCGAGCCGCTGCTCGACACGCTTGAATCACGCGCGAGCGCCGTCCTGAAAGAGCAGCTCGCGGCCGGCGCGCAGGCGCTCGCCGCCGGACGCGCCGACGACGCGAAAGCGGCGTTCGATCTCGCCCTGAAGCTCGAGCCGAAGAACGCCGCGGCGACGCGCGGGCTCGCGCGCGCAGGTACGCTCGATCAAGTGCTGGCACTGCTGGCGTCCGCCGCGCGAGCGGAGGAAGAGGGCAACAGCACCGCAGCGCTCGCTGACTACCGCAAGGCGCTCGATCTCGACAAGGAGACGCAGCAGGCGAGCGAAGGCATCGCTCGCGTCTCCGCGCGCGTGGCCGGCGACGCCTTCGCAAGCGCAATGGCGCGCGGATTCGCGGCGCTCGGCACGAACGATTACGCGGCCGCGCGCAGCGCATTCGAGGCCGCCGGCAAGATTCGCCCCAACGCTCCCGAGATCGCCGACGCGCTGAAGCAAGTCGAGCAGAGCGAGCGCACGCGCACGATCGTCGGGCAGCTCGAGGTCGCGCGCGCGGCGGAGTCGCGCGAGCAATGGGCGGAGGCGCTCGCGGCGTATCAGGGGATCCTGGGCCTCGATTCGACGGTCGCTGCCGCGAAGGACGGCATCACTCGCGTTCAGCCGCGCGCGGAACTGAACCAGCAGCTCGAAATCTATCTGACGCAGCCAGAGCGTCTGTTCAGCTCGCCGGTGCGAGCCGCGGCGCGCCAGACGCTCGAGCGCGCCGGTGCGATCGCGAACCCCGGTCCCGTTTTGACTCAGCAAGTGGCGAAGCTGCGCGAGTGGCTCGCCCGGGCGGACGTTCCCGTCCAGGTCGCCTTGCAGTCCGATAACCTCACGCAGGTCACGGTCTACCGCATCGGCGCGCTCGGGGCATTCGAACAGCGCTCGCTCGAGCTCGAGCCGGGCGAATACACGGTGCTCGGCACGCGGCCCGGCTACCGGGACGTGCGACGCCAGATCATGGTCATGCCCGGCACGCCGATGCCGCCGGTCGTGATTCGCTGCGAGGACAAGATTTGAGCGAATTGATCGTTCGAGAGGCCTTGGGCGAACGGCGTTTCGGCGCGTCCGAGCTGCCGTTGGCGTTCGGCGGCGCGGGCAGCACGGTCGTCGTCGCCGGCCGGCCCGACGGCGCGGAAGCCTATCTCGGCATTCACGAAGATCAATTGTTCGTGCAGCCCGCGGACGGCGCGCACGTCCTGCACAACGGCGAGTGGATTCGCCGTTCCACGTGGCTCAAGGGCGGCGATGTCATCAATCTCGGCAATGCCCGGCTGCGCATCGTTCAAGAGCCCGACCGCCACCTGATCGAAGTCGAGGACGGCGCGCAGGGCAATATCACCGCGCCGCCGATCGTCGCGACGGGTGCGCGCTTGCAAGGCGCCAGTGATGACGAAGCCGAGCCGATCGCGGCCGTGCGCTTTCGCGCGCAGCAGGCACAAGCGTCGCGGCGCTCCGTCGCGATCACGCCGGCGCGCATCGCCTTGAGCGTCGGCGGGCTCGTGATTCTCGGCGTGCTCTGGTTCATCTTCACGGCGACCTCAATCGGCGTCGTCGCCGAGCCGCGCACGGCCGAGGTCGACATCAGTGGCCGGCTGCTCGCCGTGCCGCTCGCGGGCCGCTACCTGCTGCGACCGGGCGAATACGAGCTGCGCGCGAGCGCCGCGGGGTTCGCGCCGGCGAAGAGTCGAATCGTCGTGACCGCGGCGCCGAATCAAAGCTTCGCGATCACGCTGCAAAAGCTCCCCGGCAAGCTGCGCATCGACGTTCCCGACAACACGCAGCTGACGATCGACGGCGAGCCGCGCGGCACCGCGCCGGGCGAGTTCGAGTTGCCGCCGGGCAAGCACAGCATCGGGCTGAGCGCCGAGCGTTATCAGGTGTACAGCGGCGAAGTCGACGTCGAAGGCGGCGGCAAGGTGCAGGTCTTCAAGCCCGAGCTCGTCCCGGCGTGGGCGAACGTCACCGTCACGTCCGAGCCCGCGGGGGCGCAAGTGCTCGTCGGCGGGGAGGTGCGGGGCGTCACGCCGCTCACGACGGAAGTGCTCGCCGGGAATCACCCGCTCGAGCTGCGGCGCGAAGGCTTCAAGCCGTGGTCGACGGACGTGCAGGTCAAGGCCAACGAGCCGCTGTCGCTCGGACCGATCAAGCTCGGGCTGCCGGACGCGCGCGTGTCCGTGCGCTCGGAACCCTCGGGTGCGGCCGTGTCGGTCGCGGGTGTCTATCGCGGTGTGACGCCGCTCGATATCGAGCTCAGGCCCGAGCTGTCGCATTCGATCGTCGTCGCGAAGCCAGGCTACGAGAACGCGACGCGTGAGATGCGCTTGAATCCCGGCGAGCGTCGTTCGATCTCGGTGCCGCTGACGGGCGTCTACGGCGAGATCACCGTGCGTGCGCAGCCGGCCGATGCGCAGCTCTTCGTCAACGGCGAGGCGATGGGCGCCGCGAATCGCACCTTGCGCCTCGTCGCCGCCACTCACGAGATCGAAATCAAGAAGGGCGGCTTCGTCGACTTCAAGACGAGCGTGACGCCGCGTCCCGGCGTTTCTCAGGTCGTCGAGGCGCGGTTGTTGACGCCCGAGCAAACGCGCCTCGCGAAGACGCCCGCGACGATTCGCACGAAGATCGGTCAGGAGCTGAAACTGATGCCGCTCGGCCGCTTCACGATGGGCAGCCCGCGCCGCGAGCCGGGCCGGCGCGCGAACGAAGCGCAGCGTGACGTCCAGCTCACGCGCGCGTTCTACATGGGCGTGCGCGAGGTGACGAACGGCGAGTTCCGCAAGTTCAAGTCAGATCACAAGTCCGGCTTCGTCGGCCAGAACTCGCTCGATCTCGACAATCAACCGGTCGTGAACGTCACGTGGCAGGAAGCCGCCGAGTTCTGCAATTGGTTGTCCGGGCAGGACGGGCTCACGCCGGCGTACAAGAAGGACGGCGATACGTTCGTGCCGGTGACGCCGATGACGAACGGGTACCGCCTGCCGACGGATGCCGAATGGGAATGGGTCGCGCGCTTCTCGGGTGAAAGCGGGCTGCGGCGCTATCCGTGGGGGGATGCGCTGCCGGTCGAGCGCGGTTCCGGCAACTACGCCGATCGCAGCGCGAACGTGCTGCTGCAGGACATCATTCCGGATTACGACGATGGTTACATCGCGAGCGCTCCCGTCGGCAAATTTCCGCCCAATGCGCTCGGGTTGTACGACATCGGCGGCAACGTGGCCGAATGGGCGCATGATTACTACGCGGTGAGCGCCGATGCTTCGCGCACCGCGGTGGATCCGCTCGGGCCGGACGCCGGCAAGCCGCACGTCGTGCGCGGTGCCAGCTGGCGGCAATCGAGCGTGACCGACCTGCGCTTGTCCGCGCGCGATTTCAGCGATTCGCAGCGCAATGACATCGGTTTTCGAATCGCGCGCTATGTGGAGTGAGCCATGCGACTGCCTGCTTTGATACTGCTTGCAAGCGCCGCGTTCGGCCCCGCGCTGCTCGCGGCTGAAGCGCCGCCGGCCTCGCCCGCGGCAACGAAGAGCGACACGCCGGCGGCCGACGCGCCCACCGCCAAGCAGTCCGACGCGAAGACCTCGCCATCGGGGGAGGCGCAGCCGGCCGACCAGGCCGGTAAATCGAAGCCTGCCGAGGCGAAGGCGGGCGCGGAAAAATCTCCTGCGGACCAGAAGGCATCGCCGCAGCGCTTCATCCCATCGGAACAGGTGCGCGCCGATTTCGACGTGTCGTTCCCTATCGATATCTGAGGACATCATGGTTACAGCCGCCGCACCCGCACCTTCGTCGCGCGCGACGCCCCGGACGCCGAGCGATTTCGTCGTCACGCTCTGCGCGTTGCTCTTCACGATCGTGACGGTGCACGCGACGTACGTGGCCTGGATTCGTCCCCAAGGTGAAGCGATCACGCAAGCCGAGCTCGCGCACATGAAGGAAGATCGCTCGTACGTGCCGAAGCGCTCGTTCTTTCTCGTGATCAAGGATTTCGAGCAGGAGCTCGAGATCATTCACTTCGTCTGGGCGATGCTCATCATCGCTTACAAGGCATGGCAGGTCCGCCGTGAGCGCAAGTTTCTCGACCGCGACTTCATTCATGTGCCCGAGGGCATCAAGGTCTTGCCCGAAGACGCGAAGGACTATGCGCGACAACTGGAGTCGTTGAAGCCCGAGGAGCAGTCATCGCTGGTCGTGCGCGCGCTGCAACGCACGCTCGATCGCTTCGCGGCAACGCGCAGCATCCGCGATTCGGCGGAAACGTCGCGCTCCGTATGCGATTCGGAAGCGGATCGCCTCGATTCAGGTCTCGCGATGATCCGCTACATCGCCTGGGCGATTCCGGCGATCGGCTTCATCGGCACGGTCCGCCACATCGGCGACGCGCTGCTGCAAGCGAACCAGGCGGTCGGCGGTGACATCACGGCCGTCACTTCCAACCTCGGCATCGCATTCAACGCGACGTTCGTCGCGCTGACGTTGACGATCGTGCTGATGTTCTTCCTGCATCAGCTGCAGCAGTCGCAAGAGCAGCTCGTGCACGACACCGATCATTGGATCGACCAGAGCCTCATCCGGCACATGCAGGTTCGGTGACACGTAACCCATGCTGTCCCTCGAACTCGTCGATTCCGGTCTCGTACTCGCCCAGCGGCAAGGCGGGGACATGCGCGTCGTCGGCGAGGTGCCCGGCTTCGCCATTCTGGAAGACGATGCGACGTTGACGGGTGCCGCCGCCGCGGCCCGCGTGCGGACGAAGCCGCTGCTCGCGCACTCGAATTATTGGCGCGCCCTGAATACCGAGCCGCTGACGCGGACCTCGCGCCTGGCCGGCACGACGGCGGATCTCGCGTTCGCGCAGGCGAGCGAGATGCTGGCGCCGTACCAGAGCGATCCCGAGGGCGTCGTGCTCGCGGTGCCGGCCGGCTACACGCGGGAACAGCTCGGCCTGCTGCTCGGCGTCATCGGCGAAACGGGTGTCAATGTCGCCGGCCTCGTCGATGCCGGGCTCGCCGCGAGCAGCCTCGAACCGGCCGGCGCCCGCGTCTTGCATCTCGATCTCGAGCTGCATCAGGCGCTGCTCACGGTGCTCGAATACGTCGGCGGCGAGCGCCCCGGATTGAAGCGCACGCGCTACGAGATCGTCCCACGCCTCGGCATGCTTGCCTTGCAGCAGACCTGGATGACGCTGATCGCCGAAGAGTTCGTGCGCAAGACACGCTTCGATCCGCTGCATGAGGCAGCGAGCGAGCAGCGCTTGTTCGATCTGCTGCCCGGGTGGCTCGAACGGTTGCACGGCGAATCGCCGCTCACGTTGCCGATGCAGTTCGGCGACCGCGCGCTCGAGATCGAGCTGACGCGCGAGCAAGTCGTCGCGGCCGCGGATGCTCACTACGCCGAGCTGGTCGCCCTCGTGCAGAACGCGCGCGTCGCGGGCGTAGCGATCGACCTGCGTCTGTCGCATCGCATTGCCGCGCTGCCGGGCCTGCGGGAGCGCTTCGAATCGCTGCGCGATTGCACGGTGCGCGTGCTGCCCCAGGGCGCGGCCGCGCTCGGCGCGCTGCAATACGACGCGGCGGTTCGCCGGCCCGCGGATTCGCTCGCGCTGGTGTATCACTTGCCAACGCCGCGCATCGCGGGCGACGAGCCGGTCACCGCGCACGTCGAGGCGACGCCCGCGCCATTGCGCCCCACGCACGTACTGTTTCAAGGCCGCGCATGGCGTATCACCGAGGAGCCGCTCGCGGTGGGCTGGTCGCTCAACGGCGCGGCGCGCGGGCTGACGCTGCCGCACGCGGCGCCGGGCGTCTCGCGCTCGCATTGCACGCTCGTCCGCCGCAACGGGTCGGTGCTCGTCGAGGATCACAGTACGTATGGCTCATTCGTGAACGAGGAACGCGTTGTCGGCAGAACGGTACTGACGGTTGGCGATCGACTGCGCCTTGGCGCGCCGGGCGTGACGCTCGATCTCATTCAGCTGGTGAACGATCATGGCGCGCCGCAAGACTGAAGTCTTCAGCATGTCGTTCCTGGACTGCATCACCTGCGCGTTCGGGTCGGTCGTGCTCGTGTATACGCTCATCAACGCGAAAGGCGGGCTGCGCCGGGTCGCCGAGACGCAGCAGAGCCAAAGCCAGATCGAACAGCTCGAGCAGCAAGTGCTCGAGGGTTATCAGAATCTCGTCGTGCTGCGGAACTCGCTCGTACAGACCGACGAGGAGCGCGTGCGCACTGAAGGCATGGGGACGCGCGTGCTCGATGAGACCGAGCGCCTGAAGGTCGAGATGGCGGACGCCGACAAGGAAACCCTGTCGCGCCGCGAAGCGATCGAGCGCCTCAAGGCGGATCTGAAATCGCTCGACGAAGGCCGCCGCCGGATGGAAGGCGCGAGCGAAAGCCCGGAAACGACGGGCACGCGCGTGCGCGGCTTTCGCGGCACCGGCGATCGGCAATACCTCACGGGGCTGAAGGTCGGCGGCGAGCGCATCGTCGTGCTCGTCGACGTCTCCGCGAGCATGCTCGACGAAACCGTCGTGAACGTCCTGCGCATGCGCAACATGTCCGAAGCGCGCAAGCTGCTGTCGACGAAATGGCGGCGCACGCTGTCGACCGTCGAGTGGCTCGCGGCGCAGCTGCCGCCGGAAAGCGAATTCCAGATGCTCGCGTTCAATACGCAGCCGAAATACGTCGTTGAGGGCTCCGAGGGCAAGTGGCTCAAGGTCAACGATCCGAATGCGCTCAATGAGGCGATCACGGGCTTGCGCAAGCTGGTCCCGCAAGACGGCACGAGCCTGGAGAACGTGTTCGTCGCGATGAACTCGCTGAACCCCAAGCCTGACAACGTCATCCTGATCACGGACGGCTTGCCGACGCAGGGCGCGAGCCCGCCGCTGCTCAAGAAGGCCGTCGACGGTGACGACCGCGTCGGGTTCTTCGAACGCGCGATCGCCAAGTACCCGAAGAACGTACCGTTGAACGTGATCCTGATGCCGATGGAGGGCGACCCGTCCGCGCCGAGCGCGTTCTGGCTGGCCTCGCGCCGCACCGGCGGTTCGTTCATGAGTCCATCGAAGGATTGGCCGTAATGGCGCGCCGACTCACACGCCGCGAAACCGAGATTTTCAGCATCTCGTTCCTGGACTGCATCACGTGCGGTCTGGGATCGGTCGTGCTGCTGCTCGTGCTGAGCGAGATTCGTACGCCGCAGAGCGCCGAGCAGGATGCCGATGCGGCCGCGATGATCACGAAGCTTCAGGACGAGCTGATCGAGATCAGCGGCCAGACCGAGATCATCAACAACGAGCTGACCGCGAAGCAGCGGCAGCTGTCGGAAGAGAAGCTGCGCATCGCGCGCCTGCAAGGCGACTTGAGCGACATTCGCGGCAAGTACAACGCGTCCAAGAAGGAGGCGGACGTCGCGAACGAGGTCGAAGGCAAACTCGTCTCGGCGCGGCAGGATCTGACCGAAGAGATGAAGCGCCTGCTGGGGCGCGGCTTTCAGCGCAAGAAGGACGACACGATCGGCGGCATCCCCGTCGACAGCGAGTACATCATCTTCATCATCGATACCTCGGGCAGCATGTTCAATTACGTCTGGCCGTTGCTGTTGCAGAAGGTGGAGGAAACGCTCAACCTCTATCCGCACGTGAAAGGCTTCCAGGTCATGAACGACGAGGGCACGTACATGTTTCCGGGATTCCGCGGCAAATGGATTCCGGACACGCCCTCGCAGCGCAAGCTGGTCGTCGATCGCCTGCGCAGCTGGAACGCCTTCTCGAACTCCAGCCCGATCGAGGGGATCGTCGAGGCGATCCGCACGTATTACTCGAAAGACAAGAAGATCAGTCTCTATGTGTTCGGTGACGAATTCACGGGTCCTTCGATCGACTCGGTCGTCAAAGGCGTGGACGTCATCAATCGCGACGACGATGAAGGCGAGCGGCGCGTGCGTATTCACGCGATCGGCTTTCCGGTGCGGCCCGACGCGCCGCAGTACACGAGCATTCGCTTCGCGACGCTGATGCGGATCCTGTGCGCGAAGAACGGCGGATCGTTCGTCGGTCTGCACGACCCCGAGCGGCGCGGCGTGCAGTTCCGTGTCGGTCAGAACGAAGCGGCGGAACCTGCGTCGGAAGATTCCCAAGCGGCGATCCCCGCGCTCGCGGCGAGCTCGTCACCGAGGCCCTGAGAGAAACAATCCCGTGAAGCACGTGCACGCCGTTTCGCGCTCCAGCGCCCCGCGCCCTGTCGTCCGTGCCGCGCTGCTCGCGCTCGCTGCCTTCGGGCTCGGGGCCTGCGGATCGGTCAACTTCGTCGCGACGACGAACATCCCGACGCCGCTCGTCACGAAAGTGCCCGTGACCGTCGCGCTGCACGTGCCGGAGGAATTCGCGACATACATCCACAAGGAAGAGCGCTGGAGCACCAAGTGGAATGTCAATCTCGGCAAGGCACAGGCGGAAGGCATCACGCGCCTCATGAGCTCGATGTTCGAGAACGTCGTCATGGTCGAGAGCATCAATGCCGGCTCGCAGCTCGGCGGCGACGTGCGCGCGATCTTCGAGCCGAGCGTCGAGGAGTACGCGTTCGTCACACCACGCGACGCAGGCTCGCCGTTCTTCGCCGTGAGCATCAAATATCGCGTGAACATCTACTCGCCCGATGGGCGCCTGGCCGATTCGTGGGGGTTCACGGGCTACGGCACCTCGCCATCGCAGGGACTGTCGAGCTCGGCGCCGCTGGCTCAGGCGACCGCGCTCGCGATGCGCGATGCCGGCGCGAAGCTCGCGGTCGAGTTCCGCGATCAGGCGATCGTGCGCGGCCTGCTGCCCGCCCCAGCGGCGACGCCAGGCTCGACGCCCGCGCAGCCAGAACCCGAACAAGGAAATCCCGCGCCGTCCGACGCGCCGGAGCAGGGGCCGGCCCAGACCGAAGTCCCGGTTGAAACTCCGCGAGACACCGCGATGCCGCCGGCGGCCGAGAAGCCGAAGCCTGCAGCGAAGCCGGCGACCGCGCCGCTCGTGCTCACTCCGTATCGCGCTCCCGCCGCAACCTGAAGATCTGGCGCAGGCTGACGTCCCGCGTCGCGACCGGCTCGCCGTTCACGAATTTCGGTCGATAGCGTGCGCCGCGAATGGCGTCCAGCGTGTCGCCGACATGTCGCGGGGACGCGTTCGCTTCCTCGACGTGCTCGTCCCGCACGCTGCCGTCCGCGTCGACCGTGAACGTGACCTGCACGAAGCGTTCCTCCACCTCCTGCGGCGGCCGCTTCAAATGACGGGTCGCCGCCGAGGGGACGGGATAGTAGACCTGCACCGGAAAGCTCACCTTCGCGCGCGCCGCCACGCCGTGCTCGATCTCGACTTGATCGAGGAGGCTCGCCGCACGCCGGTACTGCACCAGCGCCTGCTTCGACTCGCCTTTGATCATGTACCAGTCGCCGAGGTCGAGCAGCGTATCGAGCAACAGCCACGTCGGGCGCACCGGATCGGAGTCGAGCGTCTTGATCGCGCGCTTCAGTGCACGTTCGCCGTCGTTGTTGAGGTAGCGCGGATTGATCGCGCGGCCGTCGCTTTCGACGTGGTGATCGGTCACCTGGCTCGGGCGCTCGCCCAGGCCCCGAATACCGTACTGCGCTAGATAGAACTCGCGGCGGAAGCTGTCCGCATAGGCGCGCAGCGGCGGCACGGTCGCGAGGTCGTTGCGGCCGAGCTTCCTTTCCACGAGCTGCAACGCGTCCCGATACGATTGGCGGGCGGCGCCGGCAAATCCCGCCTGCATGTAGAAGTCGCCGAGCTGGTCGTGGATGACCGCCATGCGCGGGTCCTTGGCGCCGTACGTCTGCTCGCCGACGCGGACCAGGTATTGCATCTGCTGTTCGGCCTGGACGAGTTGCCCGATCTTCGCGAGGCTTGCCGCAAGCTGCCGCAGAATGCCTTGCTGATTGAGATTGAACAGGCCGTGCGTCCGGCGCGACACGCTGAGCGCGCGTTCCATGTACGGCACCGCCTGCTCGTGCTTGCCTGCTTGCGCGAGGGTGATGCCCATGCCCCGCAGCGGCTCGAGCAGTTTCTCGCTCGTCGGCGCGACGCGCGGCTGCAGGATCTGCAGCGACTCCGCAAAGGCGGATTCGGCGCCGAGCAAATTGCGGGTCGCGAGCTGCGCGTTGCCGAGCAGGGTGAGCGCTTCGGCCAGCGCTTCGGGGTTGGCGTTCGACGTGACGCGAGTGGCTTCGACGAGACGTTCCGCGGCGAGCATCGCCTGGTCCCAATCCCTGTTTTCGACTTGCGCCCAGTATTCCTGCTCGGGGTCCGCGATCCCGTCGGGATCATCCATGGCGTGCGCGCACGGCGCGAGTGCCGCGAGCAGCAAGGCGAAGCGAAGCGAACGGTGGCGAAAGATCATCATGAGACCGCCTGACCACCAAGAAGAAAGCGGCCCTCTAACCTACGAGGTCCATCCGCAGCCCACAACCGAGACAAGGGGAACTGTCATCGCGAGGACACGGATTTCCGCTACACGTCGTGACGGAAATCCGCTCCGCCGACATCCGGTAACGCGGCGCGCATGCCGGCGTTCCATCGACGAACGTCTGGGGATCTTTCCCGCTTGCAAAACGTTGCAGATTCCGCCGATATGCGGACCGAATTCATAGCACCCAACAAGAGAACGACCGCTCACCATGTCTGCTGATCGCGCGACCGCGCTGGAATCGACGCTTGCTTCGAACTTCGCGACAGACCCGCTCTGGTACAAGGACGCCGTCATCTACCAGATGCACGTCAAGGCGTTCTTCGATTCCACGAACGACGGCATGGGCGACTTCGCGGGCCTGACCCAGAAGCTCGACTACATCCAGGACCTCGGCGTCAACACCATCTGGCTGTTGCCGTTCTATCCGTCGCCGCTGCGCGATGACGGCTACGACATCTCGGATTATCGCGACGTGCATCCGGACTACGGCACGATCGACGACTTTCGTCATTTCATCGACGAGGCGCATCGGCGCGGCCTCAAGGTCATCACCGAGCTCGTCATCAACCACACCTCCGATCAGCATCCGTGGTTCCAGGCCGCGCGCCGCGCGCCGAAGGGATCTCCGGAGCGCGACTTCTATGTGTGGAGCGACACGGACAAGAAGTTCGCGGGTACGCGCATCATCTTCACCGACACGGAAACCTCGAACTGGGCATGGGATCCGGTGGCCGGGCAGTACTACTGGCACCGCTTCTTCTCGCATCAGCCGGATCTGAATCACAACAACCCCGCCGTCGTCGATGCGGTCATCGAGGTGATGCGGTTCTGGCTCGATATGGGCGTCGACGGGATGCGCCTCGACGCGATTCCCTATCTATGCGTGCGCGAGGGGACCAACAACGAGAATCTGCCGGAGACGCACGACGTGCTGAAGCGCATGCGCGCGGTCGTCGATGCGCATTACCAAGGACGGATGTTCCTCGCGGAAGCGAACCAATGGCCCGAGGACGTGCGCGAATATTTCGGCGACGGCGATGAATGCCACGTCGCGTATCACTTCCCTCTGATGCCGCGCATGTTCATGGCGGTCGCGCTCGAGGACCGTTATCCGATCGCGGAGATCCTGCGGCAGACGCCCGACATTCCGGATAATTGCCAGTGGGCGATCTTCTTGCGCAACCACGACGAGCTGACGCTCGAAATGGTCACCGACAGCGAGCGCGACTACATGTACAGGATGTACGCGAACGAGCCGCGCATGCGTGTGAACGTCGGCATCCGCCGGCGGCTCGCGCCGCTGCTGTCGAACGATATCGACCGCATCAAGCTGATGAACAGCATGCTGCTGTCGATGCCGGGCTCGCCGATCATCTACTACGGCGATGAGATCGGCATGGGCGACAACATCTACATCGGCGACCGCAACGGCGTGCGCACGCCGATGCAATGGAGCCTCGATCGCAACGCGGGCTTTTCGCGCGCGGACCCACAGCGGCTGTATCTGCCGGTCATCATGGACCCGATCTACGGTTTCCAGGCGGTGAACGTCGAAGCCCAGAGCCGCGACCCGTCGTCGCTGCTGAACTGGACGCGTCGCATGCTCGTCGTCCGCCGCCAGCATCAGTGCTTCGGCCGCGGCACGCTCGAATTCATCCGTCCCCAGAATCGCAAAGTGCTCGCGTACGTCCGGACGCTGGGCGACGAGATCGTGCTGTGCGTCGCGAACCTGTCGCAGACCGCGCAGGCCGTCGAGCTCGATCTGTCGAAATTCAAAGGCCGAGTGCCGGTCGAAATGCTCGGCAACAACGCGTTCCCGCCGATCGGCGAGCTGCCGTACTTCCTCACGCTGCCCGGACATGGATTCTTCTGGTTGCAGCTGAGCGAGACCGCGGCGCCGCCCGCCTGGCACATCGAGCGCCTGCCCGCGACCGAGTTGCCGGTGCTCGTGCTCGCGAACGGCGCCGCGACCTTCACGGTCGATACGGCCGCGAGCGCTGAGCGCAGCATCGCGAAGCGAGCGCTGACGCAGTTCGAGCGCGAAGTGCTGCCGGAGTTCTTGCCGCCGCGCGGCTGGTTCAAGTCGCGCCTCGCGAGGAGCGTGCGGCTGAAGACGCGCACCTCATGGGAGACGCCGCACGGCACGTTCGTTCTCGCGTTCGTCGAAGTCGAGGACGGCCACGGGGTGCGCGAGGAATATTCGCTGCCGCTGGCACTGGCGTGGGAGGACGAGCCCGATACGGGCGCGCTGCGTACGGCCGACTGGACGCTCGCGAAGATTCGCGAGCACGCGCGCGTCGGCGTGCTGATCGACGCCTTCGCCGATCCGCGGTTCTGTCTCGAGGTCGTGAGGACCGTCGCGACGAACACCGAGGTCGCGATCGGCGACGGCAAGCTCGTGTTCGAATCGACCGATCTGCTGCGCTCCTTGCAGGACCGCGACCTCGTGCCCGTCGATCACTTCGGCGGCGAGCAGACCCGTACGCGCGTCGTGCTCGGCGAAAGCATCTTCCTGAAGGCGTATCGGCGCCTCATACCGGGCGTGAATCCGGATCTGGAGATGACGCGGCATCTTTCCGAAGCCCTCGAGTTCCCGTACGTGGCCGGGCTCGTCGGCGCGGTGCGTTGGGAAGTTCCGGGCAGCGAGCCCACGCTGTTGATTGCGCTGTTCCAGTTCGTACGCAACCAAGGCCATGCGTGGAGTTACGCGCTCGCGCATCTGGAGCGCCACGCGACGAATCTATTGTCCGAGACCGGGCAGACGGAGCGGGACCCGCACGCGCTCATCAATGCGCAGATGCGCACGCTCGGCCGGCGCGTCGGCGAAATGCACGCGCTGCTCGCGCGCGACAGCGACAATCCCGCGTTCGCGCCGGAGCCGATCACGGATGCCGACCTGTCGACCTGGTATGACAATACGACGACGCTCGCGAACGAGACGATCGACGCGCTGAGCCGGCGCTTGCGGGAGCTGCCCGAGCACGCGCAAGCGAACGCTCGCGAGCTCATCGCGCGGCGCGATCGGCTGGTCGAGGCGATTCGCCGCTCGTGCACTCGCGTGCCTGGCGCGCTCAAGACGCGCGTGCACGGCAATCTGCACTTGAAGAAGATCCTGCTCGTCGCGGACGACTTTCTCATCACGGATTTCGATGGCGACATGAATCGCCCGCCGATGGAGCGGCGCGTGAAGACCTCGCCGATGCACGACATCGCGACGCTGTTTCGCTCCTTCGCCTATGCGCGCGCGACGGCGCTGGAGCGTGCAGTCACCTCGCGTCCGGACCTGTACGAGCGCGCCGCGCCGGCGTTCGTGGAATGGGAGCGGGCGGTCACGGAGGCATTCATGCGCGGCTATCGGCTCGGCTTGGGCGCTGCGCGCGTCGGTCTCGCGCCGGAATCGGCCGAGTGTTTGGTGAACGTCTTCCAGATCGAGCGGGCGTTGCACGAGCTCAACGACGAGCTCAAGAACCGTCCGTCCTGGATCAACCTGCCACTCGATGCGTTGTTGCGGTTCGCCGCCGACTGAGTCGGTCGGCGAGCTAGTCCGATTCCTCGTCGCCACGCTCGCCGAAGCTTTCGGTCGCGTACCGCCAGACCCGTATCTCGGGCGACCAGAACGTCGCGGGCCAGCCGGCTTTCGTCTTGAGATGGCGCACGAAGTCCACGGGGTCCGGCAGCGTCCGCCACACGACGGGCAGAAACGTCGCGCGCGACGCGCCCATTTCGAGCACGAGCCCATCGACGCCCGGTCGCAGCGCTGCGAGCAAGTCCGCTTCGTCCACGAGCGGCAAGCGCTGCGGCGGCGTCAGCACGGAGATGTGCAGATGAACCTCCGGGTACTCGCTCGCCTCGAGCGCCGAAAAGCGCGGGTCCGCGAATGCCGATGCCCACGCGTTGCGCCACACGTCGTCGGCCAACGTGAAGCGCGGCTCGATCGAGCCGCAACAGCCGCGCAGCTCGTCGCCTCGCTTCAGCGTGACGAACGTCGCGCGGCGCTCGCTGAGCGTGGCTGAGGCGAGCGCGGGCTGCGCCGCCATCCGGCCGGTGCGCAGTCCGGCTTCGATCGAGGCGCGCGCGTGTCGCAGCAGCTCACTGCGCTCGCGAAGTGCGATGGTCATCGATGGCATAAGCGGCATAGCCGACGACGCGCGAGCGGTCGCCCGCGGCATCGCCGGAATTGAGCAGCGACAGTGCCGAGATGGAGGCACCGCGTTTCCTTGCCAGTGTCAGCAGGCCGTTCAGCGCGACGGCGCCGCACGCCTGCTCGCCGCTGAGTGTGTTCGAGAACCGCAGGATGCGCGCGTTCGTATCGGCATCGACGCGGCGCGCTTCCTCGTACGACAGGTAATGGCTCATGTCGGAGCTGGCCAGCAGCAGCGTGTCGGCGTCGTGCGCAACATCGTCGAGCACGGCAGCGACATGGCTGGGTTCGGCGGCGCCGACGACGAGCGGGACGAGCTCGAACGCGCCGAAGATCACCTGCAGGAACGGCAGCTGCACTTCGAGGCTATGTTCCTGCGCGTGTGGGGCGTCGCTCAGGATGACGTCACCGCGCTTGAGCAAGGCGCGCTTCGCACGCGTGTCGAGCGGAATTTCGCCGAGCGGCGTCGCGAACGCGCCCGAATCGGGAATCGCGATCCCCTGCAGATAGACCCGATGGCTCGGACCGATGATGACGATACGCTTCGGCCGCAGCCCGGAGCGCCGCAGATGGCCGTACGCGACCGCTGCAACCCCGCCCGAATAGACGTAACCCGCATGTGGGACGATGTACGACAACGTCGGCGGCAGCGGGGTGGGAGCCGCAGCGCTGATCAGCGTATTCACCGTATCGCGCAGCTCGGCGGCATCGCCCGGATAGAAGAAACCGGCGACGGCGGGCGGACGGACGCTTGCGTTCGATAAGGACGGGCGCATCATGAAGCTCGCTGAGAACCGTGAGGCGGTGAAGCGCGCAACGAAGCCGAGGGCGGACCATACGCCGCGACGTCCGCGAATTCGATCCGCATTTTTTCCGACACCATGGCGCATCCCACGAAGTACTGGCACGTCACCGACGATGGCCGCATTCAATGCGACGTGTGTCCTCGTGCATGCAAGATGCACGAGGGCCAGCGAGGGCTCTGTTTCGTTCGCGGCGTCGAGAACGGGGGGGTGCAGCTGTTCACCTACGGCCGTTCGAGCGGCTTCTGCGTCGATCCCATCGAGAAGAAACCGCTGAATCATTTCCTGCCCGGCACCGCGGTGCTGTCGTTCGGGACTGCGGGCTGCAATCTCGCTTGCAAGTTCTGTCAGAACTGGGACATGAGCAAATCGCGCGAGATGGACACGCTGCAAGACCGAGCGCGCCCGGAGGATTTGGCGGGGGCCGCGCAGCGCCTTGGCTGTGCCAGTGTCGCGTATACGTACAACGATCCCGTCATTTTCATGGAGTACGCGATCGACGTCGCGCAGGCCTGCCGCGAGCGCGGCATCAAGAGCGTCGCGGTCACCGCGGGATATATGTGCGATGAGCCACGTCGCGAGCTGTATCGCCACATGGATGCCGCGAACGTGGACTTGAAAGGTTTCACCGAGCGCTTCTATCGCAAGATCTGCGGTGCCGAGCTCGGCCCGGTGCTGGAAACGCTGTTGTTCTTGAAGCATGAGACGAACGTCTGGTTCGAGCTGACCACGCTCTTGATTCCCGACGAGAACGACTCGGAGGCCGAGATCGATCAGATGACGCGATGGATCGTCGACAAGCTCGGCCCCGACGTGCCGTTGCACTTCACCGCGTTCCATCCCGATTGGAAGATGCGTGACAAGCCCGCGACCCCGCCGTCGACGCTGACGCGCGCGCGGGAAATCGCGCTCGCGAACGGCTTGCGGTACGTCTACACCGGCAATGTGCACGACCCGCGTGGCTCGAGCACCTATTGCCATGCGTGTCACATGCGGGTGATCGAGCGTGACTGGTATGAGCTCGGCGAATGGAAGCTGACCGCAGCGGGCGCCTGTCAGGGCTGCGGTGCGCAGCTGCCGGGCGTATTCGACGGCGCCGCGGGAACGTGGGGGCGCAAGCGCCGGCCGGTGATGCTCGCCACGGGGTGAGCGTGCGGTCGATGCGCCCCTAATTCGCCATCGCGTGAGTTCGCCATCGCCCGGGCCTCGTGTACTGACGAAAGCCCGCCCCAAGGGGCGGGCTTTCGTTGACGACTGCGAATGCTCAGCGCCTGCTTAGAAGCGCCACGAGCCGCTCAGCCAGATCGCATCGAGATCGTCGATCAGGTCCGTATCGATCTTCTCGTACTCGAGCCGCGCATGCAGACGCTCGAACAGCGTGAAGCCCGCGCCGAAACCGTACGACCACGCTTCCTCGCTCGTGTCAGCGCTGAAGTTGTCCGAGTCGAGATCGTCGAGATCCAGGCTCAGGTCGACGTCATAGAAGTAGTAGCCGACCTTCGCGAACAGCTCGACGGGTCCGATCGGGAACGTGCCGTAGATCGCGGGCTGAAATCCGGCGAGATCGAGACGGTAGTCGCCGCTCGAGCCGGACGCATCGCTGTGCGTGCTGCCGGAGTTCTCGCCGAAATCGACATAGTTCAGCTCGAAAGATACATACGGATTCAAGCGCCAGCCGACGAAGACCTTCCAAGCGTTGTCGTCATCGTCGATGCGCGAAATCGCGTTGTCCGCATCGTCGATGTCATCGACGTTCACATCGAACTGGCCGAATGCCGCGCCGACGTACAATCCTTCGTCATTCTCGGGGCTTTGCGCGAGCGCGACGCCGCTCGACAGAGCCAACAAGACCGCTGCAGCAATGCTTCCACGTTTCATGTCGAAAACTCCTCAGTGCTAGTGGAACTGGTGAGCTCTCAAGAAGCGGGTTGCGAACAGTGCACTTCAAACGTTGTTGCATTCCGGACCCAAGAAACTCTGTCACCGAAACGATCGCGGCACTCTGGAGGTTCCTGATTTGCAGCGTTTGGCGCGGGCGGAAAAGACTATGCGCTGAATTTACATGCTGGTGTTGTGTGGCGGCCACGAGGAACTGCGAGCTGCGGGCGATCAACGGAGACGAAGAAAAGAAAAAGACAAGACCCTCGCCCTGGCCCTCCCCCGTTGCGCGGGGGTGGGTGAGTCGGTTGAGGCCGTTTACTATTGGCCGAACACCCAGCGAATCAATTCCGTCTGCACTGCTTCGCCCACACCTGCATGCGCGTCGGGATGATTGAGGATGATCACGACGACGTACGTCTTGCCCGACGCGGCATTCACGAATCCCGCGAGCGCATTCACGTGATCGATGCGGCCCGTCTTCAGGCGCAAACGTCCTTGCATGCCAGGGGCGCGAAAGCGGTTACGCAGCGTCCCGTCCGTCGCCGCGAGCGGCAATGACGCCGCGAACTCGGGCATGAACGGGCTGTGCCATGCTGCATCGAGCACTTCGCCGAGACCGCGGGCCGTGACGCGCTCGTCGCGCGACAAGCCCGAGCCGTTGTCGAGTACGAATCCCGGCATCTCGATCTTGCGGCCGACCAGCCACGCGCGCACGGCGTTGCGGCCCATTTCGACGGTCGCCGGCGCGCCGAATTTTTCCGCGCCGAGCGTCAGCAGCAGATGCCGCGCCATCACGTTGTTCGAATATTTGTTCACGAGCCGGATGACCTCGGCGAGCGATACCGAGTCGAAGCTGTGCAGGCGGCGCGCGTCGGCGGGCCGCTTTTCGACGCGCATGCCACCGTCGATCGCGCCGCCCGATTCGGTCCACAGCGTATGAAACGTGCCGTACGCGTAGTCCGGCGCGGACATGATCGCGCGCGAGATCGAGAAGTTGCCGCACGTGGCGGCGAGCTGGCCGCCGATGACGATCGTGTTGGGATCGTCGGCGGGCGTATCGAACGTGACGCCGCGGTTGTAGCCCTGGCAGCGTCCCGAGCCGACGCGCAGCTGGTTCTTGATCGTGAGATTCGCCGGCAGCGGATTGACGACGATTTGCGCGCGCCCGCGCTGCCCGAGTGAGGTCATCGTGAAGCGCGAGGTTTGGAAGTTCACCATCAGCGCATCGGGGATCACGTTGTACGAGCGGTAGGGTTGAGCGTCGAACGCCGCGCGCGAATCGGGGATCGGCGCGAAGTAGGTGTTGTCGATGACGATGTCGCCGTTGATCTTCGCGAGCCCGAGCTCGCGAATCTGGTGCACGAAGGCCCACCAGCGCTCGCTCGTCATGTAGGGATCGCCTTCGCCGACGAGGATCAGATCGCCATTCAGGACGCCGTTCGCGAGCTTGCCGCCGAGATACGCGTGCGTCTTCCAGGTGTAGGCGGGCCCGAGCATGTCGAGCGCGGCGAACGTCGTCAGCACCTTGATCGTCGAGGCGGGGCTGCGCGGTGTATTCGCGTTGAGCTCCGCGATCGTCTCGTTCGTGCCGGCATCGCGGACGTAGATGCTCACGTGGCTCGCGGGAACGCCCGTCTGGGTGAGCGCGCGCGCGACCGCCGGAGGGAGCCGCCCGAGATCGCGCGCGTAGGCGTTCGTGCCCAGGCAACAGCAGAGGATTGCGAATAACGCGGCTAAACGTTTCGACATCGAGACGACAACGGGAAGGGCGAACGGACGTGGATGGTAGCAGCGAAAAACGCGGGTCGCTGCAGACATCGCGCGTACGCGCACCGCATACTTTGCAGGTCTTGCATACTGCCCGGAGCCCGAATGCGCCGTCTTTGGAACACCTTCTTGAAAGGCCTCGCGGCCGTGCTGCCCGTCGTTCTGACGCTCTATGTCGTGTGGTGGCTCGGGACGAACGCGGAGCAGATCCTCGGCACGTGGCTGCGCGCTGTCGCGCCCGAGCTGTATTGGCCGGGGCTCGGACTGGTCGCGTCGTTCTTGCTGGTGCTGCTCATCGGCGTGATCGTGGACGCCTACATCGTGCGCCGGCTGATTCGCCTCGGTGAAGCAATGCTGGCGCGCATCCCGATCGTGAAGACGATCTTCGGCGCCTTGAAGGATTTCGCTCGATTCCTGCCCGCCGGTGAGAAGCGCCGCGATCTCAAGCGCGTCGTGCTGTGGCGCATGGGCAGCGCGCGGGCGATCGGTTTCGTCACCGAGGAGAATCCGCATCCGCGCATGTTCAGTCAGCCCGACCCCGATCTCGTCGCCGTGTATTTCCCGATGAGCTACCAAATCGGCGGTTACACCCTGTACCTGCCGAAGTCGGAGCTCGAGACGACGCAGCTGTCCGTCGAGGAGGCGATGCGGCTCGTCTTGATCGGCGGCGTGACGGCATCGAACGGTGGGGCCGCTTCGGGCGCGCCCGCTCGGTAGCATGGTCGCCGTCGCCGACCTGGCCGTCGTCGAGCCTTTTCCGTGGCGAACGTTGCTCACTTATTTCAACTCCCGCTTGATTCCGGGAGTCGAGCGCATCGAGGACGAGTGCTTCGTGCGTCGCGTCGGTCAGCGCGAGATCAGGATCGGATTCGATCCAGCGCGGAGCCGGCTCATCGTCACCGCCGACGGGCGCGTGCAATCGAGCTCGATGGCGGAGCATGCCGCGCGCCTGTTCGCGATCGATCACGACGCCATCGAGGTCGACCGACATCTGCGGCTCGATCCAGTGCTCCGGGATCGACTCAACGCCGTGCCGGGCATGCGGCCGCTCGGGGCGTGGTCGCCGTTCGAGCTGTGCGTGCGCACGATCATCGGCCAGCAGGTGACGGTCGCCGCCGCGGGCACGCTGATGCGCCGGCTCGTCGATCGCTGCGCGGAGGTCACGCCGTCGAGCGTGCTCGCCGCTGATCTCGCGAACATGGGCATGCCCGGCAAGCGCGTCGAAACGATTCGTACGCTGGCGCGCGCGGTGCTCGAGGAGCGCGTGCAATTCGAGCTCCCGTGGAAAGCGATCGACGCCGCGCTCAAGACCTTGCCGGGATTCGGTCCATGGACGCGCACGTACCTTGCGATCCGTCTCGGCCGCGAGCCCGATGCATTTCCCGAAACGGATCTCGGGCTCATTCGCGCGACCGGCTCGGCCTCGCCCGCGGCATTGTTGCAGCAAGCGGAGCGGTGGCGCCCGTGGCGGGCCTATGCCGCGACTTATTTGTGGGCGGTTCCATCGCGCGGCGATCAGAACGGCAGTTTGTGATCTGGCTCTCGACCTGCCAATTTGTGTCACTTCGCGCGGCAGGCCGAGTTGGCAATTCCGTGGCAAGCCTCACGTGTAAGAGATCCACGGACTGCTACGCTCGCCGAGGAGTCAAGCCACCATCACATCGTGTCGGACAACAACATCAAACCCGTACGCGTCCTGCACCTCGTCAGCTCCGAGGGTGTCACGGGCGCCGCCCAACAGGCGTTGTTCATGCCGATGCTCACGCGCATGCCGAAGGCGCGTGCGAAGATGCTCGTCGTCGCTTTGTCACCGGATGTAGTGCCCGGCGCGGTGCTGCGCCAGAACGGCGTGCCGGTGTACGACGTCGCGCTGTCGCAGCGCCGCTTCTCGCTCGCCGCGTTCGGTCAATTGCGGAAGGCCGTGCGCTCTTTTCGCCCGGACGTCATCCAAGCGTGGGGTCACACCGCGCAAATCGTTGCGCACTGGCTGCGCGGCCGCTGCGATTGGGACACGAAGGTCGTGTGGTCGGTCGCGAACACCGCGCCGCTGCCGCGCAAGCCCGGCCTCATCGATCGCGAGAAGCTGAAACGCGCGGCGAAGCTCGCGCGGCGCGCCGATCGCATCGTCTATACGTCCGAGGCCGCCGCCTCGGCGCATCGTCGTGTCGGCTTTCCCGAGGAGGGGTACGCCGTCGTCCCGCTCGGTGTCGATCCGACGCGCTTCAAGCCAGATCCGGCCATGCGCCGCAAGATTCGCGAGCGGCTCGGCATCGAGCCGGACGCGTTCGTCATCGGCATGCTCGCGCCGTTCCAACCCGAGTACGACTACCCCACGCTGCTGAAGGCGACGGGCGAGCTCATCAAGACGAATCCAAACGTCAGCTTGCTGCTGGCGGGCCACGGGGTGCAGAAGGGTAACGCGCCGCTGATGGCGCTCGTCGGTGGCGGTACGCTCGGCACGCGCACGCAGCTGCTCGGCGAATGGTCCGATGTCGCGGCGTTCTTCAATGCGTGCGACCTCGCCTGCTCGAGCGCGCTCACCGACAGCGGCCGCATGTCGCTCGTCATGGCGATGCTGTGCGGGATTCCTTGCGTCGCGACGGGCATGGGCGCGCAAGGGGAGGTCATTGGCCAGTTCGGTGTCGCGGTCGAACCGGGCAATCCGGCGGCGCTCTTGCGCGGCTTCACGCGCATCCTGCAGCTGCCTCAAGACAAGCGCGCCCACATGGCGCAAGGCGCGCGCAAACATGCGCTGACGAATTTCGTGTCGATCCGCTCGCTGCAGAAATATCTGCAGCTGTACTACGACCTCGTCGGACGTACGCTCATGGCGGCGACCTCGGTGCCCGCGCCGAAAATCGATGTGTCGATTCCGCCGCCCGCGCCGGTGGAGAAAGCAGCCGAGGTCGCGAAGCCGCCAGCTGCGCGATCGGTCGAGATGCACGAGCTCGCCGATCCGGATTCGCTCGAATCGCGCGGGGCGCCGGCGCCAGAGCCGACGCGGCCGTCCGAGGGCGACGTACTGCAGATGTTCGAGACGGCGCTCGCGACGCAGGCGCCCGTACAGCGTTCGGCGATGTCCGAGCGCGCGCGCGGCGTCGCGGAGGAGCTTGGGGATTTGCTGTCGCCGGAAATGTTGCAGGTGGATGCCGGGGCGAAGCCATCCCTGCCGGTCGCGTCCGCCGCGCCGGCGATTCTCGCCGCGGTAGCACCTGTCGCGCCGCAGCCGGCTTCGAACGAAGAGCTGTCGCTTGCCGAAACGACGCTCGACCTGGCGGCAAAGGTGCAGCTCGACGCCACGGGTTCATTCGAGCTTGCGGCTGATCTCATCTTCACGCCCGCGCCGGCTCCGAAAGCAAGCTCGAGCGTCCCTGCGGCAGCGACGCAGTCGGTCGTCGGCGAGCGCGCGCGGATGGCTGATTCGGCGACCGTGCCCGCACTCGCCGTGGATGCGCTGCTCAGTGCCACGGAGCCGACGGCAGCGCAAGACGCAGCGCCCGAAGCGCTGCAGCTCGACTTGCTCGCTGCGGGGCCGGAGCAGGTTCAGACGGATGCCCCGCCCGAGCCCGAGCAGACGACGCTGCCGCTCGATCTGAAGCGCGCGACGAGCTGATCAGCGCCGCGTCAGCGACGCCGCATCGCGCGCGAGCATTTCGATTCCCTGCCAATCGCCGGCGCGAATCAGCTCGTTCGGCGCGACCCACGAGCCGCCGATGCACGCCACGTTGCGAAGGGCGAGAAATTCCGGCGCGGTTGCACGCGTGATGCCGCCGGTGGGACAGAACACGACATCGGGAAATGGACCCGCCATCGCCTTCAACATCGGCACGCCGCCGGCTTGTTGAGCGGGGAACAGCTTGAAAGTCGTAAAGCCCCAGCCGAGCCCGGCGATCAGCTCGGAGGGCGTCATGATCCCGGGCAGCAGCGGAAAGCTGACGCCGTGAGCCGCCTGCGCGAGCTCGTGCGTCAGCCCCGGGCTGACCCCGAATTGCGCGCCCGCGCTGGCCGAGCGCGTGAAATCATCGGGTTTGGTTAGTGTGCCGACGCCGACGACCGCCTCGGGCACTTCCTCGCGCAGCGCTTCGATCGCAGGTAATGCCGCGCTCGTGCGCAACGTGACTTCGAGTACACGCAAGCCGCCTGCGGCCAGCGCGCGCCCGAGCGGCACGGCGTCCTCCACCTTCTCGATCGTGAGGACTGGAATCACGGGAGCGAGCGCAAGGATGGTGCGAATGTCCATGAGGTGCGAGTTGGGTGATGGGTGGGATTGCCGGATTCGAGAGTGCGTCATCCTCGAGTCAGCGCGGGCATGCATGCAAGCGCGCCGGATTCCGCATCGCTTGCGGCCGCGCGAAACGTCGCGAACAGCTCGCGGCCGATGCCGCGCGCATGTCGCGAGCGGTGGGGCTGCGCGGGAGCGCGCGTTGCGAGCGTCGCTATCGGCACGTGCACTTCGAGCGTGCCGGCATAGCTGTCCAGCGTGATGACATCGCCGTTCTCGAGTTGTGCGAGCGGGCCGCCCGCGAGCGCCTCGGGCGTGAGATGGATCGCGGCGGGCACCGCGCCGGAGGCGCCGGACATGCGTCCATCGGTCACGAGCGCGACGCGAAAGCCTTTGCCTTGCAACGAGGTCAATGCCGGCGTGAGCTGATGCAGCTCCGGCATGCCGTTCGCGCGCGGCCCCTGAAAGCGCACGACGACGACGCAATCGCGCTCGAGCGCGCCGCTGCGAAACGCGTCCATGACTTCTTCCTGGTCGTCGAAGACGAGTGCCGGCGCCGCGACGACGCGATGCTGAGGCTGGACCGCGGAGGTCTTGATGACGGCGCGCCCGAGATTGCCCTTGAGCAGCTTCAAGCCGCCGTCCGCGCCGAAGGGATTGCCGATCGGCCGCAGCACGTCTGCGTCGCCGCTCGCCGCGGGCGCCGCGCGCCACGCGAGGCCGTCTGGGGACAGCCACGGCTCTTCCGTGTACGCCGCGAGGCCGTGACCGACGACCGTCGTCGTGTCCGCGTGCAGCAAGCCGACCGAAAGCAGCTCGCGGATCAAGAAGCCCATACCGCCCGCGGCATGAAAATGATTCACGTCGGCGGGACCGTTCGGATAGATGCGCGCGAGCAGCGGCACGACTTCCGACAAATCGCTGAAATCATCCCAATTCACGATGATCCCCGCCGCCGCGGCCATCGCGACCACATGCATCGTGTGGTTCGTCGAGCCGCCCGTTGCATGGAGGCCGACGATCGCGTTGACGATCGCACGCTCGTCGACCATGCGCGCGAGCGGCAGATATTCGTCACCCAGGGCGGTGATGCGCGCTGCGCGCCGTGCGGCCGCGCTCGTGAGCGCATCGCGCAGCGGCGTGTGCGGCGAGACGAAGGCGGTGCCCGGCAAATGCAGACCCATGATCTCCATCATCATCTGATTGCTGTTGGCCGTGCCGTAGAACGTGCAGGTGCCGGCGCCGTGATAGCTCGCCGCTTCGGATTCGAGCAGCGCATCGCGGCCGACCTTGCCTTCCGCGAACAATTGCCGGATGCGCGCCTTCTCCTTGTTCGGCATGCCCGAGGTCATGGGGCCCGCGGGGATAAAAATCGTCGGCAGGTGCCCGAACTGCAGCGCGCCCATGAGCAAACCCGGGACGATCTTGTCGCACACACCCAGGCACAGCGTGGCATCGAACATGTTGTGGGACAGCGCGATCGCGGTGCTCATCGCGATCGCGTCGCGGCTGAACAGCGACAGCTCCATCCCCGGCTGTCCTTGCGTGACGCCGTCGCACATCGCGGGAACGCCGCCCGCGAATTGTGCGACGGCGCCGGCTTCGCGCGCCGCGAGCTTGATGAGCGTGGGGTAATGCTCGAGCGGCTGATGCGCCGACAACATATCGTTGTACGCGGAGACGATCGCGAGGTTCGGCCATCGCGCGGTTTTCAGCTTCTCTTTATCGGCCGGGGGTGAGGCGGCGAAACCGTGCGCGAGATTCGTGCACGACAGCCCCGCGCGCGTGGCCGTGTTGCAGGATTGCCGCTCGATCACTTCGAGATAGGCCATGCGCGCGTCGCGGCTGCGCTCGCGGATGCGCTCGGTGACCTCGCGCACACGAACGTGCACAGGTGCGGCGACGGCGGTATTCACGGCGCAAGAACCTCGAGCAGCGAGCGGAGCGCGCGATTGTAGAGGGTCCCAT
>JAEYXD010000171.1 GCA_023428645.1 Pseudomonadota bacterium
AGCGCACGCGCTCGATCGCGAGAAAGGTTTCCACCAGCGTGATCTCTTCCGACAACGGGATCGCTCGCTCGCGCGCGAGCGTCAGGCTCTTGCGAAAGAATTGCGCCATGAGGAAGCACATCTGGCGTGCCGCGGCCGTGTCGTTGCCGATCAACGCGGCGACCGAGTTCAGGCTGTTGAACAGAAAGTGCGGATCGAGCTGCGCGCGCAACGACTTGAGTTCCGCTTCCCGCGCGAGCACCTGTAGCTCGAGCGCGCGTCGTTCGGCGATCAGCGAACGCTGGAAGGCGCCGACGAGATAGTGGCCGAGCACCGCGAGGAGAATGCCGATCGCGCCGGCGAAGATCAGCAGCGGCAGCATCGTGAACGCGTTGTCGGCGAAGCGATCCTCGGGCATCAGGAATTGTGCCCAGCCGTACGCAACCGCGAGCCAGATGAGCAGCGAACCAAGGCCGGCGACACACCAGATCAACGCCATGCGCATCGGCGCGGTGTCGCCCGGCGGCAAGGCTTGCACGAGATACCAGAACGACAGCGACTGCAAGCCGAGCGCGAGCGCGATGGGCAGCGAGAACTCCAGCGCCCACGCGACCGGCGCGCGCCCGCCGAACACGAGCACGACGAACAGCAGCAAGCCAAACGCGACCCAGACCGAGAGGTACAGGACGAGTCGGCTGCGTCGCGCGAGGATCGGATGCATGCGAGGAAGCTTCCCGCTTCTGGCCGCCAGCGGGGCCGTTAGTTTTTCACTTCGATGCCGCCCATCACGGCGAAGCCGTCGAGGATGAGCGCTTTGGTCGGCAAAGTCGTCGTCGGCCGGCGTTTGTCGGTGAACCCGCCGAGCAGCGTCGCGACCTTGCTCGTGACCGTCCAGTCGGGCGGCACGTGGATTTCGATGCCGCCGCAAAACGCGAAGACCTCGATGCGGGCGGTGTCGCCTTCCATGCGCGCCGAAGACAGGTCGAGGTTCACGCTGCCGAGCACGGCGCTGAGATCAGCGCCGCGGAACGGCCGCGACATGGGCCGCAGCTCGCTGCCGGACAGCATGGCAAACGTGCGGATGTATTCCGCGTGCTCCTCGTCGGGGCGTGCGTAGCTCGCATGCGACGCGCTCGCACCCGCGGCCGTGGTCGGCGCTTCGGTCGGGTTCGTGCCGGCATGCGCACCGCTCGGGGAGTCCGGGCCGAAATGCGAGCGCGGCGCATCCGCCGAATCGAACGGTGCTGGCGCGCGCGGCGGGGTGAGCGAGCGGTAGACGAGCATGCCACCGACGAACAGCAGCACCACTGGGAACAAGATGCCCCAGAAGCTGAAATCGAGCAGGCCGATCTTGCTGATGAAAATCCAGGAGCCGACGGCGATCAGGACCCAGCCTTCGTTGCGGCGGCGGCCATTGCGACGCTTGGACAGAATCGCGATGCCGATGAAGACCAGGACGAGCGGCCATGCCTTGCGCAGCACGTAGCGCGCTTCGATCCAGCCGAAGCTGTCGAACAGGAACAATGCGCCCAGGGCGATGATGGCGATGCCGATTGCGAACCGGGCGGAGAAGATGCCCTCGGCACCGTCGCCTCGATAGAGGCGATGACGCTCGCGGAACCGTTGCGGATCAAATGCTGCCACGCGTCGCCTCGTGTCGTTTGTCCTCGTCCTTGAAGAAGATCAGGTCGATGCCAGCCGCGATGACGAACAGGGGCCAGGCATTCCACCAGCCTAACCCGAACCAGTGGGTCAGGCCGATCTGGCAATACAGGCCGGAGACGAACAGCCACATGCCGCTCGAGCGCCGTAGATGCCGATTGGGAGCGATCAAGCCCACGAGGCCGACGCCCATCAGCAGGAGCGGCCAGTACCACAGCACGGCCCACGGAATGCCATAGCCAAGATTCGCGGCCAGCAAGAGGCCGCCGATCAACAGCAGGAACAGCCCGAGCACGAGATGCGAGCGGCGACGGCGGGGCGGTTGGGTGTGATCGTTCATCGGTATCTCGGCGCAGCGGCCGTATTGCAAACCTTACGAGCGCGGCATGTTCCTGGCCAGCGATCACCGGCGAACAGCCGCTCGCAGCCGGTGGTCCTCCGGCCCGTGACTCCCCTCCGGCCCCGCGATTCTAAGTTCAGCGAATGCCCGACCGCTCTTTACGACCGCGGGCGCGCGAACCCGGGCAGTCGTCGAGCGTTAGCTCTTGGCTGAATTCACGAAAAATCAGGAGGCAGCATGGCTCAGAGCACGACACACGACATCAAGGTCCTGAACTCGCTCATCGAGACGACGCTCGACAGCGCCGATGGCTACGGCCAGGCGGCCGAGCGGGCGACGAACATGAGCTACAAGAATCTGTTCCAGCAGTGGTCGACGGAACGCCGCCAGGTCGTGAACGACCTGCAAGGCCAGGTGCGTGTGCTGGGCGGCACCCCCGATACGGACGGCTCGGTACTCGCCGCCGGCCATCGCATGTTCCTGCGATTGCGCGATAGCGTCACGCAGGGTGATGAAGGCGTCGTCGATGAAGTGGAGCGCGGTGAGGACTTCATCAAGGCGAAATACGAAGACGCGCTGCAGGACGACGAGCTGTCACCTTCCGTGCACGACGCCGTCGCACGCGCCTATTCGTCGATCAAGTCCGGGCACGATCAGGCGCGCAATCTGAAGCAGAGCTTCAAGCACTGATCCAGGTGGCACTGATCTAGATGGCACAGACGCCTCGCGAGGTCGAGGCGTCTGTTGCTGGCAAGTCGCCCTGTCCGCGCGTCGCTGCGCGGGGAACTCGCCCGCTTCCGGTCCTTCCGTACGCTGCACCGGGATCTCGCCCCCTTCCTGTCCCCCGCTGCGCGGGGGAAGGGACGCCGACGCGGCTGGCTCTCCCGACGCGTAGGCACGCTTGATGTGTGGGCGAATCGCGATCAGCGATTGAGGCTGCCGCCGCCGCGCCCGTCCCGCAACCCGCCTTGCGAGCGCTGTTCCGCGCGCGGTTGGGATTGCCGCTGGGGCTGCGCTTGCCGCTGCGGCTGTGAATAGGAACGCTCGACGCGGGGTTGCGCACGCGGCTCCGGCGCCGAGTACGAGCGCTCGGCCCGCGGCTCGGGCGAGCGCCGCTCGATACGCGGCTGCGCCGACGGACCGGTCGAGTAGGTCCGTTCGACACGCTCGCGCGTCGAGGGTGCCGGCGCGTACGTCCGCTCGGCACGCTCGCGCGTCGAGGGTGCAGGCGTGTACGTTCGCTCGACACGCTCACGCGTCGAGGGCGCGGGCGCGTACGTACGCTCGACACGCTGGGCCGAGCGCGGCTCTTCGCGCCGCAGAGCGCGCGTCGCCGTCTCACGTTGCTGCTGCAGCCGTTGCTCCACCGTGCGCTCGGCCGGATTACGGTCGCGCAGCGAGCCGTCTTCGCGCGGCCGACGCACATCGCCACGCGTGCCCGCTTCGCGGCGCTCGTCCTCGACGGCGCGCAGCGACTGTACGGGCGTGTCCTGCCCCGCGGCGGACGGCGCGCGGCCGACGCTGCCAGCACGCTCGAAATCCATCCGACGCTGCGCATCCAACGAACTGCCGCGCGCAATGCGCACATCGGCACGCGCCTTGGGATTGCGATCGACCAGCGCTGCGCGAGCCACAGGCCGCCCGCCGTTCGCTTCGATCGCGCGGCGCTCTTCATCGAAGCTCACGCGCGCGGGCGACTCGCGGCGGGCTACGAATTGCCGGCCGCGGCTGTCGCGATCGGTGACGATGCCGCGCGGCATGCGGGGCTGGCCAGCCACGATGCTATCGCGCTCTGGCGCGATCGCCGGCGGACGCGCGTCGTCACCCCAGCGTCGCAACTGCCCCTCGTCCACCCGCACGGCGCGGCCGCCGATCGGCCGGCCACGCACGAAGTGCTCGCGGTCCACGACGGTCACCGCGTCCGGACGGTCGCGATAGCGATAGCCGAAGTCCCGATACTGTCCGCGGTAGGCGCGATCGATGTACGTGTTGTTGACGATGATCGTATTCGAGACGTTCACGCGCTGGATGTAGCGGTGCGTGTGCCAATAGCCGGGCACGTAGACTTCGCGCGGGCCGAGGGGAAACCAGCCGACGCCCGGGCCGAACGAGAGGCCGATACTGACGTGCGGCCCGCCGACCCAGCCGACGAGCGCGGGGGCATAGACCGCGCGCACGTGACGCGGCCCCGGCACCCAGCACCAGCGCTGACTCACGTACGTCCAACGCCCGTAGTGAAACGGCGCATATCCCCAGCGGGCGTCGTCGATCCAGGTCCAACCCCAGGGAGAGACCCAGGCCCAGCGTCCGTAGCGATACGGCGCCCACCCCGCGACGACATAACGCGGCGTCCACACGTAACCGTATTCGGGCTCGTGCACCCAATCGCCGTTGTCGTCGAGGTCCTCGTAGCCGACGACACCTTCGCTTACGTATTTAGCGGAGGCGGAGTTGTCGCTGCGACGTGAGCGCTCGTTCGCCCAGGCCTCGAAGGCGGTGCGCGAGCCCAGCGGGGAGATGTCCGCGGTCAACGTGTCGGCACCACGAAACGTACCGATCTCATTCGCGCGAACGGTGAACGAATCGCCTTCCCCCGCCACTTCGGCCGCGCCGCTTCTGGCCTTGACGATCGTCGTCTCGCCGTCCTCGTCGACCTCGACGTGATACTCGCCCGGATGCAGCAGCGCGACGCTCGCGTTCGGCGTATCGATCTCGATGTCTTCGCGCTCGCGTTTGGCCTGGATGTGGATCGTCGCGCGGCCTTGGCTCAACCGCATCGTCATCGCGTCGTCGCCGAGATCGACGAAGGAGAACTCGGTCGCGCCGTCGAGGTGGATCAATGCCGAATCGACCTGCAGCTCCGCGCGCGCGCCGTTGTCCACGAACAGCCGGTCTTCGCTCGTCAGCGGCCGGTTGACGACGGCTTCGCTCCACTCCTGCGTGCCGGCCGGCGCCATGGACACTTCGCCCTCGATGTGGCTCAGTCGCGCGACGCGGTCCGGCGGATCGTCCGCGGCCTGCACCCACGCCGGCAGCGCCATTGGCGCCAGCAGCGAAGCGAAGAGTGCGACGGCGAGGGTGCGCATGGCAGTCATACTCGGAACGGCGGTTGTGGCGATCTTCGATCCCAACGTGTGAACTCAAAGTGAACGTTGCCAAGGGCTAAACTGTAGGCGCCATGCATAGTTGCTACCTGAACAGGTTCATTCTCGGGCTTGCCATCACGGTGGGTCTCATCGCCTGTAGCGGATCGCCGACGCAGCCGGTCCCCGTGACGCCGCAGCCGGCGAAAATCGTCGCGGCCGATGCGGCTGCCGCGGAAGCGCTGGCCGTGTTCGAACTGCAGCGCGACGGGGCGCGTGCGTGGTCGTTGATTTCCGCAGCCACGCGAGAGGCGCCCGAGCGCGTCGACCTGGCATATCTCCAGGCGGCCCTGTGCGGGCACATCGAAGGATGTCAGCCGGAAACCTACGAGGCGCGCGTGCGCACGCTCGACCCCGGCAATGCCGCGATCTGGATGCGCTCGCTCGCGATCGCGCAGCGCCGCCGCGACACCGCGGTCGAGGCGCAGATCCTCGATGCGATCGGACGCTCACAGCGCTTCGACGTGTATTGGAATCCGCTCGTGTCGAGCCTCACGGGGACGCGCGTCGCGAGAGGCGCGTACGTGAATGCATCGCTCAGCGAGATGATCCAGTGGCTCGGCGACACGATCGTGCCGCAGCTGCAGCCGCTCACGATCGCGTGCTCGCGGACGCGCACGAGCGAGCCGCAGTGGGCGGAACGCTGCCGGCGTGTTGCCCGCGTCCTCATGAACGCCGACACGTACGTGGCGGAATCGGTCGGAACGGCGTTGGCACTGCAGGTGCCCGAGAATGCGGCCGAGCAAGCGAAGCTCAGCGAGCGTGCGCGGACCTCACGCTACGTGTGGCGCGTGTATGCGGAGATCACGAACTCGCAGATCGAGCGCGACAAGTTCGCGCTGCAGCTGCTCAATCTGATGCGCAAGCTGCGCCGTGAGCAGGATGTTCAGCTGGCGGTCGTGCGCTGGTCCGGCAGACCGGTGACGCCGCCGGCCTTGTGGAGGGATGACGGCTAGCGACGCCGCGCGGGGAGAGCCCGCGCGTGAGAGCGCCGCCAGCGCTCCCTTCGCGAACCAGGATGCTCAAGCCGCCTTCTTGTCCTTCGCCGTCTCGCCGCCCAGCGCCTCCGCCACGTCGGCGAGCATTTGTGCGAGCTCACCAGTCATCAGCGTGAAGTCCAGGTCGAATTGCTCCTCGGGCGTGATCTCCGAGGCGCCTTCGGGCTTCTCTTTCTCGATGCTCAAGAACTGCAGGCGCTTGATCTCGAGCTTTTCCGTCAGCACGAACGACACGCGATCCGCCCACGTCAGTCCGAGGCGCGTGACGTACTTGCCCGTGTTCAGATGCGTCTGGATTTCCTTACCCTCGAGCGGATGCCGCACATAGCGCACGGTGGCCTTCGATTGATCCACCGCCTGCAGCTCCAGATCCTGATCCAGCACGAAGCGCAGCGGCGCATCGCCCAGCATGAGCCAGGCAGCCATGCTCGCCTGCGGAGTGCGCTCGGTTTCCAGGAACGTGACCGGCAAGCTGCCGAGCGTATCGCGCAGGGTTTCGACGAGCTCATCGGCGCGCGAGCCGCCGGCCGCGTCGACGACGAACCAGCCGCGCTGCGGATCGATCCACGCACGCGTGACGCGCCGACGCGAGAACGCACGGGCGCGCAGCTCCTCCGTCACGCGCTCGCGCAACTCCCGCAGTTGCCGACGACCCACCGGGTAGCCCTGCTGCTGCTCGAGCTCGAGCGCGCGCTCCGCGGTCACTTGCTTGATGATCGACCCGGGCAGCAGCTTCTGCTCGACGCCGAGCGCGATCAAATGCTGGCCATTCGTCGAGTGCACGTAGCGTTGCGCGACGCTCGAATGCACCCAACCGCGGCTCTGCATTTCGAAGGCGCCACACGGCTGCAACGGCCGGCCCGCGAGCTGATCTTCGAGCTCGGCGGCGGTCACCGACCAGTTCTCCGGCAGGCGATAGACGATCAGATTCTTGAACCACATTGCGCGGGCCCGCTCGCAAAAGGCGGGGAGTATACGGACGACGCTCGACGCGGCCAGTACTTGCAATGCCTCGCGAAATGCTTCAAGCCAGCCGGCACGCCGCGCGGGTCCAGCCGTGCTGCTGCGCGGATGACGAGATGTCGTTCGCGCTCGCGCGCTTAGGCGCGACAGTTGCCCGCGCGGGGCAGATGAGGCCGAGCGCGGCGCCAGCGATGGTCTTCGGCGCTTGCGCGCGCACGCGCCGTGACCTCCCCGTGCAAGGGACGCATCGCGCGCCCGCTAGCGACGGCGGTGGCCGCGACCGACCTGGCGATTAGGCAGCAACGCTTGCGGCCGCGTAAGTCGGGCCCTGAGGCGGAAATACGACGCGCGGCAACTGCCGCTTTCACTGCTTGGCAGCCATCGAAGGCAGGGGTAGAACGAATCGAGTCCCCGACGCCACGGTTCATCACCTGCATCGCACGCACCAGCCATGTCGCCGCACGAACAACGCTCGCTCCTGACGATTTGCTTGATGGCGGCGTTTGCCGACGGCTTGCAAGACGATCGCGAGCGCGAGGCCGTCAAGCGGCTGTCCGACACGCTCGCCGGGCCCAATGAGGCGCCGCAGTTGGCGTCCGTGTATCAAGAAGTGCTGTTGAACCGCGTCGATCTCGCCCAGGTCGCCGCTACGCTGACCGATCCCGCGCATCGACAATTGGCCTATGAGCTCGCCGTATGCGTGTGCGACGCAGACGATGCGACGAACGATAGCGAACAGCGCTTTCTCGACGAGCTCAAGCGAGCGCTCGGGCTGGCGGGAGACGACGCCGTGCGTGTGGAAAGCGCCGCGCATTCGATCGCCACGGCACCGCTGTCAGCGGCGGCTGCGAAAATGAGCCCCGCGCTCGCGGCATCGAGCTCGCTTGGGGACAACACACCGGATGTGCCCGAGGCCGAGCTCGACAGCTACATCCTCAATCATGCGATCGTGAATGGCGCGCTCGAGTTGCTGCCGCAGTCATTGGCGTCGATGGCGATCATCGCGCTGCAGATCAAGCTCGTGTACCGCATCGGCAAAGCGTACGGTCACGAGCTCGACAAGGGCCACATCAAGGAGCTGATGGCGACCGCCGGTGTCGGGTTGACATCACAATATGTCGAGCAGATCGGGCGCAAGCTGGTGGGCGGACTGCTGGGAGGGATCGCCGGCGGCCTGGGTCGCGGCTTGGGCCGTGTCGCGACGGGCGCCGCATTCTCGTTCGCGTCCACGTACGCGCTGGGGCAACTTGCGAAACGCTACTACGCGGGTGGGCGGAACATGAGCCCCGCCCTCGTGCGGCAGACGTACGAGTCATTGTTGTCGCAGGCGAAACAACTGCAGAGCTTGCATGCGAGCGAGATCCAGCAGAAGGCGCGGTCGCTGGACATTGGCGAGGTCGTGTCGCTCGCGCGGGGACCGTGACCGCCCGTAGCGGATCGCGCCCCTCTGGCCGCACACGGCTTTCGCCGGACTAGACGTCGTTGAACGCGCGCACTTGCTTGGCGAGCTCCCGCGCCGCGAGCGGCGCGCGTTCCTTCGCTCCACTGATGAAGAACAGAAACACATCGCGCGGCTTCGCCGGCGGCACGCTCGCGCTCACCTTCGGCAGATCGCTCGGTTCGCGCCCGCTCGCCCACAGCTCGGCCCGCCGCGCCCACGCCTCGAGCGCGGGCTTCGTGTAGCCGGTCGGCTCGCTCGCGACGGTACGCATCAAGCGCCCGTAGATGAAATCGCCCGTGACATCCGCGAACGACGGATACTCGTCCGAATCCGCGAGCACGACGCTCACGCCTGCCGCCCGCGCGACATCCAGGAACTCCTCGCACATGAACGTCTGATGTCGCACCTCGAGCGCATGCCGCAGCGGCACGCCGCGCGCCGCACGCGGCAGGAACGACAAGAACGTCTCGATCTCGGCGCGCTCGAACTTCTTCGTCGGCGGCAATTGCCACGAGATCGCACCGAGCTTCGGCGCCAGCGCGCTCACGCCGTTCGCGAACCGCTCGACCGACTCGCGCGCTTCCGTCAAGTTTTTGCGATAGGTCGCATTGCGCGATGCCTTGGCCGTGAACACGAAATGCTCGGGAGTCTGGTCGCGCCAGCCAGCGAAGATCTCGGGCTTCTGCAACCGATAAAAAGTGCTGTTGATCTCGATGGCCGTGACCTCGCGGCTCGCATATTCGAGCTCGCGCCGCTGCGGCACGTCCGCCGGGTAGAAGCTCTCGCGCCATGGCTCGTATGACCAGCCCCCCATCCCCGTCCGGATCATGCCGTGCTTCGCCACGCTGCCCTCCTCGCTCATGTCGCCGCGACCACCGCGGCATTCGCGCACTCGCCAGCTATTCGCAAGCCGTTCTCTTGAATGCGTAATCGATGCCGCGCAGCTTGCCTTCGCGCATGCCTTCGACTCGTGCGCTCAGCGTCTCGGCGTCAGTGCGACGGTAGATGATTCGCTGCGGAAAATCGTGCTCGAAATTCTCGAACACGATCTCGCGATCGGCATTGCGCACGGCCGTGAACGTCGCCTCGCGCTGGCTCGAGGGCAGTGCGATGAACACGAGCGCATTCGACGCCACGCGGATCTGCATGAACTCGTGCGCGGCCGCTTTGCCGTCGCGAATCGTGCGGCTCATGCCGAGCATCGCGCCGCCCGCGGGCGGCATCCACATTTCGATGCTGCCGCGCTCGCCTCGTTCTTGCGCCCAACATCCCGCGAGCCATGCCGGCAGCGCGAGATCCGCTGCTTGCGAACTCGTCATCCAAGACGCAGCCAGGACCAGCCACATCGCATGCGAACGTGAGGGCCTTTTCATCGCCTTTCTCTCCCGACATCGGCGAGCGCGCCTGCCTACAGAAAGCATACGCGGGCTTGCACGATGTGCGCGACCACGACGCAGCCCGGCGACATTTCCGCACCATCTTCGCGAACGCCGGAACCCCGCCGCCGTGCGCGGGTTGCTCTCCTTGAATAAGCATCAGTACACCGCTCGAGGAGGCACCCATGGCCATGAATGAGTTCACCCTGCGCACATCGATTCGCACTCTCTTGATCGGAGCGGCAGCAATGACGGCGTCCGTCGGCTGGGCCCAGCAGCCGCAGCCCACGCAGACCGAGCCTTCCGTGACGGAGGGACCCGCGGCGACCGATTCCGCAGCGCCGAATGCACCCCGCGCGACGACGCCCTCGGGCGCCACGACGATCGACGAAGCAAAGATGGATCAGTTCGCCGATGCCTATGTCGAGGTGCAGAAGATTCAGGCGAATGCAGCGGACGAACTGAACAGCGCGGCCGCCGACCCCGAGAAGCAGCAGCAGGCGCAAGCGAAAGTGGAAAACGAGATGATCGCGGCCGTCGAACGCACGGGCCTGAACCTCGATGAATTCAACGGCATCGTGCAAACGATGTCCGCGGACGCGAACTTGCGCGCCAAGGTCGTGGAAAAGATTCGCAAGCGAATGGGCAGCTAGTCATGCTGGCGGTCAGGGCACGTTCGTCCCTGACCGCCGCCAAGCTCAGTGACGCACAAAGGCCTTGTCGACGGCGTCGCGGGGCGAGCAGCCTTCGAGGAACAGCGGAAACCAGGCATCCCAGTCGACGTCGCGGTCATCGATCTCGCCGAGATGCTCGTGAAGTTGCGAGCGCAACTCCGCCACCACGCCACACTGCCAGGCAAGCCAATCGTTCATGTGCTTGTCGTCCACCCATTGCATCGGCCGCCTAACGCCTCCTACGGTCAGGAGTTCCGCAGTCTGACGGAGAACGATTGCAATCGTGTGGAGCTCGGATGACGGTCACGTCATCGAGCATCGAGCGCGACGCGAACGGCGCTCGCGACCGCCACTTGGTAGGCCCTAGTCGACGACGAGCTTGTAGCCCGCGCCGGGAGCCGTCTGCAGCATCTGAGGCACGGCCGGATCGATCTCGATCTTGTGACGCAGGCGATGCACGAGTTGCTTCAGCAACTGCCGATCACCCGAGCCTTTGTGCCCCCAGACCTGCATCAGCAAGCGGTCGGAGCTCACGGTGTGGCCCGCGTTCGCGATCAGCATCTGCAACAGCCGCAGCTCGAGCTTCGTCAGCCGCACGGGCGCGCTGGTACCGACTTGCGCCGTATGCTCCTCGAGATCCAAGCGGATGCGGCCCGCCGCGAGCGGCGCCGCGTTTTCCATGCCCGCGCGACGCAGCAATGCTTTGACGCGGGCCAGCAATGTTCGCGGGCTGAACGGTTTCGTCAGGTAATCGTCGGCGCCGAGCTCGAGCGCCTTGACCAGGTCTTCCTCCTCGCCACGCACCGTCAGCATCATCACGGGAACGCGCGATTTGCCGCGGATCGCCTCGCACACCTGGAAGCCGCTCGCGCCGGGCATGTTGATATCCAGGATCACGAGGTCCGGCGCTTCCGCGTCGAACGCCCTGATCGCGCTGAGGCCGTCGTCCGCCTTCACGACGAGGTAGCCCGCTTGCGAGAGCGTGAACGCAATCAGCGCGAGCAGATCTTTGTCGTCGTCGGCCGAAAGAATCTTCATGGTTACATCCTGTCCTGCGTCTCTTGTTGCCGCGGCAGCGCAACCTCGAACCGCGTGCGATTGCCCACGCGGCTTGCGCGGATCGTGCCGCCGTGGCGGTCGACGATGGATTTCACGATCCACAATCCCAGGCCCAGCCCGCCCGGCTCCGGCTCCTGTTCCGGACCGCGATAGAAGCGCTCGAAAATGGAGCCGGTCTCGATCTCGGGAACACCCGGACCTTCGTCCTCCAACCACACCCTGACGCGGTCCGGCTCCTCCGCCGCGCCGATGTACATGGCACTGTGCTCGGGCGCGTATTTGCTCGCATTCGCGAGCAGATTCACGAAGACCTGCGTGAGGCGCGGACCATCGCCTTCGATGGTCGGCAGATCTTCCGGAAGATCGCGCTGGAGCGCCTGATCGCGCTGTTTGAGCAGCGCGCCGATCAGGTCTTCCGCATCGTCGATGAGCTCGGCGATCGCGACGCTCTGATGGCGAATCCCGAGCTGACCGGACTCGATGCGCACGCTTTCGAGCAGATTGTCGATGAGGTTCGTGAGCCGCAGCGTGCCGCGCTCGAGCGACATCACGAGCTCCTTCTGCTGCGCGAGCGGCAGCGTGTCCATGCCCTCACGCAGCAGCTCGATCGATGCGAGCTGCGCGGCGAGCGGCGTACGGAACTCGTGGGAGATGTTCGCGAGCACCGTATCGCGGGCACGCCGCACGCCTTCGAGCTCCGTCTCGTCGCGGATCACCTGCACCTGCAGCTCGTCGACCGGTGCCGCGCTCGTGATGATCGTCGTGCGAGGGGTCGCGCCGTTCAGATCGAGATGTTCGGTCGCCTGCGCGCTGCCTTCGGCGCGGGCGCGCAGAATCGGGCAACGCGTGTCGCACGGCCGCTGACCGTCTTCGGCGCACGGTTTCAGCACGTCGCCGCAGAAGCGGCCGATGGCCTCGCTCGGCTGAATCCCCAGCAGGCGCGCCGCCTGCGGATTCAAATAGCGAATGACGCGCGATTTATCGACCGCGTACACCCCCTCGACGATGCCGCCCAACACGGCCTGCGCCTCGGCCTCGCGGCGCCGCAACGTGCCCGTCAGCTCGACGAGGTTGTTGCGCATGTCTTCCATCGTGCGCGCGAGCTTGCCGACTTCCTGCGTGCCGCCAATGGGAATGGACGTCGAGAAATCACCCTTGCCGAGACGCTCGGCGGCGTCGGTGAGCGTGCCGACGGGCCCGGTCACCTGCTGCCCGAGGATGACGCCTGCCAGCACGGCGAGCGCCGCGAGCACGATCGCGGTGACGAGCAGGCGCTTGACGAGACTGCCGACGGCCGTGTCGATGTCCTGCGTCGGCAGGCGTGCTTCGAGCAGCGCGATCGCTTCGCCCGTCGGCGCGAAGATCGGGAAACTCGCCGCGTACACGTCAGGGTCATTGATGCGCGCGACGGCCGAACGGCCGTCCGACAAACCGGCCGAATGCAGCCGCGTGAATTCGTCGACGCGCTTTTCGGCGATGAAGTTGCGATAGCTCAACAAGCGGATGTCGACGCCGACGCGCTCGGTCAACAGCTCCGCGAGCTTCTCGTCGAATTGGCGCGCAACGTACAAGCGGCGCTCGCCCTTCGGCCCGATCTCGGTCGACGCGCCCATGACGGCGTAGGGCGCGCCCTCGCTCGAAACGAGAAAGCGCTCGCCTTGCTCGCGCGCGGCGAGCGCGACCTGATCCCACGCCAGCGGCACGCCCGCCTGCGCGATCAGCACATCGCCGTCGAGAACGGCGCAGGCAACGATCGTCTCGGTATTGCAGGACCGGCGCAGATACGGGCCGATGGCGGCCACCTGCCGCTCCGCGAGCAGGCGCTGCAGCGTCTGGCGGTCCGCGACGCTCTTCGCCTGCGTCAGCGTGTCCTCGCCGAGGCGACGGATGTCTTCGCGCGCCGTCGCGCCGGCGAGCTGTACGCGCGACTGCCCCTGCTGATCGGCCAGGTCGCGCAGCGAGCCGATCGCCGAAATGGAGATGCCGCCGACGACGAGCAGCACGACCGAAACGTTGATCGCGGCGATCCACACCCCGAGCGTCGCTCGCGAGGTGTCGATCTTGAGCCGATCGAAGAACTCTTGGATGCGGTCGATCATGGCGTCAGTGCTTGCGAATCCCCGTCCGCCACTCCACGAGCGTCTTGATGACGAGCGTCACGAGCGCGAGCAGCGTCAGGAGCGTGGCAACCGCGAACGCGCCGACGAAGTTGTACTCGTTGTACAGCATCTCGATCTGCAACGGCATCGTCGTCGTCAGGCCGCGAATGTGGCCGGAGATCACCGACACCGCGCCGAACTCGCCCATCGCGCGGGCATTGCACAGGATCACGCCGTACACGAGGCCCCAGCGCACCTTCGGCAACGTGACGTGGAAGAACGTCATCAGGCCGCCGGCGCCGAGGGTGATCGCCGCCTCTTCTTCGTCGTTGCCGAGCTGCTGCATCAGTGGAATCAGCTCGCGCGCGACGTACGGGAACGTCACGAACATCGTCGCGAGCACGATGCCGGGCAGCGCGTAGATGATGCTGATGTCGTGCTCCTGCAGCCACAGGCCGAACCAGCCCTGCATGCCGAACAACAGCACGTAGACGAGGCCCGAAATCACCGGCGACACCGCGATCGGCAGATCGATCAGGGTGATCAGGACGCTCTTGCCCTTGAACTCGAACTTCGCGATCGCCCATGCGGCGCAGATGCCGAACACCGTGTTCACCGGCACGACGATCGCGGCGGTCAACAGCGTCAGGCGAATCGCCGCGAGCGTGTCCGGATCCTTGAAGCTGCCGAAGTACATCGCCCAGCCCTTGCTGAGCGCCGCCGCGAAGACCGTGATGAGCGGCGCGAACAGCAGCGCCGCCAGGAACACGAGCGAGGCGCCGATGAAGGACCACTTGATCAGCGTCGCGGCCAGGGTATCGCGCCCCGGCCGGCTGGCGATTTCCGCGAGCAGCGCCTTGTTGGGAGCCCCCGCCATCAGCGCCCCGACGCCACGACGTGGCGGCGCCCCCAGGCTTGCAGCAGATTGATCGAGAGCAGCATGACGAACGACATCAACAGCATGATGAAGCCGAGCGCCGCGGCGCCGGCGTAGTCGAACTGCTCGAGCTTGACCACGATCAGGAACGGCGTGATCTCGGTCTTCATCGGCAGGTTGCCGGAAATGAACACGACCGAGCCGTATTCGCCGACCCCGCGCGCGAACGCGAGCGTGAAGCCGGTCGCGAGCGCGGGCAACACGGTCGGCAGGATGATGCGGCGGAAGACGTAGAAGCGGCCGGCGCCGAGCGTTTCGGCGGCATCCTCGAGATCGCGCTGTACTTCGGCGAGCGCGGGCTGCACCGAGCGTACGACGAACGGCAGGCCGATCAGCGTCAGTGCGACGACGACACCGATCCACGTGTAGGCGACACGAATGCCGAGCGCCGCGAGGTATTGACCGACGATGCCGTTCTCGGCGAACACGGCGGTGAGCGCGATGCCGGAGACCGCCGTCGGCAAGGCGAACGGCATGTCGATCAATGCATCGATGAACCCGCGGCCGGGAAACTCATAGCGCACGAGCGTCCACGCGATGATGAATCCGAACACGCTGTTGATGAGCGCGGCCAGCAGCGCCGCGCCGAACGACAGGCGATAGGAGGCCACCGAGCGCGGATCGGTGAGCACGTCGATGAAGTCGCTCCAGCCCATGGTCGCGGTCTTCATGATGAGCGCGGCGAGCGGCAGCAGCACGATGGCCGACAGGAAGAACGTCGAGAAGCCGAGCGTCAGACCGAAGCCGGGAAGAATCGAAGGTTGGCGGAACGTCGAAATCATCGTCGCTTCATTTCCCGATCCCATAGATCCGATCGAACACGCCGCCGTCCGCGAAGTGGGTTTCCTGCGCCTTGTTCCAATCGCCGCTGATCTGCGCGATCGTGAACAGCTCGATGGGCGGGAACCGCTCGCGATTGCGCTCCAGGACCTCGGCGTTGCGCGGCCGGAAGTAGTGCTTCGCGGCGATCTCCTGACCGGCCGGCGAGTACAAGTACCGCAAGTAGGCCTCCGCGACCTGGCGCGTGCCGCGGCGATCCACGACCGTATCGACGACGGCCACCGGCGGCTCGGCCAGGATGCTCACGGACGGCACGACGATCTCCACCGTTCCCGGCTGCAGCTCGCGCATCGCGAGCAGCGCTTCGTTTTCCCACGCGATCAGCACATCGCCGATCTCGCGCTGAACGAAGGTGTTCGTCGAGGCGCGTGCGCCGCCGTCGAGCACCGGTACGCGCGCATACAGATCCTTCACGAATTTCTCGGCGGATGCTTCGGCCGCCTGCACGGCGGCTTCCGCCGCCGGATCGTCGAGTTGGCCCAGATCGCCGCCGAGCGCCGAGCGCAGCGCGTAGCCCCACGCCGCGAGATAGTTCCAGCGCGCGCCGCCGGATGTCTTCGGATTCGGCGTGACGACCGTGATGCCCGGCTGCGTGAGATCGGACCAATCGCGAATCTGCTTCGGATTGCCCGCGCGCACCAGGAATACGATCGTCGAGGTGTACGGCGAGCTGTTGTCGGGAAAACGCGTCTGCCAGTTGGCGCCGAGGCGCTTGCCTTTGCGCTGGATCGAGTCGATGTCGTATGCGAGCGCGAGCGTGACCACATCCGCGTCCAGGCCGTCGATCACGGCGCGCGCCTGGCTGCCCGAGCCGCCGTGCGATTGGCGCACGAACACGCGCTCACCCGTGCGCTCCTGCCATTCCTGTCGAAAGCCGAGATTCACGTCGCGATACAGCTCGCGCGTCGGATCGTAGCTCACGTTCAGCAGCGTGACGGACTTGCCGCCCTCGCCGCCGCCGCACGCGGCAAGCAGTGACACGACCGCCGCCAGCCACGCATGACGCACACGCCGCAGGACGGCGACTCCTCGCTTCATATTCATACCCGCCCCCCGCGTCATTTCTCGGTGGGCCGGTACACGACCATCAGCGAGAACGTCATCGGCGAGGCCAGGAGGCTCGCGAACGCGCTGCGAAATTGCTTTAGATCCGAGATACCCAGGATGAGCATCTGATCGGACGAACCCTCGAGCTGTCGATGCAGCTCCTCGGCCGCGACGCCGAAGCGCAGCTCCGTGCGCATCTCGAGACCGTGCACGGCTTGCGCTTCCGAACGCGCGTCGAGCAACGTGCGCACGCCGAACGGCCGCTGCGACTCGTTCGAGCCTTCGGGCATGATGCCCACGTACACCGCCTCGGCAGGCACATGGCGCAACAGGCTCGCGGCGACGGCGAGCGTAGGCCGGCGCGCGTCGTCCTCGAGCCAATGGATCAGGACGCGCTGCGGCGGCGCGACGTGCGTCGGCAGTACGAGCACTTCGGCGGCGCCGTTTTCCAACAGCCACTCGATCTGGGCGGCCGTATCGGCGCGCGTGCCGATCACTGCGACGCCCGAGATCGGCGTGTGCGCGGGCTCCCCATCGACATTCGCGAGCGAGGGCTCGACCCGAGTCGTGATGCGCGTCTTCATGCGCGCGGCCAGCTCGACCAGGAACGGGTGTTGCGCAAGCCGCTCGGCCGCGGCGCTGTCCATCGCACATGCGGTATAGCTGGACAACGGCGTCGGCAGCACATGGATGCGACGCACGCCGATCGCCACCGACTGGCCGGGCTGCAACGGGAAATTGCGCTGCTCGTGCTGAGTGCGCGTGACTTCCAACACCGGCGCCGCGGCCTGCTCCGAGGACGACAGCTGCGAGGCGACCGCGCCGTCGACGAGCCGCACGCGCATCCGCTCGAGCGCGCCGGTGAACACGAGCTCGTCGATCGTGCCGTTCGCGATGAAGTTCGTCCGCAGATTGTCCCGAGTCGGGGCGAGCTCGATCTCCTCGGGCCGCAGCACCGCGACGACTTCGTGCTCGCGGCTGCCATCGAGCTTCTCGGCGGCGCGCGCGTTCACGGGGGTCGCGCCGAAGCGGATGCCATCGGCGGTCTGGCGTGCGAGCAGCAGGTTTGCCGCGCCGAGGAAGGTCGCGACGAAGCGTGTCGCGGGTGTGGCATACAGCTCGTGCGGCTTGCCCGCTTCGAGCAGGCGCCCGAGATTCATGACGCCGATACGATCGGCGAGCGCGAAGGCCTCTTCCTGGTCGTGGGTCACGAGCACGGTCGTGATGTTGAGCTCGCGCTGGACCTGGCGGATCGTGCGGCGCAGCTCCTCGCGGATCTTCGCGTCCAGGGCGCCGAACGGCTCGTCGAGCAGCAGCACTTGCGGCTTGTGCGCGAGCGCGCGCGCCACCGCGACGCGCTGCTGCTGGCCGCCCGACAACTGCGTCGGCAGGCGATCGTCCATGCCTTCGAGCGCGACGAGGCGCAGCAGCTCCTTGCGACGAGCGCGCCGCTCGGCGGCCTTCTGCCGGCGGACTCGCAACGCGAACTCGATGTTCTCCCCGACCGTCATGTGGCGAAACAGGGCGTAGTTCTGGAACACGAGCCCGACCCCGCGCTGGCGCGCCGACACGTGGGTCACGTCCTTGCCGTGCAATGCAACGCGGCCGTGATCGACGCCGGTCAGTCCCGCGATCGCGCGCAGCAGCGTGCTCTTGCCGCTGCCGCTCGGGCCGAGCAGCACGAAGAATTCGCCCTCGGCGACCTCGAGCGAGACGTCGTTGACGACCGGCGCGCCTTGATACCGTTTGGTGACTTGGTCGAGAGTGATGGACATAGGGCGCGCACTTTAGCCGCGGGTAGGTAGCGGGGTCGGTAAAACCGTGGTTATAAACCGGTTACAGAGTAGCGATTAGCGGTTGGCGGCTAGCGGTTAGTATTCACTTGCGCGAGGGCCTCCCTTGCCCTTCGCTACTCCATCACTCACGGCTGACCGCCCATGTCCCTGCCCAACTACGAAGCCCTCGGCTCCTTCTACCTCGGTCGCGAAGTCGACTCGGGGACCGGCAAAGACCGCCCGGACCTCCTGCTCTACGACTCGCGCGACCTGACGACGCACGCCGTCTGCGTCGGCATGACCGGCAGCGGCAAGACCGGCCTGTGCGTGTCCTTGCTCGAGGAGGCCGCGATCGACGGCGTCCCTGCGATCGCGATCGACCCCAAAGGCGACATCGGCAACTTGATGCTCACCTTTCCGGAACTGCGGCCCGCCGACTTCGCGCCGTGGGCGGATGCAGGCGAGGCCGCGCGCAAGGGCCTGTCGACCGACGCCTACGCTGCCGCGACCGCCGAGACGTGGCGCAAGGGCCTCGCGGACTGGCAACAGGATGGAGAGCGGATTCGCCGCTTCCGAGAGGCGGCGGAAGTCGCGATCTACACGCCGGGCAGCTCGTCCGGCCGCGCGCTGTCCATCCTGCGCTCGTTCGACGCGCCCGCCCCGGAGCTGCGCGCGGACGGCGCGGCATTGTCGGAACGCGTCGCCGCGACGGTCGCCGGCCTGCTCGGGCTGCTCGGCATCGACGCCGACCCGGTACAGAGCCGCGAGCACATTCTATTGTCGACGCTGCTGCACACCGCGTGGAGCGAAGGCCGCCATCTCGACCTGCCGGCACTGATCCAGCACATCCAAAAGCCCGGCGTCGCGAAAATCGGCGTATTCGATCTCGAAACGTTCTATCCCGCGAAGGATCGCCTGCAGCTCGCGATGCGCCTGAACAATTTGCTCGCTGCGCCGGGCTTCGCGGCGTGGATGACCGGCGAGCCGCTGGACATCCAAAGCCTGCTCTACACACCGAGCGGCAAGCCGCGCATCGCGATCGTCTCGATTGCGCATCTGAGCGACGCCGAACGCATGTTCGTCGTGACGCTGCTCCTGGGCGAGGTCGTTGCCTGGATGCGCCGGCAATCCGGAACGTCGAGCCTGCGCGCGCTGCTCTACATGGACGAGATCTTCGGCTACTTCCCGCCGAACGCGATGCCGCCCTCGAAGCAGCCGCTGCTCACGCTCATGAAACAGGCGCGGGCCTTCGGGCTCGGCGTCGTGCTCGCCACACAGAATCCCGTGGATCTCGACTACAAGGGACTGTCGAACGCGGGCACGTGGTTCATCGGCCGTCTGCAAACCGAGCGCGACAAGGCGCGCGTCATCGAGGGCTTGCTGAGCACGGGCAGCGGCTTGGACAAGGCCGAGCTTACGCGTCTGCTCGCGAATCTCGGCGCCCGCGTCTTCCTCATGCGCAACGTTCATGACGACGCGCCGGTATTGCTGCGCACCCGCTGGGCTTTGTCGTACCTGCGCGGGCCGCTGACGCTCACGGAGATCGCGCGGCTGCAACAAAACGCCCCGACGGACACACCGTCGTCGCGGCCGGCCTCGCCGGGCGGCGCGGCGAGTTCGAGTTCGAGTTCGAGTTCGAAGCCGATCGTCCCCGCCGAGATCGGCGAATACTACGAGCGCGCTGACGCGCAGGAGGCGCTCTTGCTGCCGCGCGTGCTCGGCAAGGTGCGCCTGCACTTCGTCGACAAGGCGAACGGCATCGATGTCTGGGAGACGCAGTGGCATCTCGCCCCGTTCGATGACGACGGCGACGCGGATTGGTCGAATGCCGATGTGGCGAGCGACCTTGCCGCATCCCTCGGCAGGACTCCGCCGGAGAACGCACGCTACGCCGAGGCCCCGGCGAGCGCCGCGCGCGCGCAAAGTTACGCGGCATGGAAGAAGCAGCTTGCGGCGCATGCCCACGAGCACGGCGCCCTGACCGTGCTGCGATGCGCGCTCGTCGGCGCGGTTTCGAAGCCAGGCGCGACCGAAAGCGAGCTGCGGGCGCAAATCGCCTTGGCGGTGCGCGAGAAGCGCGACGCGGCCATCGAAGCGCTGCGCAAGAAATATGCACCGAAGCTCGCGACGCTCGCGGAACAGATGCGCCGCGCGGAGGACCGCATCGCGCGTGAGCGCGAGCAGCTTTCCGAGCAGAAACTGCAGACGGCATTTTCAGTGGGCAGTTCGATTCTCGGTGCCCTGCTCGGCCGTAAGAAAGTCAGCGCGACGCACGTGGGTCGGATCGGCAGCGCGGCGCGCAGCGCCGGCAGGATCGGCCGGGAGAGCGGCGACGTGCAGCGCGCGGAAGAAAGCCTCGAAGCGCTGAAGCAACGGCAGGCACAGTTGGAAGGCGAGTTCGCCGCCGACACCGCCAAGCTGCAGGCCGACATGGATCCGGCGGCAGTGAAGATCGAGCAAGTCGTCGTCAGCCCGCGCAAGAGCGACATCGACGTTCAAGAGGTGGCGTTGGCGTGGATGGCCGCGGGATAGCGAGCGGCAAGAATCAAAAGACCTCCGCCCTGTGCCCGCTGAGCAGAGGTGCGGAGGTCTGGCTCGTCAGCCGTCCTTGGCTTCCATCCGGTAAACGGACCGACAACGTCAATCGGCATCCGAGGCGACGCGCGAGCGCGTGCCTTCCTGGAAAATCATCTCGACGCGCCGGTTCAATTGCCGTCCCGCCGCGTTCGCGTTGCTGGCGACCGGCGAACTCGACCCGCGACCGATCGCCGTCATCTGATCGGGCGAGACACCCCGCGCCAGTAGCGCGGCTTCCACCGCGTCCGCACGCTCCTGCGACAGAACCATGTTGAATTCGGGGCTGCCGGTGCTGTCGGTGAATCCCTCGATCGCCACCTTGCGCGAGGGGTCTTCCTTCAACGCATTGGCCAGTCGGTCGATCGTCGCGAGCGAGCCGGGCTTCAACGTGGCCTTGCCCGTGTCGAACAAGACATCGCCCAACGTCAGGACGATGCCGCGCTCGGTCTTCTTCGCCTTGAGGTCCGCAAGTTCCTGCTCGAGCGATTGCGTGCGCTGCTCCGCTGCACGCGCCGCTTGCGCTTGACGCTCGGCCTCGCGCTCGCGCGACTGCAGCAGCACCGCCTGACGCTCGGCCGTGCCCTTGTCGATTTCTTCGCGCGCCTGCGCCGTCATGATCTTCTCGTTCGCGATCTGCGCGTTCAGGGTTGCGATCTGCGCGTGGAACTCGATGTCCTTCTTGTTGCCGCCCTCTTCGACCAAGCGGTTGGTCGTCGCGAGCGCCTTGCGCGCGTTCGCGACGTTGACCGCTGCTACGCCAGCGCGGGGCGACGCCTCGACCTGCGAGACGAGCGTGCGCGCCGTTTCGACGGATTCGATGCGCTGGGGCGTCGAGCTGCACGCGGCGAACAACCCGACGGCGGCTCCTCCCACGAAAACGCGTGTGACTGTGGATGCCTTCATCATGACCAATCTCCGGGTTCTGTTCCGCATCACGGTGTGTTCGTCGGCGAGCTCGTCGTTCCCGGCGCGCGCGCGGCTTCGCGGCGCAGCGACTCCAGGCTCGCGGTGAGCTCATCGGCAGCCTTGCGGGCCTGCGCATTCTGCGTCTTCGCAACTGCGAGCTCCGACGTGAGCTGCGCTTCGGATGCCAAGCGCTCCGCGGCCTCGCCATTCCTTTCGCGCATCTGATTGCGCGCACTGTCCAGCAGCTCCTTCGCACGCTGCATGTCGATCGCACCTGCCTCGGAATTTCCCACCGTCGCTTGCGATTGCTGCACGACCGCCGCGCTGCGGTCTACGCGCTCCTTCGTGACCTCTGAAACGCCGCCGCAACCCGCGAGCAGTCCGCCCAGCGCCGCGCCGACGATGATCGTAGTGAACCTGTTCATGCCTCTCCTCCAGGTTGTTCCCCAAGGAGCGATGCTTGGATTTCCTTGAGAAAACTCGCCTTGTCTGTGAAAAGACAACGCGAAGACAGTAGAGGGGTTCCAACGCTCGACGACGCGAAATGTAGAGACTTATCTCGCAGCGAACGCTGCCGCGCCGCAGCCAACGCGCTGCGCGAGCGTCGACCTACAACTTGCCTGTTTCACGTAGGTTGTTTGTTGATGGAGCAGCGCATGGACACGCATCGCGCGCGGCGCAGGCCGCTGCGCATCAGCGGGCCGCCACGCCGGCGCGTTCGCATGCGCAACGCCGTTAGCCGGCCGGCTGATGCTCCGCGGCGGGCGAGCCTTTGTGCCAGAAGGCTTTGAGTCTCGTGCTCAATGAATGGAGGTAGGTGTACAGCACCGGCACGACGAGCAACGTCAGAATCGTCGAGGTGATCACACCGCCGATCACCGCACGTCCCATGGGCGCCAGCATCTCGCCCCCCTGTCCGACGCCGATCGCCATCGGCAACATGCCGAAGATCATCGCGAGCGTCGTCATCAGAATCGGCCGCAGACGCACCTGGCCCGCCTCGCGAATCGCCTCACGCAATGGCATGCCGGCGCGAATCGCATGATTCGTGAAGTCGACGAGCAAGATCGCGTTCTTGGTCACGAGGCCCATCAGCATGATGAAGCCGATGATCGAGAAGATGTTCAGCGTCGTCCCGGTGAACAACAGCGCGAGCAGCACGCCGATCAGCGACATCGGCAGCGACACCATGATGGCGATGGGCTGCAGGAAGCTGCCGAACTGCGACGCGAGCACGAGATAGATGAAGATCACCGCCAGTCCGAGCGCGGCGCCCGCCGCCGCCATCGTCTCCTTCATCTCCTGCTGGCCGCCGCCCACGTCGAACCGATAGCCCGGCGGCAGCTCCATCTGCTTGAGCACTTTCTCCGCGTCCGATCCGACGTCACCGCCGGGCCTGCCTTGCGCGTTGGCCCAGATCGTGACGCGCCGCTGCAGGTTCAAGCGCCGGATCTGCTGCGCGCTGCCCGTCGACACGAAGTCCGCGACCTGCCGCACCGGCACGAGCAACGGGTTGCCATTCGCGTCCATGCGCGTGCTGCTCACATACAGATCCGCCAGATCCGAGGTGATCTCGCGGCGCTGCTTGGGAAGCTGCACGATCACGTCATAGTCCTGGCCGTCCGGGCCGAGCCACGTGCTGATCTGATCGCCCGCGATCAACGGACGCAGCGCGTTGCCGATGCGCGCGGTCGTCAAGCCGAGATCGCTCGCCAGCTCGTTATTGATGCGTACGGCAATCGTCGGATTCGCACCCTTTTCGCTGCTCTCGAGATCCGCAATGCCCGGAATCTTCGCGAGGCGCGCCATCAAATCCTCGGAGATCCGCGTCAGTCCCTCCGTATCGGGACCGAGCACCGAGATCGAGACCGGGCGATTGTTCTGATTGATCATCAGATTGATGCCCGCCATGTGCGCCAGGCGCTCGCGGATCGTCTTTTCTATCTCTTGCTGCGACGGCCGCTCGTGCTTGGTGATGTCGCTCAAGCGCAGCAGGATGCGCGCGAAGTTGCGGCCTTCGCTCGTGCCGACGGTCGTGACGACCGCTTCGACGCCGGGCAGCTTGCGCAGCTCCGCCTCGACGTCGCGCATCTTCGCGTCCGTGTACTGCAGGCTCGAGCCGAGCGGGGTGTTGAGCCGCATCGAAATCATGCCTTCGTCGCCCTGTGGGACGAATTCGGAGCCGACGAGCGGCACGAGCGCCAGGCTGCCGACGAAGATGAACACCGCCATGAGCACGAGCAGCGAGCGCGGGCTCACGCTCGCCCAGCGCGGCACCGGCGCGTCCGTGGAGCGCTTGGACATCACGAGCTGCGCGAGGCCGGGCATGCGATAGCGGCGCGACGCCAGCGCCCAATCGAGCACGCGATCGTAGACGCGATGCGCGGCGTCGATGTACGTCTCGATCTTGTCCATCAAACGGCCGAGCCAGGGCGCGTACTTGAAGCGGCCCTCTTTCGGATCCGGCCAGATCGAGGACAGCATCGGATCGAGCGTGAAGCTCACGATCAAGGAGACGAATACGGCCACCGCGACGGTGATGCCGAACTGCAGGAAGAAGCGTCCGATCACGCCGCTCATGAAGGCGACCGGAATGAACACGGCGAGAATCGCGAACGTCGTCGCCATCACCGCCAGGCCGATCTCGGAGGTGCCATCGAACGCCGCCTGCCGATGGCTCTTGCCCATGCCGGCATGCCGCACGATGTTCTCGCGTACGACGATCGCATCGTCGATCAACAGGCCGATGCACAGCGACAGCG
>JAEYXD010000025.1 GCA_023428645.1 Pseudomonadota bacterium
AGCACGCCTTCGTCGCCGTCGATGAACGTGATCTTGCTCTCGGTCGATGCCGTGGCCATGAAGCCCGGATCGAAAGTGAACAGCCCGTGCTCTTTCGGTAAGTTCGCTATGTTCAACACGTCCGGACCCAACGTGCCGCTTTTCACCTCGGCCGTCGTCTTCTTACCGGTGGCAAGATTCGTTAACTCGAATTTTTTCTCGGACATGGGCGCGATCTCGAACTGTTGCGATAGCGAAGATTTTTTTGCAGGTGCAAAGGGGACGCGCAGACTTACACGTCACCGCGATCGAATCAAGCTCGCAAGCGCGCTACGTCAGTGCGCATCCGCGCGGATGCTTCGACGAGCGCCGCGACTCGCCTGGCTCTGACGCGAAGACGCGCGCGCTACTCGACGACGATCTTCAGGAGCTGACCTGCCTGGGGCTCCTTGTCGGGATAGAGATTGTTCATCAGCCGCAGCATTTCGGCTGGATATTCCTTGATTGGCGATGCCTTCGCGAGGTCCGCGATTCGTGTATTCGCATCGGCGCGAATGATCTTCACCTTGTAGGGCTCGGCGAGCGGGAACTCGTTGCTCCGCAAGCGGCGAAACGTTCGAATGGACGACATGAACAGCGGATCGGCCGCGGGCGCGCCGCTCGACGCCTTGCTCGCGCCGGCGAAAATGTACGCGAGATTGTTGTGGTAGATCACCGCATACCGAGCCGGCACGACGCCGAAATCAGTACGCTCGGATCGCACGACCGCCGTATAGCCCTGCAGTCCGTTCACTTCGATCGCCTCGCCCGGCCCCGCGTTCTTGCCGGCAAGCAAGCGTGACAAGAATTGTTGCGGCCCGAGATTCGGCGGCGGCGGCTGCATCGTCATCTGCATCACGCTGTCCTTCCGCGGCGAGAGCGACAGCACGCGATTCGCTTGATTCTCGACGTTCCAGCCGCTCGGAAACGCGAAGGTGAAGCCGAGATTCGCGTGATAGAAGCGATTGCCCTTCAACACGCCCTGCGCGCGGCTCGTGCCGACGGGCAAGCCTTGGATCGCTTGCAGGTAGCGCTCACGTCCGGGATCGGTCTTCGCTCCCTCGCTCTGAATGGCGCCGGCGGCCTTGACGACCTCGCGCAGACGCTCGTCGTTGTCGGGATGCGTCGAGAACACACCGTGATAGATGCGCGGCTTGCGATTCTCCTGACGCGCTCGCTGCACTTCGAACAGCTCCTGGTTCTTGAGCAGGCGCACGACATCGATCATGTGGTCGGGCGAGTAGCCCGTCTTCACCAGATACTCGGCGCCGAGGCGGTCCGCTTCGAGCTCCATATCGCGGCCATAGCCGGTGATGAGTGCCGCACCCGCGTAGTTCGCCAGGCCGGCAAGATCGCCGCTGCCGGTCACGAGGCCGACGGCCGCGGCGCCGATACCCGAGAGCGTCGACTGCGTTTGTTGGCGAACCGGATGCCGCGCGGTGATATGGCCGATCTCGTGACCGAGCACGGCCTCGAGCTCCGCCTCGGAATTCAGATAATTCATGATGCCGCGCGTGATGTAGACGAAGCCGCCGCCCGGCGTGAAGGCGTTGATCTCCTCGCTGTCGAGCACCGTGAACGTGTACTGCAAGTCCGGACGGTGACTCGCCTTCGCGGCGCGCTGGCCGACATCGTTCACATATTGCTGCAGCCGCATGTCGTCGTAGGGCCCGCCGAACTGCTGCATGATCATCGGATGCACTTGGCGCGCGCGATCGACCTCGCCCTTTTCGGACGAGAACACGAGATCGGGCCGCCCCGTGACCGGATTCGAGGCGCAGCTGCTCAACGCCAGCGCCGCAAGCGGAACGAGGCACGCACGTCGCACGGAAGATGTGAGCATGGCCGCGCTCTTTACGATGGAGACCTGGTTATAAACCGCCCAAGAAGCCAGCGACAAGCCGGGGGCCGTGAACCGTGAGAGCCCCTCCGACGGGGAGAGTTCCGCCGTGCATCGCGACGGGAGTCGGGCACAGAGCGGCTGCCGTGCGTACGGCGCGTAAGATGGCCACAAACAAAAGGGGCGCCTTTCAAGGCGCCCCTTTCTTCATCGCTGCAAGCTCGCGCGAATCAGCGCGCGTACTTCTTGCGGAACTTGTCGACGCGACCGCCGGTGTCGACGATCTTCTGCTTGCCCGTATAGAACGGATGACAGTTCGAGCAAACTTCGATTTGCAGATCGTGGCCCAATGTCGAGCGCGTGATGAACGTGTTGCCGCAGCTGCACGTCACCGTCGTCTCTTTATATTCGGGATGGATTCCAGCCTTCATGATCGATTCCCACGCGCCTCAAAGGACGCCGGCCTACGAAAAGGGCGCGCAGTGTAGCCACGGGCCCTCGGCGTCGCAACAGGAAATTTACCGTCGTGTCGAAGGGCCTTGCGTGCTGCTCGAATGCGCGTCGAGCCTGTCGGCGAGTTATCCACAAAACCTGTGGATAAGTGTGTGGATAGAGCAGCGCGGAAATGGTGCTCGACGCTGCAGTTATGTGACATTGTCGCATTGATCATTTTTTAGCCAGGTCATTTTCCCTTTTGTGGCCAATGAGTTACGACCGCCTCCTTAGAGAGCGGATGCAATATGATCATCAAGGCCGCGACGCAGTGAAAGCTCGGGCCGCGTGTGCATAACTACTCGGTGGCCGGCGCCATTCAGGCGCTCGATCGACGGGATTTTGTGCGGCCGTTCACGAACTTGCGCGGCGCGAGTCCGTTCTCGAACCAGCATCCTGCGCGCCGTCCTCAGGCAAGAAGAGCGTCTGCAGGTCGTTCAGAAACTGGCGGCCCAGCTCGGTGGGAACCCAGGTGTCGCCCTCGAGCACGATCAACCCGCGGCTGCGGGCTTGCTCGAGCGTCGGCACGATCGTGGCCGCCATGAGTCCGGTGCGCTGCACGAAATCCGCCGTCGAGAAGCCCGAGCGCAACCGCAGCACATTCAGCATGAACTCGAGCGGCAGATCGCCGGGAGGCACGATGCGTCGTTCGCTCGTGCGAGCCGGACCGGCATGGCGCAGGTACTCGCGCGGCTGACGATGGCGTGTCGTGCGGACGATGCAGCCGCGCTCGACGTCCGTGAGCTTGCCGTGCGCGCCGGCACCGATGCCGATGTAGTCCCCGAAACGCCAGTAATTCAGGTTGTGCTGGCAGCGCCGCCCCGCGCGCGCGTACGCCGACACCTCGTACTGCTCGAAGCCGTGCGCCGCTAGCAGCTCCTGGCAGGCGATCTGCATGTCCCAGCTCGCATCCGGATCGGGCAGCGGCGGCGGCCGGTGATAGAACACCGTGCCCGGTTCGAGCGTGAGCTGATAGTGCGAGAGGTGCGCTGGCTGCAGCGCGAGCGCGGCGCGAACGTCCTCTAGCGCTTGCGGCAGCTGCTGCTCCGGCAGCGCGTACATCAGATCCAGATTGAAATTGTCGAGACCCGCCGTGACGAGCTCGTCGACCGCACGACCGATATCGCCGGCGCCATGAATGCGGCCGAGCTTGCGTAGCTGTGCCTCGTCGAATGTCTGTGCGCCCAAGGACACGCGTGTCACGCCCGCGGCTTTGTACCCCGCGAAGCGCCCGTGCTCGACCGTGCCGGGATTCGTCTCGAGCGTCACCTCGAGATCCGGCGCGCACGGGATGCGGGCACGCACGCCGGCGAGGAAGTCAGCGATCGCTTCCGGCGCGAACAGGCTCGGCGTCCCGCCGCCGAAAAAAATCGACACGAGCGCTCGCCCCGCCACGGCCGGCAGATCCTGATCGAGATCGTCGAGCAGCGCGGTGACGTACTGCTGCTCCGGCAAGTGCGCCGGTGCCGCATGCGAGTTGAAGTCGCAGTACGGGCATTTGCGCACGCACCAGGGCATGTGGACGTACAGCGCTAGTGGCGGCGCGACGAGCATATGCCCCTCACATGCGGGCGCGCAGTTGCGCGACGAGCTCGCGCAACGCCTTGCCGCGATGGCTGATGCGATTCTTTTCCGCGGGCTCCAGTTCAGCGGCCGTCTTGCCCAGCTCGGGCAGCTCGAAGATCGGGTCGTAGCCAAAGCCCCCCGCGCCACGCGGTGCGGCGATCACGCGGCCCTCCCATCCCGCTTGGCAGATCAGCGGCGAAGGATCGGTCGGCCAACGCATGAACGCGAGCGCACACTGATAACGGGCGGTGCGCCGCGCGAGCGGTACGTCCGCGAGCGCGCCGAGCAGCTTGTCGAGATTCGCTTGATCACTCGCGCCCTCGCCCGCGTAGCGTGCGGAATAGATACCGGGCTCACCGCGCAGCGCATCGACTTCGATGCCCGAATCATCCGCGATGGCGGGAAGATTCGCGGCCTGCGATGCGTAGCGCGCCTTGAGGATCGCGTTCTCGATGAACGACAGACCGGTTTCCTCCGCGTTGACGCGCGTGAATTGCGCGAGCGGCTCGATCTCGAAGCCGAGCGGGCTCAGCAGCTCGCGAAATTCGCGGAGCTTGCCGTTGTTGTTCGTGGCGAGAACGATGCGCATTGGAATGGTCGGGTTGCGGTCAGCTCAACGCCTCGAGCTGCTTCGCGAGCAGCTGGCCGATCCCATTCGCGGCGAGGTTCAACAACTCATCGAGCTCGTTGCGGCGAAATGCATGACCTTCGGCAGTGCCCTGCACTTCGATGAAGCCGCCGCCATTGTTCATGACGACGTTCATGTCGGTTTCCGCATCGGAGTCCTCGGCATAGTCGAGATCGACGACGGGAACGCCCGCCCAGATGCCGACGGACACCGCCGCGACCTGACCGTGGATCGGGCTCTCGCGCAACACGCCCTTGCGAAGGAGCGTGTCCACCGCATCGACGAGCGCGACATACGCGCCCGTGATCGACGCCGTGCGCGTGCCGCCGTCGGCCTGGAGCACATCGCAATCGATCGTGATGGTGCGCTCGCCGAGCGCCTTCTGATCGACGACGGCCCGGAGCGCGCGGCCGATCAGGCGCTGAATTTCGAGCGTGCGTCCGCCTTGCTTGCCCGTCGCCGCTTCACGGCGCGAGCGCGTGTGCGTGGCGCGAGGCAGCATGCCGTACTCGGCCGTAACCCAGCCTCGCCCGGTATTGCGCAGGAACGACGGGACGGTGTCCTCGACGCTCGCGGTGCACAGGACGCGCGTATCGCCGAACTCGATGAGCACCGAGCCTTCCGCATGACGCGTGAAATGGCGCGTGATGCGGACTTCGCGGAGCTGATCGGGCGCGCGGCCGCTGGGGCGATTCTTCATTACAAACCTCGATGCGTCCGCAGACGCCAAATGGCCTCCCGCCTCAAATGGGCGCGAGGGAAAGTCGATGGGGGAATTGTAGTCGGGAGCCGCTAGGCTTCGCGCCAGCGCAGTACCGCGGCGGTGGAATTGTCGCTGAACGGCGCGGACGCCTGCACCGCGCGCCGGCCCAGCGCTTCCAGCCAGGCGCGTAGGTCGTTGCCTTCGTCACGGAAGAAACCGGCGATGTCCGTATCGCGCAGATTTGCCCAGATGCCGTCCGTGCAAAGCAGGATCACGTCGCCGGGCGCGAGCACGCGTCGACCGCTGATCGTCATTTCCGGTATCGCGGGATCGCCGCCGAGGCAGCACTCGACGAAATTGCGCATCGGATGCGTGGCGACTTCCGCTTCCGTGATCTTGCCTTCGCGCAGCAGCAGCTCGACATGACTGTGATCGCGAGTGCGCTCGCGGACCTGGCCCTGTCGAATCCAGTACACGCGGCTATCGCCGATGTGCGCCCAGTACGCGGCACCTTCTTGCACGAGACAGATGGCGGTGGTCGCGCGCGGGCGCGAATCGATGCTCTGACTTGCGCCGAGCCGCGCGACGTCGTCGTGCGCCTTGCTCAAGGCCATGTGCAGGAAACCGAGCGGATCGAATACCGGCAGCGGCGTTTGCTGAAAGGAATCGAGCAGACTCTTGAGCGCGGTGTCCGCCGCGCGGCTGCCGTCCGAATGACCGCCCATGCCATCGATGACGATGAGCAATGCCGCTTGCTCCCTTGCGGCAATGGCAACGCGGTCCTGGTTATCCTCACGGTCACCGACGAGACTGAGATCTGCGTGCTCGATCCGCAAGCGGGCTCCGCTGCTAAGGGTGTGCTGTTAGACTTGAAAGGCGGGCGGATTTATACACCGGCCCGCGCCGTGAGCGTAAGACCCGTTTTTCCTTAATCTTCAAGAGCTGGCTCCCCAATGATTCGTAGTATGACGGGCTTCGCGCGGCGCGAACGTCAAGATGCATTTGGAACGCTGGTGTGCGAGCTGCGCACCGTCAATCATCGCTATCTCGAAATTTCCCTGCGCTTGCCGGAAGAACTCAAGGCGCTCGACAACGACGTGCGTCAAACGATCGGCGCATCGCTTCGGCGCGGCAAGGTCGATGCCAACCTCTATCTCAAGTCCGCGGCTGGCGCACAGCGCAAGCTCGAGGTCGATCCGAACTTGCTCGACGAAGTGATCGCACGGCTCGAGCAGGTGCGCTCCCGCATGAATGCGAGCGCGCCAGTGAGCCCGCTCGATCTGCTGCGCTGGCCGGGTGTCGTGCGCGAAGCGGAGGGCGATTCCGCCCCGTTGATCGCGGCTGCGCTCGAGCTGCTGCGCGAGGCGCTGACCGAACTGCACGACACGCGGGGTCGTGAGGGCTTGCGCATTCGCGAAGTATTGGCGAGCCGCTGCGCGTCGATGCGCGCGCTCGTCGTCGCCGTCAAGGCGCGGTTGCCGGAAATCTCGCAGCGCTTGCGCGAGCGCATCGTCGAGCGTATCGGTCAGCTCGGGATCACGCCCGACTCCGATCGCCTGGAGCAGGAGCTCGTGATGTATGCGCACAAGATGGACGTCGACGAGGAGCTCGACCGTCTGAGCGGCCATCTCGAGGAGGTGACCAGCGTGCTCGACTCTTCGGAGCCTGCCGGACGCCGGCTCGACTTCTTGATGCAGGAGCTGAATCGCGAGGCGAACACGCTGTCGTCGAAATCCCAGGACGTGGAAATGACGCGCGCCGCTGTCGACATGAAAGTCATGATCGAACAGATGCGCGAGCAGATTCAGAACGTCGAGTGACGCGGCGAGCGGTGGGCGGATAACGGATGGGACACAATCAGCAACCGCGCGGCAAGCTGTTCGTCGTGGCCGCGCCTTCGGGCACGGGCAAGACCTCGCTCGTGCGCGCGCTCATGCAACGCATGCCCGAGCTGCGCTTCTCGATCTCGTATACGACGCGCAAGATGCGCGAGAACGAGCGCCACGAGCACGACTACTTCTTCGTCGACAAGGACACGTTCGAGCGCATGACCAAGGACGGCCAATTCCTCGAGTACGCGAACGTGTATGGCAATTCCTATGGCACTTCGCGCGCGCAGGTCGAGCAAGTGCTGGTCGCCGGCGAGAACATGCTGCTCGAGATCGATTGGCAGGGTGCGCAGCAGATCGCGCGCGCATTGCCGGAGCGGCGCTCGATCTTCATCCTGCCGCCTTCGCGGGAGGCGCTCGAGTCCCGCCTGCGCGGCCGCAAGACGGACTCGGACGAGGTCATCGCACGGCGGCTGCGCGCCTCCATCGAGGATCTCTCGCATTGGTCGGAGTTCGATTACGTCGTCGTCAACGACGACTTCGAGCGCGCGACGAACGAGCTCGAGATGATCGTGCGCGGCACGGGCGAGCACCTGCGTCGCGATCGACCGGAAGTGACGCAGCTCATCGCACGGCTGCTCCCGTAATTCCCTGGCTGCCGTAAGCACGGCTGCTACCGTAATCGTCCCCTCCTCCGCGCAGCGGGGGAGGGTCAGGGAGGGGGTCTCTCTTCTGTCTCTCCTCTTTAACCCGCAATCGCCCCCTGCCCCGTTAATAGGAAGTTCATCGCGCCCGTGTTCTTCTGGTGCGACGGTGTCATAGGCAACTTCGAGGTCCACATGAAGCGTATTCTCGTTCCGGTACTCGCTACTCTCGCGCTTGGCAACGCGGCGATCGCCGCGGAAGCAGAGCGGCCACGCACCATCGCGGTGACCGGTCAGGGCGAAGTGCAGGCCGAGCCCGATCTCGCGTACCTCACACTCGGCGTCGAATCGCGCAAGCCGAAGCTCGAAGACGCACGCGCGGACGTCGCGCGCACGATCGACGCCGTGCTGAAGCTGACGCGCGACCTCAAGATCGACCAGAAGCTCGTGCGCGCCACCCGTATCAATGTGCAGCCCGAGTACAACTGGGAGCCGAACGCCCGCGAGCGCACGCTGATCGGCTACTTGGTGTCGCGCCAGGTCGAGATCGAGCTGCGCGATCTGGAGAAGCTCGGCCAGCTGCTCGAACGTGCGACCGATATCGGCGTCAATCAGCTCGGCGATCCGCGCCTGGATTCGAGCAAGCGACGCGACTTGGAGCGACAGGCGCTCGCAAAAGCGGTGGCGGATGCGAAGGCCAATGCCGATGTGGTCGCGAAGGCCGCGGGCGGGAAGCTCGGCGACGCGCGCACGATTGCCGCGAACTCGGGCTACGCGCCCCCGCCGATGCCGATGATGCGCGGCAAGGTAATGATGGCCGCGGAAGCGGGCGACGCAGCACAGAGCTATCAGAGCGGGCAGATGACCTTCACGGGGAACGTGCAGATTGAATACGATCTGGTCGTGGGGGGTGCGCAGTAACGAGCGCACCGTCGACCGCCGGACAGACGATAGAGAAGACCCCCATCCCTAACCTTCCCCCGCTTCGCGGGGGAACGGGAGTAGGCTGAAGCCGTCGTTGGGAGGGCTCATGAAGCGTTGGACGATCCTGCTCTGTGCGCTGGCCGGCTACGGTCACCACGTCGGCGCCATCGAAGCGCCCTCGACAGCCGAATCGCAGCCGCCGGCCCCTCCCGAATCGCAGGCGCCCCTGGTCAAGCCGAGCGACGAGAGCGCCTTCGTCACGACGCTGCAGAACTCGGCGCATCACCGCAATCTGACCGGGCTCAAGATCGCGCCCGACATCGTGGCCACGCTCGCGCGTGCGGACGTCGCCACGGCAGTCGCGCGGCTCGGCGAACAAGCCGCGACGGGCAACAACGACGCGAACATCGCGCTCGTGCGCGTGCAGCACTGGTGCAATCGCGTCGCTTCCGCCCGCCTGCCGGACGCGCAAGCCCAGATCGCGAAGCTGCCGGCCACGCTCGACCCGCAGCGAGCGGCAAAGGCAGCCGGGGTGATCGTCGCGGACGAAAACTATCGACAACGAGCTCGAGAAGGCTGCGCGCGCGCGCAATTCGACTATGGCGCGATCGAAGGACGCTTGCGCCAGGCCGCCGAATCCGGCGACCCCGCGAGCGCGACGGAGCTCGCGCAGTTCACACGGGACCCGAAACGAAGAGACGCGCTGCTGCAAACGGCGGCGGACAAAGGCTTCGCTCCGGCCCAGTACGTGCTCGCGAACGGGCGTTTGATCGCCGTTCAGCGCGGCGAGACGACCGAGAACGTCGCATCCATTCGCCTGCTCCTGAAACAGGCAGGACGCTCGATCAATAAGGCGAAGGTCGATCTCGCGAACTGCATGGCGCTTGGTTGCGATGGTCATCCGGCGGATGCGGCCGGCGCCGCGGCGTTCGTCACCGATGCGGCCCGCGATGGCGAGCCGGGCGCGTTCTTATCGATGGCGCGGATGCCCTGGGGCATGCGAATGAATCGGGCGCAGCTGCTCGCGTGGCAATACTTCGGCGATCGGCTGAGCGAAGCGGGCTGTGTCGGCGAGAACTACGTGACAGCGACCGTCGTTTTCGATCAAACGGTCAAGGCGCTCGAGCGGCAGCTGGATCCGAAGCTCCTGGAGCAGGCCCGGGCGCAAGCCGACACCCTGTGGCGCGATCATGGTGACCGCGCGAGGCGCGAACAGGGCTGTTCGGGGTAAGCGGCTGGCGCGTCAGGCCGCGACGCGATCGACGAGCAGGATCGTCCCGTCGACGCCCGTCACGCGCGCCTTCGCACCCGCCGGCAGATTGGGGCCGCGCACCGGCCATTCGCGATTGCCGATGCGAATGCGGCCCGCACCGTTCTGCAATCCCTTGTCGAGCACGACCACCTGCCCGATGTGCGCATGACCCGAGCGATGGGATGCCAACGGGCTGTTCAGCTCCTTCTGGCGCTTCACGTGCTCGCGCCAGAAGTACAGGCCGAAAACGGTGGTCGCGAAAATCAGAAACCAGACCATGATCTTTGCAAACGAGAGGAAGTGGTGCGCAGCACTTTATCAGTTGCGCGGCGCGGCAAACGATGAAGGGAATCACAGGGATTCACTCGTGATCGCTTACTGGCGCCCTGCACGTCGCCGGGGGCGGCACTGTCGAGCGCCGAGAAAAGTGATCTGCTTATGACCGCGCGCTCGGATCGCACTTGACGGAATGCGGTCGCGGCTCAGCGCAAGTCGCGCAATCCGTGAGCGCCGTCAAAAAATCGACGCGGGCGGGCGCGCTCAGCCGGTCGCGCGCGCGTGCGCGGGCTTGCGCTTTAGATGCACTAGAAGCAAGGAGACGGCTGCCGGTGTGACGCCAGGCACGCGCGCCGCCTGGCCGATCGTCGCGGGCCGCACTTCTCTCAGGCGCTGCCTGACTTCGCTCGACAAGCCCCGGACTTCGCCGTAGTCGATGTCGTCGGGCAGCCGCGTGGTCTCGTGGCGCCGCTGGCGCTCGATCTCTTCCTGTTGCCGATCGATGTAACCGCTGTACTTCGCCTGCACTTCGACTTGCAGCTGCACCTGCTCGATGAGGCGTTCGTCGGCATCGGCCGCAGTCATCCACTCGGCGCGGCCGATCGGTTCGAGCGCCGTGAGCGATGCATACGAGACTTCCGGCCGACGCAGGAGATCGAAGCCATGCGCTTCGCGCGCCAGCGGCGCACCGAGCACTTCGAGCGCGCGCTGCTCGTCGATGTGATGCGGATGCAGCACGGCCGCATCCAGGCGCGCGACCTCCGCGCTCGTCGCATCGCGCTTCGTGCAGAAGAATGCCCACCGCTCGTCGTCCACCAGACCCATCTCGCGCCCGACGGGCGTGAGTCGGAAATCGGCATTGTCCTCGCGCAGGAGCAAGCGGAATTCGGCGCGGCTCGTGAACATGCGATAGGGCTCGCTCGTGCCACGCGTGATCAGATCGTCGACGAGCACGCCGATGTACGCTTCATCGCGCCGCGGCGACCACGCCTCGCACCCTTGCACGAGGCGCGCGGCATTGATGCCCGCGAGCAGGCCTTGCGCCGCCGCTTCCTCGTAGCCGGTCGTGCCATTGATCTGGCCCGCGAAAAACAGTCCTGGCACGAACTTCGTCTCGAGGCTCGGGCGCAGATCGCGCGGATCGAAGTAGTCGTACTCGATCGCGTAGCCCGGCCGCGTGATGTGCGCGTGCTCGAAACCCTGGATCGAGCGCACCAGCGCGAGCTGCACGTCGAACGGCAAGCTCGTCGAGATGCCGTTCGGATAGATCTCGTGCGTGCTCAAGCCCTCCGGCTCGATGAAGATCTGATGCGACGTCTTGTCGGCAAACCGATGCACCTTGTCTTCGACCGACGGACAATAGCGCGGCCCCACGCCTTCGATGACGCCCGTGAACATCGGCGAGCGGTCGCAGCCGGCGCGAATGATGTCGTGCGTGCGCTCGTTCGTCGCGGTGATGTGGCACATGACCTGGCGCGGATGCTCGCTGCGCCGGCCCAGATACGAGAACACGGGCATCGGCTCATCGCCGGGCTGCGCGAGCAAGCCGGTGTAGTCGATCGTGCGGCCGTCGATGCGCGGCGGCGTACCGGTCTTCAGTCGCCCGACGCGAAACGGCAGCGCGCGCAGTTTTTCGGCCAGCCGGTTCGAGGGAGGATCGCCCGCGCGCCCACCCTGGTAATTCGTGAGGCCGACGTGAATCTTGCCGCCGAGAAACGTGCCGACCGTGAGCACGACGGCGCGCGCGCGAAACTCGATACCCGTCTGCGTGACGACACCCGCGACGCGCTCGCCGTCGAGCACGAGATCGGCGACTTCCTGTTGAAAGAGCGTGAGATTCGGCTGGTTCTCGAGCATCGAGCGGATCGCCTGCTTGTACAGCACTCGATCGGCCTGGGCGCGCGTGGCGCGCACCGCGGGCCCCTTGCTCGCGTTCAGAATGCGGAACTGAATGCCGCCGCGATCCGCCGCGCGCGCCATCGCGCCGCCGAGCGCGTCGATCTCCTTGACCAGGTGGCCCTTGCCGATGCCGCCGATCGCGGGATTGCAGCTCATCTGGCCGAGCGTCTCGATCGACTGCGTGAGCAGCAGTGTGCGCACGCCGATCCGCGCCGCTGCGAGCGCGGCTTCGGTGCCGGCGTGGCCGCCGCCGACGACGATGACATCGAATGGATCGGGAAAGCGCATGACTCGAGTACTGCGACCTGCTGTTGATTGCGTCCCCTCCTCCGCACAGCGGGGAAGGGTTAGGGAGGGCACCCCCCGTAAGACGTGCGTATTCTAGGCCACGAGCCTGCAAAAACCTCTAAGGCCGAGCATGACGTCGTACCGTCGGGCTTTGTCGGGCGCACCACGGGCGCAAGGCGCCTCGAGGCTCGCCCGATCAGGCGGTTGCCTGCTGGGCAGTGGCCGCACGGGCCTGCGGTCGCGCCGACCGGCCGCGCCGCAGTGACTTCTTGAGCAGTGTTTTCAGGCTCGGCCGTTTGCGAGCCCGACGCGCTTCCGCGCGCAGCAATCGCAAGGCGATGCGTTCGAGGCCGCGCGGCGACACCGCGGTGTGCGGCATGAGCCGCGCGATCGCGCCCGCGCGCCACGCATCGAACACGACGGGATTGATATACGACTTGCGGCACACGGCGGGTGTGTTGCGCAAGGCGTCTGCGACCGTCTGCGCCGTCTGCACGATGCAGCGCTTGAAGTCGCGCTCGCTCACCTCCGCCTCGCACTGTTGGCACGCCAGGAACGCGATCGCGCGCAGCGTGCCGCCCCAGGTGCGGAAGTCCTTCGCGGTGAAGCCTTCATCGCCGTTCTCGCACATCGCGCCGCGGATGTACTCGTTCACCATGCCCGAATCGATCGGCTGACGCTTGCCGTCGTCGTCGAGGTATTGGAACAACTGCTGGCCGGGCAGGCTCTGGCAGCGCTTGATGAGCCGGGCGAGGCGCCGGTCATCGAGCACGATGTCGTGCGGGCGTCCACCCTTGCCGCGAAACGAAAAGGTCGCGCGGCCGTCGCGCAGGAACTTCACATGCTGATCCCGCAATGTGGTGAGGCCGTACGACTTGTTGGTGCGCGCGTATTCCTCGTTGCCGACGCGTATCAGCGTTTCGTTCAGCAGCGTGACGACGACCGCGAGCACCTTGTCCTTCGGCAATTCCGGCAATGCCAGGTCGCGCTTCAAGCGGCGGCGCAGCTTCGGCAGGCGCATCCCGAACTCGATCATGCGCGAGAACTTGCCGTCGTCGCGCGAGCTGCGCCACGCGGGGTGATAGCGATACTGCTTGCGGCCGCGCGCGTCGCGGCCCGTGGCCTGCAGGTGGCCGCGCTCGTGGATGGAAATCCAAACGTCGGTATAGGCAGGCGGAATGGCGAGGTGGCGAATGCGCGCCACGACTTTGGGATCTCTCATGGCGCGCCCGTCGGGACCGATGTACGCAAATCCCTTGCCGTTGCGCCGCCGTCGAATGCCAGGCTCCGTATCGGAAACGTAGACGAGACCCGTCTCGCGGGCGTGGCGCTCCGCTGCGGCTCTCGCATCGGCAGGTTCGATCGAGACACCCATGACGGTGACGCTAGTCCGGGGCGGGCGGCCTCATCGCAACGAGCGCGCCTGGCCTCGCAGCAACGCCCACCCGATGAGCACGACGCCGAGCACGAGCAACAGGTGTACGGCGCCAATCGCGATCTTGATGCCGAGCCAGAGCAGGCCCCAGCACACGACCATTGCCACGCCGATCCAGAACAGCACTTTCATACGCGCCTCGCAGCATGTGTGTTGTGCAACGTGTACATCCGATTCGGGTTCCGCCCGACGCGGCGTCGAGCTGACTTTTTATACAGCCGTGGGTCATCATAGGCGGCATGAACGCCGTTACCGCCGACGCCCCGATCTTTGGTCCACGCCTGAACGCCGAGCAGCGGCGAGCCGCGACCTTCGGCATCGAGCGCGAGACGGGCTTCGCTTCCGGCCCATTGCTCATCATCGCGGGCGCCGGCACGGGCAAGACGAACACGCTCGCCCACCGGGTCGCGCATCTCTTGCTGAAGCGCGTTCCGCCCGAACGCATCTTGCTGCTCACGTTCACCCGTCGTGCCGCGCAAGAGATGCTGCGACGAGCCGAAACGATCGCTCGCGAAACGCTCCAGGCGCTCGGCGGCAAGACGGCATTCCATCCGAATGCCACGCGGCTCATGTGGTCGGGAACGTTCCACGCGATCGGCAATCGGGTGCTGCGCGAATACGCGCATGCGCTCGGCCTCGACCCGGCGTTCTCGGTCATCGACCGCGGCGATGCCGCCGATCTCATCGACGTCCTCCGGCAGGAGCTTGGCCTCGCGCGCAAGGAGAAGCGCTTCCCCCGCAAGGACACGTGCCTTGCGATCTACTCGCATCGCGTGAACACACGACGGCCGCTGCAGCACACGCTCGACGACGCCTATCCGTGGTGCAAGGAATGGCAGCCGGAGCTGACGCAGCTGTTCCGCAAATATGTCGAGACGAAGCAAGCACAGCAGTTGCTGGATTACGACGACTTGCTCCTTTACTGGCACATGCTCGTGCAAGAGCCCGCGCTCGCCGAGTCGCTCGGCGGGCGCTTCGATCACGTGCTCGTCGATGAATATCAGGACACGAACACGTTGCAGGCCGAAATCCTGCATGCGATGAAGCCGAGCGGCGCAGGGGTCTGCGTCGTCGGCGACGACGCGCAGGCGATCTATTCGTTCCGTGCGGCGACGATCGACAACATCCTCGGCTTTCCGGCGCGGTTCTCGCCGCCCGCCGACCTGGTGAAGCTGGAACAGAACTATCGCTCGGTGCAGCCGATCCTCGATGCGGCGAACGCCTTGATGCGCGAAGGTCTGCGGCAATACCAAAAGGAGCTGCGCTCGCCGCTCCCATCCCAGCAGAAGCCGCGGCTCGTCGCCGTTCAGGACGATCGAGCGCAGGCCGACTACATCGTCGAACAAGTGCTCGCCCGGCGCGAGGAAGGCACGCTACTGCGCAAGCAGGCCGTGCTCATGCGCAACTCGCATCACAGTGACGTCCTCGAGCTCGAGCTCATTCGGCGCAACATCCCCTACGTGAAATACGGCGGCTTGAAGTTTCTCGAAGCCGCGCACGTGAAGGACATGCTCGCGATCCTGCGCTTCGTCGACAATCCGAGGAATCGGCTCGCGGGCTTCCGCACCCTCCAGCTGCTGCCCGGCATCGGGCCCGCGCACGCGGACCGCTGTTTGAAGGTGTTCGCCGCGGCCGAGCACCGCTGGGACACGCTGTTCGAGTATCAAGTGCCGGCGGCGGCGGCCGAAGGGTGGCCGGCGTTCGTCGAGCTGGTGAAGACGCTCTGCGACTCGCGCGAATGGGCGGGGCAGTTCGATCGCGTGCGGCGTTGGTACGAGCCGCATTTGCAGCGCCTCTACGACGCGGCTCAGGTGCGGGCGGGCGATCTCGACCAGCTCGAAAAGATCGCCCAGCAATATGCGACGCGCGAGAGCTTCATCACGGAGCTCACGCTCGACCCGCCGCAGGTCTCCTCCGATCTCGCGGGCGATCCGCTGCTCGACGAGGACTATCTGATTCTGTCCACCGTCCATTCCGCGAAGGGCCAGGAATGGGACAGCGTGTACCTGCTCAATGTGGCGGACGGCAACTTTCCGAACGAGCACGCCGCGGGGAAGCCGGAGCTCATCGAGGAGGAGCGCCGACTGTTATATGTCGCGATGACCCGGGCGAAGCGCGATCTGCATCTGATCGCGCCGCTCAAGTATTACGTCACTCAGCAAAGCCGGGTCGGTGACACGCATGTGTACGGCGCGCGCAGTCGCTTCCTGACCGACGCCCTGATGCAGACGCTCGATGCCAGAGCCTGGCCTGCCGCATCGGCGCGGCCGCAAACGCCCTCGATGCCGCAGGCCCGCGTCGATGTTGGCGCGCGCTTACGGGCGATGTGGGACGACTGAGGACAGCCGCGCACCCAGACCTCCACACATCTGTTATGTCATGCGCGCCACGCGCACCCGCTCGTCGAGTCCGACGTCGCGGAACCTTTGTCCTACACGCCGACTTTCACGGGGAGCGCCTGGCCGGGCAACAAGGGCGTTCCACAGACGGGCTTGCCGCGTCACACTCGTCCTATCGCTCGCCCGGCGTAGGTAACTTTCGATGCCGCCTCGGGCCGAGGCGTGATTCCTTGGGGAGATGGGTCTGCAAACGCGCACCACATTCCGAAGCTCGAGCCAGCGCTTTCCCAACTGGCGTGCTGCGTCCGACGTCGCCGCGAATCGTCGCGGAGATGCAGAGCACACGCTCGGGCTCGATGACGAGTGGGAAGACGTGCCCACCGCCCATCTCGAGGCGAGCGAAGCAGCCGCGACCGCCGACGTCGATCCTCCGGAAGCCGAAGCGAAGCTGCCTGCTGCACGCGCATCCGCGAAGGCCCAGTCCGCACCGCCCCCTCAGACAGCCCAGCCCGCCAAGTCGGCGCCGGCAGCCATGCCGCGCGAAGTCACGACCGGCACGCTGCTGAGCCATCGCTACGTGCTCGGCCGAGCACTCGGCTCCGGCGGGAGCTCGCTGATTTTCCAGGCTGAGGATCGCCGCCGCATCGGCGCCGAGGACTTCGGCAGTCGCATCGCGATCAAAGTGCTGCGTCCCGAGCTGCGCAACAACCCGCACGCGTTGACCCGGTTGCGCCGTGAATTTCGGCAGATGCAGCGGCTGTCGCACCCTGGCATCGCGACGGTGTACGAGCTCGCCTGCGATGAAGACATCTGGTTCATGACGATGGAGCTCATCGAGGGCGAAACCATCCATCAATGGTTGAAGACGAATGCGAATCGCACGACGGGCTTGCAGGTCATCAGCGCCTGCTGTGAAGCGCTCCATCACGCGCACGAAGCCGGCGTCGTCCACGGTGATTTGAAACCGAGCAACGTGCTCGTGTTGCCGCACGGCGGTGTAAAACTCGTCGATTTCGGGTCGGCGGCCGAACGCGACGCGTCGATGGGCGTCATCGACAAGGAGCGCAGCTTCGCGGCGACGCCGCCTTACGCCAGCCCGCAGGTGCTCGCGGGCGAAGTCGCGGATCCGCGCGACGATGTGTTCAGCCTGGCGTGTCTGACGTACGCAGTGCTGACGCGCGGCGAGCATCCGTTCGAGCGCAAGTCGTCCGCCGAGGCCCAGCAGGCGCAAATGCGTCCCGCTTATGCAGCCGGAATCCTGCCGCGGCAGTTCGAGGTGCTCGTACGCGCGCTGGCGTGGGACCGCGAGCAGCGCCCCGCGACCGTGCGGGAATTCATGCACGCGCTGCTGGCGTCCGACTTGCGTCGCGACACAGTGACCGCGGAAGCCGCGAGCAAGCCGATCGCGTCCACGCCGGTCCCGACCTTGGAAGCGAGCGAGCCGCCGGTTGCGCCCGAGGCGCCGGCCGTCATGGGGTTCGAACCGCATCGCCTAGTGAGCGACGCGCCGAAGCCGGCGACGGACGTGAAGCCCGAAGACGTCGCGCGCCTGAAGGCCGCGGTCGTCGCTGCCGAGGCGCATGCCAAGGCGGTCGAGACGGCGGCGAAACAGAAGTCAGCCCACGGCTCGAAGTCCGACCCGCTCGAGCGTTTCAAAGGCTACGTCGCTGGACCGATGGCGCAGCAAGGCGAAGCGCACGACAGCACACCGAATGCCGAGCCGCCACCGGCGACGCCGCCAAAGAAGAAGTGGACGTGGCCCTGGCAGCGCTCCGCGTTGTTCGGTCTGTTGCTGGTCGCGACCGCGGCGATCGTGGCGAATCGTGCCGAATTGGAGACCGAACCGATCCAACAGGCCACGGCTCGAACGGCAGCGCCGGTCGCCGCCGCGCCGCCCGTCGCACAACCGCCGGCGGTCGAGCCACAGCCCGATGTCATAACCCCGCAAGTCGAGGAAAAAAAAAGCCCACCGGTTGCGGTGAAGCCGAAAGCCGCCGTTGCGCCGGGTGAAGTGTCGTTCACGACGCGCACGCTGCAGATCGGCGCTAATCAAACGGTTGCGGCGTTATCGGTGAAGCGGCTGAACTCCACGCGCGGCCGCGCCAAGGTGGCGTGGTCGATCGAGGAAGGAACGGCGCGGCGCGGCGTCCATTACGAGGTCGCGAACACCCAGATCATGGAGTTCCTCGATGGGCAAAGCGTGCGCAGCTTGTTCATACCCCTGACACCGGACAAGAGCGCCGAAAGCGGCCGTCATTCGAAGACGTTCACCGTCAAGCTGCAGCAAGCGGCGGGCGGGCCCGCGTTGGGTGAAATCAAGCAGGTGTATGTGACGATCGTGGGTGATGTCGGCGACGAGCCCTTCGATTCCGCGACGGCAAGCACGAGCGAGTGAGACGTTCCGCTCAGGAGCCAGGAGCGCTCGACGGCCGCATGCCCTGGACGACAGGCACGAGCGTGCTGCCGCACTGGATGCCGAGCTCGCGGGCGACGCATGACCGCAGCTCGAGCACGAAGCGCGTATGCCGTGGTGCCCTCGCCATCCGCCAGGGCCGAACGTTTGCGACGACCGAGCGCACCTCGAGGCGCTCGTCCAGGAACACGATGTCGATCGCGAAGCGCATCCCGAACGTGTGCATGCTGCCGCCGGGCACGAACAACATCCCTTCCGACTCGAGCAATGCCCCTCGTGCGAGCAGCCCGACGCCGCGCGCGACAAAGCTGCTAGCGACGACGACACGATCGAGCGTGCCGCACGGCGCGCTCAGGGCGATGACGCGCGCGGCGTGCCAATCGATGTTCACGACGGCGTACACAGGCGTCACAGAATGTGGAACGCGCCGGAATCGATCAGCTGCATGACGATCGGAAAGCCGATGATGATGAACGTGATCGGAAACAACAGCGCGATCAGCGGAAAGAGCATCTTCACCGGCGCCTGATTCGCGAGCTTCTCCGCACGCAGAAACCGTTCCTGACGCCGCATCCGCGCTTGATCGCCGAGTACGTCGCCGAGCGAGCCGCCGGTCTCTTCGGCCTGAATCACCGAGGCCGCGAAATTCGTCACGGCCGGAATGACGACACGGTGTGCGAGTCGATCGAGCGCCACGCGGCGTGCGACGCCAGTCCGCGTCTCGCGCAGATAGCGCGAGAACTCCTGCCGCACGGGCCCGTCGCGCAGATGATCGATCGCTTGCTCGACCGCCGCCGTGAACGTGAGCCCTGCCTTCATGCCGAGCACGAGCACGTCGAGAAAGAACGGGAATTCCTTTTCGAATTGCGCTTGTCGGCGCTGCGTCGCATCGCGCAGCCACAGGTCCGGATAGAGATGCGCAAACGGTCCGAGACTGCCGGCCGCCGCGAGATAGAGCGGATGTTCGATCTCGAGCACGACGATCACGTAGCCGGCGCACAGCACGCCCGCGATGAACGTGAGGCGTCGCACGACGAGGAACTCGGCAGGCGTGAGCATGTAGCCTGCGCCAGCGGCGTTCAGCCGAGCTTGCAGCACGTCGCGTTTGTGCCCCGAGAGCGCCGCATCGACGCCGGAGGCATACCAGCGCACGAGCGGTCGAACCATCTGCAAAACGGGCGGCAAGCGATCGCGCCATGCGTTGTCTCGATCGAGCGGCTCGGCCGACCGACCGCGCAACGCAAGCGGCAACAGCACGATCAGCGTGCACGCGAACGCGGCGAGTGCTGGCGCGAGCAGGCTAGACATCGATGTTCACGATCTTGCGGATCAACCAGGCCGCCGCCGTCATCATGACTGCGATCACCGCCAGCACGATCCAGCCATACCACTCCGTGAACATGAGGCTCATGCGCTCGGGCTGCTGCTGATACAGCACGAACCCGATGAAGATCGGCAACAGCCCGACCACCCACCCTTGCGCGCGGCCCATCGACGTCAGCGCGTCGATCTTGCCTTCGATATGCGCTTTTTCCTGGAGCGTCTTCGCGAGCGCTTCGAGCGTGTCCGCGAGATTGCCGCCAACACGCCGCGACACGTTGATCGCCGTATTCATCAGGTCGATCTCCGGCGTCGCGACGCGCCTGCGCAGGTCGGCCAATGAGCCAGCGAGCGGGCGACCGACGCGATGCTCCGCGAGCACGATCGTGAACTCCTGCGCGAGCGGCGCGGGCTGGCGCGTCGACAGCAGCTCCAAACCTTTCGTCAGGTTCGAACCGGCGCGCAACGCCGCGGCGAGCGCGAGCAACGCGTCGGGCAGCTGATAGACGAACCGCTGCCGTCGCTTCTTTGCGAGGTGGCCCACCGCAAGCCGCGGGCCCGCGACGGCCAGGATGGCGGCCGCGACGGCGCCGAGCGGGCCGACGATCACATAGCCGAACACCCCGAGCACGATCGTCAGGACGACGCTGAGCGCGAAGAGCGCGTGCGGATTGGCGATCAAGAAATTCTGCTTGAGGCCGGCGGCGATCGTCGTGACGAAGGCGGCTCGATAGCTCGTGACGGCCGCGTAGATCACGAGCGCGAGCAGGACGACCGCCATGAAGGCGCTCGCGGCGATGAGGTGTTGTGGATCGAAAGGCAGCATCGCGTGCATCGGGTCCTCCTTGTCAAGCGCGCACTCGGCGGGTTGGCTCATCCGTGCTCCGCGCCATCCCGCTGCGCGGGTTCGCTGCGAAAATGCCGCGGTCCAGTTCGATGCCGGCTTCGTTCAAGTCTTCGTAGAACCGCGGCGCCTGGTCGAAGCCGACGTACTCGCCGACGATCTCGCCGTTTGCCGCCACTCCCCGTTGCTTGAACGCGAACAAGGGCTGCGTCAGGATCACGTCGCCTTCCATGCCATCGACCTCGACGATCGAAGTCACACGTCGACGCCCATCACTGAACCGAGTCTGCTGCACGACGATGTCGACCGCGGACGCGATCTGCTCGCGAATCGCCCGCACCGGCAAGTCCATGCCGGCCATCAGCACCATGACTTCCAACCGCGACAACAGGTCGCGCGGCGAATTCGCATGCCCTGTCGTCAGCGAGCCGTCGTGCCCCGTGTTCATCGCTTGCAGCATGTCGAGCGCTTCGCCGCCGCGACATTCGCCGACGATGATTCGATCCGGCCGCATGCGTAACGAGTTGCGCACGAGATCGCGAATCGTCACCTCGCCGCGACCTTCGACGTTCGGCGGGCGCGCCTCGAGCGACAGCACATGAGGCTGCACCAGCCGCAGCTCCGCCGCATCTTCGATCGTGCAGATGCGCTCGGTGGCGGGAATCGATTCGGACAGCGCGTTCAGGAACGTCGTCTTCCCCGAGCCCGTGCCGCCGGACACGATGATGTTCTTGCGGTATTGCACGCAGATCGTCAGGAAGGCCGCCATCTGCGGCGTGAGCGAGCCGATCTCGACGAGTCGATCCATCGAGAAGCGTTGCTTCGCGAACTTGCGAATCGTGAGGATCGGACCGACCAGCGACAAAGGCGGAATGATCGCGTTGACGCGCGAGCCGTCCGGCAACCGCGCATCGACCATCGGCACACCTTCGTCGATGCGACGGCCGAGCGGACTCACGATGCGCTCGATCACGCGCATGAGCGAGTCGGCATTGATGAAGCGTGCCGGCACGAGCGTCAGGCGTCCGCGCCGCTCGATGTAGATCTGATTCGGGCCGTTCACCATGATTTCGGACACCGACTCGTCCGCGAGATACGGCTCGATCGGCCCGTAACCCATGATTTCCGCCGTCATCTCCTGGACGAACAGCGCTCGGTCGACCAGCGGAGGCAACTGGATCGCACCGGCGCTGATGATGGATTCGATCGCGAGGCGCGCCTCCTTGCGCAGGTCCGCCTGTCCGAGGCTGTTCAACGCCGTACGACGAAACAGGTCGAGCTCACGCAGCACGAGCTCCTGCACGCGTTCCTGCAATGGCCGCAGCTCGGCCGACGAGCCTTCCTTGCTGTGCATCGCGTCAATCCCGCAGCTTTGGCTTGAGTGCCTCGTCCGAGCGCCGTTTCAGCTCATCGAACTGCCGCACACTGCCGGCCACTTCGGCGCCGCTGGGCTCGATGATCTGCGGCGTGACGAGCACGACGAGCTCGGATTCGCCGCGCCGGAACTGGCGCGACTTGAACAGCTCGCCGAGGATCGGGATGGCGCCGAGACCGGGCACCTTGACGACGGTCTTCGCATCTTCCGAGCTGAACAAGCCCGCGACGACCATCGTCTCGCCAGCCTGCACGTTCATTTCCGTATTCGTCTTGCGAGTCGCGAAGCCCGGGATGCCGAGCACTTGGATGCCCTTGTCGACGCTGCTGACCTCGACGCCGAGCTTCGTGCGGATCAGGCCCGCATCGTTCGCGAGCGGCGCGATGTTCAGGATGATGCCGAACTGCTTGAAGATCACGTTCAGCGCGCCGTCCTGGTTTTGCACCGGGATCGGCACTTCGCCGCCGACGAGGAAGTCGGCTTGGCCACCGCTGATACATGTGAGCGTCGGCTCGGCCAGCACGCGAGCATTACCGTCGTTGACGAGCAGATTCACGACGGAATCGACGACGCTCGTCATGGCGAAATAGTGATTGTTCGTGCCGAGCTCGAGCGGCAAGCCTGCGAAGACGTCCGCGCCGTCCGGCAGCACGCGGAAGTGTTCGTTCGTCACGAATTCGTCGAGCATGCCGAAGATGGGACCCGACGCGACATCTGCCCAATCGACGCCGATGTCGCGCAGCGCGGAGCGCTTCACCTCGATGAGCTTTGCCTTGATCAGGATGGTCGGCCGTGCCGAGAGCGCTGCGGTCGCCGGCTCGGGTTCGACGATCCCGAGCACTTTCACGAGATAGGCGATCTGCGAGCCGTCGCGGCCCCAGATGCGCAGATCCGTCACGCCCTCCTGCTTGCCGAGCACGAGAATTTCCTGAGTGTCGTCGAACACGCGCACGTCGATCACGGCACCATCACCCGCGGCGACGCGCCGCGGATTTGGATAGCGCATCACGAGACTTTGCCCCGCGGGCAGCGTGAGAACGCCCACGGGCGACGTATCGGTCGCTGTGGCGACGGCGACTTGCATCGCGATGGCCATACAGATGCCGATCAATACGAACAGCCGCGCGAGCCGCAGAGATGCACGGCTCCCCACGGCACGACCGTACGGTGCTTGCGCGGGCGCCGTCCTGGATGTTGCCGCCCGATCACTCCGTGATCGTCGCTGACATCGCGTCGGCACGCGTCCCTGACACGGAAAGCTCCCGTGATACTCGCGATTGCAGTGCATTCGCCGTCCTTGGCTACGTCTCATGTGGTGGCGCCGAGAATGATTTCCACGCGCGTACGCGGCGTGGCCTTCGAAGTGCGCTGGCCATTCAGCAGCGTGCTCTTCGTGATGCGCGCGACGTGAATGGGTCCCTGATCCTTCGGCTGGCGCAGCGTGATCGTCATCTTGCCGGCGTCCTGGGCGTGCGCGATCTTCGCCGCGTCTTCCGGCGAGACCGAAACCGTGACGGTGCTGTAGCTGCCGCCCTCACGGCGATTCTCCAGATAACCGCCGTTCGTCACGGTGCGAATGCCGGTGGCGATCACCGGGACGTTCGGCAGCAACGGCACCGTCACGCTTTCGTTGTTCGTCGTCGTCGTGAAAAACAGGTCGATGCGATCGCCGGGCGCGAGCATGCCCGAGAGCGAGGATTCCTCGTCCACCGGAAACGTGAGCGCACGCATGCCCGGTTCGAGCTGCGACGAGAAGCCCGCGGCGACGTCCTGCGCGAGATGCGCGAGCAGCACGGGCTCGCCGCTGCGGACCGCATGCGAGAGCACGCGGCCGGCCATGCCGCTCCAACGATCCGCGAGAATCGCATCGGCATGCAGGAAGACTCGCGGGACTTCGCGCACCGCGACGGTGTCGCTCGACAGGAAGGCGCCGGGCCGCAAGTCCGTGCTCGCGACGACGACCTGGGCCGGCGCGTATTGGGACTCGATTTCCGCGCGACGCTGTTGCACCGTGCGATCAATGTAGTCGTTCGCGAAGTACGCGGCCGCCGATCCGGCGCCGAGCGCGCCCGCGAGCATCAGCGCGGTGATGATGGGTCCTTTCATCTCTGACTCCCTCCAAGGATCGGTTCACGCGCCCTTCCCCCGGAACGGAAAGGTTTGCCGTGCGGCTTCTCCCAGCCCACACAGCCGGTCAATACGGAATCATCAGTGCCCAAACGAACCTGTCGTGATGTTCATGGATCATCGCGAGCACGAGCTCGGCGCCGCGCCACACGACCATCAGCCCCGCGAGCACCGCGAGATATTCGCTCGCACCCCAGCCGCGCTGCCGAAGGCCGCCTGTCGATGATGACCGCGGCGTGGCGCGTTGCGTCGGACTCATGCCTTCCTCCACACGACGAGAATCGTCGATCCGCCCTGCTCGGCGCGTCGCAAGGTGATGAACGCGAGCGCCGCGGCCCGCTGCGCCTCGATCACGTGGCCATCGCCGGCCTTCGTCGCCTCGCTCCGCAAGAGCTGCCATCCGTGCCGCGACAGCTGCGCCGTGAGTGCACGTGCCTCGAGCGCGACGGAGCGCGGGCTCGCGAGCGTGATGTGCTCCGCCTCGACGCCCGCATCATCGTATTCCTGCAGGCTCACCAC
>JAEYXD010000065.1 GCA_023428645.1 Pseudomonadota bacterium
CATGTGCACCGGTGCGGAACGAATGCGTCCGTCGGTGCTCGCGAGATTGGATGATCACGGGACAGGCAGGTGCCCGTCCCTGTGATGGGACTTTCGGTTGATGTCTGTCCGTGATGCCGCGGGCAGGCAGCAACCGGAGCCGAGCCTGGATTTGGTCAGGAAAGTCAGCCACTGACTGCGGGCTGTCAGGGACCTGTTGCCTGACCCGGGGTTCGGGTCCGGGCGGTTTCTTGCGAACAAACCTTGAATCAGATCGCAGCCATGCGGCGGCTCCACTGCTAGCTTTCCGTCATTCGACCTCTAAGACGGGTACCCGATGCCGATCTCCAATCGCGGCGCTGTTCACAGCGCGCTGCTGATGCTTCTTTGCGTTTTCGGCCTCGCACACGCTCAAGAGCCTGCACCCAGCTTCGGCGCGCTCGATGCCTTCGTCGGTCGATCGTTCGTCAATCAGCTCTACACGCTCGAGGTTTATCGCGAAGGCGATGGCTTGGCCTTGCATTTCGGGCATGCGGGCGGCGCCCGCTATGGGCGTTATTTCATTCGACCAGGCACAACACCGGGAACGTACGTGCTCGCGGAGACCACCTTTCCGACTTCGCCGCGCGACCGCTTTGCATATTTCGAATCCGGTAGCCTCTATTTGGAATCCACCGCCGACGACTATCGCCACAGGATTCGCGTGAGCGCGCTCAACGACTCGCTGCAGGTAGATGCTTTCGGCGCGGAAAAGCGCTGGGGACGATTTGGAGCCTTCGAGCAGATCAATTCGAATCACTATCGACCCGTGACCGACCAGGCCCTGCAAGCTGCTGCCCTCACCAATCAGGCTCACTTCGCGCGCATGCATCAGGAAGAACAGGAACGACGCGAACGCGAGCAGGAGCAGGCACGAAACACCGCCGCCTTGTACAACTCGCTCAAGCACGCCAATGAGATTGCCTCCGCTCGCGAAGCAGAGTCGCAGGCCGCACTGAATGCGACCTTGGAAGCGGCGCGCACGCGGACACAACCTGAACAGCAGGCGAGCAATCACACCGCGGATCATGGCGACGCGAGCACGCCCACCCCAGCCACCCGTTCGGCGCCCGCACGGCCCGCTGCCGGTAGCACTGCGCCATCTCTTTCGGCTGCGCGCGCGAAAGAGTGCGAAATGATTCATCCGAAGGTGAACGACACCTTTCTCACGAGCCGCGGTGAGACCTTTGCAAGGCAGCACTTGAGCGACAAGGCAGCCGAGAGCTGCCGACAGAGAACCGGCAATGCCACTTTCACGGGCGACATTACGTGCAAGGCGGAAAGCGAGTTCGTCACGAGCTGCGCCATCCTCGCTGACTGCGCCGGACAAATGCGCGCCCCTTCCTGCAGCGGCATGGCGCAGTAGCGGCTTTAGTACCCGTTGCGCGCTAATCAGGCGAGGTTTCAGGAACTCTTCGAGCGTCGATCAATTTGCTCTAGTTTCGACTTGATCCGGCCATCGCAGGGATCGACGCGCTCATCCAGTCTCGGGAGCACACACTCCTTTCGGCGCGAGTAGCGACGGTCGCGCCACTCATCAAGACCCTCATAGCCCCGCACGCCTCGCGCGCGTGCGGGTGAGTCCGGCGCGCTTCAATGCCCGGCTCGCTCAGTACGTTCGCGATCGTGCCGCGCCGATTCGTCAAAAGTTCGCGTCCGACCACAGCGCATACGTCGATGACTCATAGTTGCCTCGAAACGCGCGCGCGTTATCCGCTAAGATCGAACGTTTGCGTGACCGCATCGTAGCGGCCACATCATCGTGATGAGTAAAAGGAATCTAGATGACGACGAGAGCTACTTTTTCGCCTTGGCTGGTGTGCGCGAGCCTCATGGCCACAAGCGCTGCGCAAGCGGATTCCGCGTTACGTGAACGCGCCAGCGCAGTTTTCCAACCGATTCCGGAGCGGGTAACGGAGCTCGGCGGTCAAAAAATCACCGCAGCACAGATCGCGCTCGGCCATAAGTTGTGGTTCGAGCCGCGCCTTTCGCGCAGCCATCTGATCAGCTGCAACACCTGCCACAACTTGAGCATTGGCGGCGCCGATAACGTCAAAGCGTCGATCGGTCACGGCTGGCAACAAGGGCCCCGCAACAACCCTACGGCCCTCAATGCCGTGTTCAATGCGGCGCAATTCTGGGACGGCCGCGCTGCTGACTTGAGGGAACAAGCGACAGGCCCCCTGCAAGCGCCCGTCGAGATGAACAACACGCCTGAGCGCATCGAAGCGACGCTGAACAGCATCCCGGAGTATGTCGAGGCATTCAAGAAAGCCTTTGGCGGCGGCAAAACCGTGAGCTTCGACAATGCGGCACGCGCCTTGGCCGCGTTCGAAACCACCCTGATCACCCCGAATGCGCCGTTCGATCGTTTCCTGCGCGGTGATGACAAGGCACTCACCAAGCAACAAAAAGACGGCCTCGAACTCTTCATCAATACGGGCTGCATTGCGTGCCACAACGGCGTGAACCTGGGCGGGCAAGCGTACTTCCCGTTCGGCGTCGTCAAGCGCCCAGGCGCAGACATCCTGCCGGAGAACGACAAGGGCCGTTTCGCCGTGACGAACACGACGACTGACGAGTACGTCTTCCGCGCATCACCGCTGCGCAACGTCGCGCTGACGCCGCCCTACTTCCACAGTGGCGAGGTGTGGGACCTCGAACAAGCCGTTGCCATCATGGGCAACAGCCAGTTGGGACAGGAGCTGAGCACCGATCAAGTCCGTGCCATCGCGGCGTTCCTGCGCAGCCTCACCGGCGAACAACCGAAAGTGACACTGCCGGTGTTGCCGCCTAGCACGGCCTCGACACCGAAGCCGGACCACAGCCTGCCCGACGCAGCACGCCAAGCGAAAAGCGCGGAGTAAGGGTAAGTTGGGACTCGAGCGTGCGCGGCGGCAATGCTGTCGCGCACGCTTCGGCTCCACCTCTCCTGGGTCACGCGGCCGGCCGAGTGGCGCGGATGAGATCAGACCACTTGGCGAAGCCGTAGCTCTTCTGGCGGACGCAGCTTCGCTTCCCATCCGCTTGCTTCTTCCAGGCCGCGCGTGAGGAACTCTGTAGGTCGAACTCCGACTACCGCCGATCCTCCTTATAGATGCCGATCTCGACACCCTTCCCCTGCGCCGCTCGCGCTCGATACATGCCCGACGTGTTGAAGCTCCACGCGATCTGACCATCCGGTGCGACCGCAATGATGCCGCCGTCGCCGCCGAGCTCAGTCAGGCGCTTCTGGATGACTTCATCGGCGGCCGCTTGCAGGCTCATGTTCTTGTATTCGACGAGCGCGCAGATTTCGCGCGCGACCGTGAGTCGAATGAAGTATTCGCCCGTGCCGGTGGCCGAGACGGCACAGGACGCATTCGATGCGTACGTGCCAGCGCCGATGATCGGGCTGTCGCCGACGCGACCCCAACGTTTGCCGGTCGTGCCGCCAGTCGACGTGCCCGCGGCCACATTGCCGGCACGATCGACGACGACGGCGCCGACGGTGCCCTTCTTGCCTTCGTCATGCACCAGATCATCCAATGCAGTTCGCAAGTTGCTGGCGCCCGCGGGCTTTGCTGGAATCGGCAAGCCGCGTGCCTTGAGAAATTCCTCGAGCGCCTTCCAGCGGCGCTCCGTGTAGAACCACGACGGGTCCACTTGTTCGAGCCCCTGCTCGCGCGAAAACGTATCGGCACCGGGGCCGATCATCATCACGTGCGGCGAATTCTCCATGACACGTCTGGCGAGTTGCAGCGGATGTCGTGTTCGCGTGACGCCCGCGACTGCGCCGACCGCGAGTGTTTTGCCATCCATGATCGAAGCATCCAATTCGATACGTCCTTCGCTCGTGAACACAGCCCCGCGCGCGGAATTGAACAACGGGTCGTCTTCCATGACCGAAATCGCGGCTTGCACGGCATCGAGCGCTGCGCCATCGCTGTCGAGCACGGCAATGCCCGCATCGATCGCGCGCTGCAATGCTGCGCGATAGGCAGCATCTTGCTCTGGCGTGAGCGACTTGCGATCGATGACGCCTGCGCCGCCGTGAATTGCAATCGACCAAGGTCGAGCCATGGACGGGATCGAAGCTGCAAGCAACATGAGGCCGAGCGCGAGAGGGGCTGCTTTCATATGAGTGACACTGTTCATTAGGACCCGATGAAGTTTTTATAAATCCGAACCCCGGCCCAGGAGAGGGGCCGGTGACACCGCCACGCTTCTCGTACGAATGTACACGCTCGGCCCCGAAGCTGCGAATGCCCACCGCTTGCACAAGGTAGGCTCAGAACACATGTCTGGCGCCCGTCCATTTCGGCAATCACGGCCATCGTTCAGTGCCGGTCTGTCGGACATCGCGCCCCGTTGATGTGTCACCGGACGGAAAGAATAATTTTGGTGACCTCGCGATCATCGCGCTGCATAATCGCCCGCGCCCTTCCGGACGGAGGGCCCCTTTCAGGCCAACGAAGCTCGCGCCTCGAGCTACGCTCCTGAGTACGCACAAGCCCGTATTCTGGAATGCGACGTTCACACTTGAATGGGTAACGCTTGCACACGGGCGTAATAAGGTGCGAGACCAATTCATGGGGGATGGCGTGTCGCGGGGCGAGACTTCGCCGCGACGTCACGCAAGCCACGACAGCGATCCGGTGGCCGCCGGCTCGCCACATCTCATCAATTCGAAGCTCGAGCCGCCGCAGTCAGCGGCCACCTGCGTCTCGCGCCACGCGCTGCTTCAGCAGCTCGATGAGGCGAGCCAGCGCACGCTCGTGCTGCTCTCGGCGCCGACAGGCTCAGGCAAGAGCACCTTACTCTCGCATTGGCACCGCGAACGTCGGAACGACCGCGCGAGCGCCTGGCTGTCGCTCGATGAGCAGGACAACGAGCCAGTGCGCTTCTTCACGTACCTCCACGCGTCGTTGCGACGCGCACTGAGCGGCTTCGACGCCTATATCGCCAGCCGCGGCGATCAGGATGCGGGACCGTTCATCGACTCTATCGCGGCGGTCTTCATCGAACAGCTCGGCCGCATCGATCGCGAGCTCACGATCGTGCTCGACGACTGCCAATGGCTCACATCCGCCTCCCTGACGCGAGCGATCGATTTCATGCTGCGGCGATCCCCGTCGAACGTTCGGTGGGTGCTCTCCGGCCGCTGCATGCCAGCGGTCAATCTCAGCGCACTGCGCTTGAACGACGAACTGATCGTCTTCAGCGCAACCGAGCTGCGATTCGATCGCGATCTCATCCTGCAATTGAGCCGCAAGCTGTCGCGGCGCGAGCTGTCGACCGCGGAGGCCGACTACATTCTCGATCGAACGGAGGGGTGGGTCGCCGGAGTGAAGCTGGCGCTCCTCGCTCGCGAGGAGTCGCGTACGCCGGGGAATGCGCTGGAGGCATTCGCCGGCTCTCACGCCGAGGTCGCGAGCTACTTTGCCGGTTCGGTCCTCGAGGAACAGACCGACGAGATGCGCGCGTTCCTGCTCGCGAGCTGCATCGTGGACCGGATGACGGGTGAGCTTTGCGACGCCATGCTCAACATCGATGACAGCCAGCGCATTCTGGAAAATCTGGAACGCGCGCAACTGTTCATCCAGCCGCTCGATGGTCATCGACACTGGTTTCGCTACCACACTCTCTTCCGCGACTTTCTGCGCAGCCGGCTGCGCCGCGACGCGGCAGCGCAGTTGGCGACATTGCACGAGCGCGCAAGCCGCTGGTATGCCGAGCATCAGTTCTTCGAGGAAGCCCTCACGCACGCTCTGGCCGCGAAGAACGTCTGCTGGCGCAACCAGCTGCTCGCGCGGTGCACGGCAGCGTGGCTGCAAGGCGGCGAGATCTCGGAAGTGCTGCACTGGTCGGAGAAGCTGCCGTTAGCGGACGTTCTTGCCGATTTCTCAATGGCTCGGCATTACATTGTCGCGCTCGTTCTGCGCCGCCGCTTTCCGGAAGCTGCGAACGCACTGCGAACACTGCGTCAGACGGATGTCACCGCGACCGCCGCGCAGCTCGCGGCGCTCGAAACGCTGTATTCGGTCCTCGCCGACAGCGACGATTCGCACACCCTCGACGAAGCGTCGTTGCAGGACGATGGGATCGATCGCTTTCTGGCCGGTACGCTGCTGACGTTGCAGGCGTACGCACTGCTGCGCCGCTATCAATTCGACCTGTCGCGCCGGACGGCGCTCCGTGCGCGCGAGATGCTGGAACAGCACAGCGTGTATGGGCGCGGCTATGCCGATAGCGTCGCCGCGCTCGCCGATCGCGCGCAGGGCGACCTGAAGCGCGCCTCCGAACGCTGCGAAAGCACGTTCGCGGAGGTGCGCAACGGGCGCCGCGGCCCCGCATGGGTCAATGCCGCGACGTCGATCGCCTACACACGATACGAGGAGAATCGCCTTCCCGAGGCCGAGGCGCTGTGTATCGAGATCCTGCCGCTCCTGTCGGTGGCGTCGACGATCGAGAGCTTCACGACCGCATATACGACGTTCGCGCGCATCAAGGCCGCGGACGGCCGTATCGAGGAAGCCGAGCAGCTTCTCGAACATCTGCACGGCGTCCTGGAAGGCGGCGCGCACCGACGCTTCGTCGCGCAGGTGGTGGCCGAAAAGCTCCTGCTGTGTCTGCGTCAGCGAGATACGGGGCGCGCCGTGAAGCTCGCGCGCGACGCCCAGCTCGAGCAGCGATTCGAGTCCGGTGAGTTCCGCCTGCCACGCCGCTACGACGAAGCATGGGAGCGGTCGGGCAGTGCCTACGCGCAATTGCTCCTCCATACGCAACGGCATGCTGAAGCCCGAGAGGTATTGGCGAACCTGCGCTCGAGCGCCAGCGATGCCGGCTACGTCTATCGCCAGATTCGTCTCGAAGCGGCGCTCTCCTGCTGCCTGGCGGGCACGGGTGAACTGAACGCGGCATCCGCGGCCTTGAACGCGGCATTGGCGTTGACCCGCGGCTACGGCTTTACGCGCGGCGTGTTCGACGAGGTGCCGATGCTGTCGGCGCTCGTGCGGCAAGCGCTCGAGCATCACACGCTGCGCCACACGCTACCGTTTCATTACTTCCGCAAGTTCGACAATCTTTTTGCCGTTCGCCCGCCGGCCCGATCGACGGCGCGTGTCGCGAAGATGGCCGCGGCGTTGCCGCTCGAGCCGCTCACCGATCGGGAGATCGAGATCCTGCGCCTGCTCGCGCGGGGCTTGAGCAACACGGAGATCAGCGAGCGGTCGCAAATCGCGCTGTCCACTACGAAATGGCACTTGAAGAACATCTTCGCGAAGCTGGATGTCAGTACGCGGACCGGTGCCCTGGCCCGCGCCCGCGAGCTGCGGCTCGTCGACTAGCCAGCCGCGGGCCGCGCATCCCCACTGCCGCTCGCGCAGCAGTACGAAAGCGCCCCCTCCGTTCGGAGGGCGTGTCCCCCGACCTCCCCGCCTAGCATCTGGCCATCCGCGCGAAGCCGCTTCGCGCGGCGGCTCGATCAACCTGGCTTACGGAGAAACCAAATGATCAGGGGGAACTCGTTCGCATTCTGGCGTGCGGCGATGCTGGTCGCACTGCTCTTGGGACCTGCGATCTCGCTCGCGCAAGCGCCGGACTTCATCACGTTCGAAAGCGGTCACGTACGTCCGCTCGCAAAATCCGCCGATGGCACGCGGCTGTTCGCCGTCAACACGCCCAACAACTCGCTGGAGATATTCGCCATCACGTCCGCCGGTCTCGTGCATCAAGGGCGCGTGCCGGTGGGGCTCGAGCCCGTCGCCGTCGCGGTCCGCAACAGCAGCGAGGTCTGGGTCACGAATCATCTGTCCGACAGCGTGAGCATCGTCACCTTGACCGGGACGCCGCGCGTCACGCGCACGCTGCTCGTCGGCGATGAGCCGCGCGACATCGTGTTCGCGGGCACGAACAACTACGCGTTCATCACGACGGCGCACCGCGGGCAGCATCGCACGCATCCGTCGATCGCGAGTGTCCCTGGCGCCGGTGATCCGAAGCTCACGACGCCGGGCATTCCACGCGCCGACGTCTGGGTCTTCAATCCCGCGAACCTCGGTGCGACGGTCGGCGGCACGCCGGCGCGAATCGTCGAGCTGTTCGGCGATACGCCGCGCGCGCTCGCCGTGAGCCCCGATCGCAAGACGGTGTACGCGTCGATCCTCTCCTCGGGCAATCAAACGACCGCGGTCAACATGGAGTCCGTCTGCGACGGATTCGTCACGTTCCTGCCGTGCCTCGTCCTCGAAGACAACCCGCCGCTACTGAATACGGGCATGCCGGGCGGCATGCAGGGGCCGCGTCGCAACGCGGGCGGCGTGCTCGCGCCGGAAGTCGGCCTGATCGTCAAATACAACAAGTCGAACGGTCGGTGGCAGGACGGGCTCGGCCGCAACTGGGACAACGCCGTTCGCCTGCGCTTGCCGGACAAGGATGTGTTCGCGATCAACGCGGACACGCTGCAGCAGACCGCCTTCTACACGGGCGTCGGCACGACGCTGTTCAACATGGTCGCAAACCCCGTGTCGGGCAAGCTGTACGTGAGCAACAGCGAAGCGCAGAACATGACCCGCTTCGAAGGCCCCGGCATCGCGGGCGGCACGACGGTGCAAGGCAACCTGGCGCAAATGCGCATCACCGTGATCTCGGGCTCGTCGATCACGCCGCGGCATCTCAACAAGCACATCGACTACAGCACCCTCGCGAGCGAGTCGGGCTTCGATTCGACGACGAAGAATCACAGCCTCTCGACGCCACTCGACATGACGGTGAGTGCCGACGGCAAGCGGCTGTACGTCGCCGCCTTCGGCTCGAGCAAGATCGGGGTCTTCGACACCGCCGCGCTGGAGAACAATTCCTTCAACCCGCGGACGGCAAGCGCGAACTACATTCCGGTCGGCGGCGGCGGTCCGAGCGGGCTCGTGCTGGATGAGGCACGCAATCGCCTGTACGTCGTCACGCGCTTCGACAACTCGGTGAAGGCCATCGACCTCACGACACGCGCGCAGGTCTCGAATCTCGCCATGCCGAACCCCGAACCGGCGAGCGTCGTGCAAGGGCGTCGCTTCCTGTACGACGCGGCGTTCTCTTCGGCGAATGGCGAAGCCTCGTGCGCGAGTTGCCACATCTTCGGTGACAAGGACGAGCTCGCGTGGGATCTGGGCAATCCGGACGACCCAGTGACATCGAATCCGATTCCGAAGCGGCTTGCGTCGTTGCTCGAGATCGGACTGTTCCAGACGGTGACCACGTTCCCCGGCTCGCTCATCAATGGCACGGGCAACCCGAACGTCTTCCATCCGATGAAGGGACCGATGACGACACAGACGCTGCGCGGCATGGTGAACGCCGGCGCAATGCATTGGCGTGGGGACCGTGCGAACGGGTTCTTCGGCGTCGATACGCGAACACAGCCGCCGTTCGATTCGAACCTCTCGTTCATGAACTTCATCGTCGCGTTCGAGGGCCTGCTCGGCCGCGCCACGATGCCGACGCAGGCGGAAATGCAGAAGTTCACGAACTTCCAATTGCAGGTGCAATTGCCGCCGAACCCGGTCCGCAATCTCGACAACTCGCTCACGCCCGCGCAGGCGGCCGGCGCCGCGTTCTACTTCGGCTCGCGCCGTTCGGACGGCATCGCGATCGGCGACGACACCGGCTTTACCTGCAACGGCTGTCACGTCGTGGACGGCGCGAAGGGGTTCTTCGGCACCGACGGCCGCGCGAGCTTCGAGGGCATCACGCAGATCTTCAAGATTCCGCACTTGCGCAACGTGTATACGAAGATCGGCATGTTCGGCTTCCCGGATGGGCGCTTCTTCGACTTGCCGGAGAGCGGCAACCTCGGCGATCAAGTGCGCGGCTTCGGATTGACGAACGACGGCGTCGTCGACACGGTGGAGCGATTCCTGAGCGCGGTCGTCTTCCGTAACAACTTGCTCGGGCCCGGCGTCGGCATTCCAGATGCGCAGACGCTGAAGAATCTGGAAGCGTATGTGCTCGCCTTCGATACGGATCTGGCGCCGATCGTCGGCCAGCAGGTCACGCTCACGAACTCGAACGGCACGTCCGTCAACTCGCGCATCGACCTGATGTTGCAGCGAGCGCGAACGCCGTTCGCATCGCAAATTCTCGGCGGCAACGCACGCGAATGCGATGTGGTCGCGAAGGTCGCGCTCCGCGGCGTCACTCGCGGTTACGTGTACCAGGTGGCGAGCGGCATGTGGAGCCCGGACGACGGCGGCGCGAGCTTGAGCGATTCGCAGTTGCGAGCGCTCGCCGCCACGGCGGGACAGGAAGTCACATTCACCGCGGTGCCGCCTGGCTCGGGAGCACGCATCGCGGCAAGCAATTGAGGCTGCGTCCCTCCCTCCTCCCCACACCGGGGAGGTTGGAGGGATCGCGATCAGATCGGCGCGGGACGCCAGCCGCCGCTGCGACCTTCGAGATGGCGAGCGACGGCGAGCGCGATGTCTTCGCGCCACGGCGCGGCAACCACGCCCACCGCGGCAATGGCCGTCTGCCGTAGAGCACTCGCCGCAATCTTTTGGAAAGTGCGCAGGACGATCAGCCCATCAGGGATTCTAGTAGCCCCTGACGAGGAATCGCGCCCAACGCGCAGGGCACGACAGGGCGTCGCGCTTTGACGCATGCGCGACATCACGAGGCACGCGCTGCGCACTCGATCGTTGGAACGATCCGATCTTGGCGACTCCATGCGAGCCGCTGCTATCGACATTGCAATTTACTCCGCGCACGCCTCGCTACGACGCGTGATCGCGATGATTGCCATGAATAGCGCTGCACATTCTTGGCTTGACGGGCCGCTGCACTTATTCCAATAGTGTCGCCGTAATGAAACTAATTCCGCACCACGAGACGCAACGACATGTCGACCCCATCGGGGTGACTCGTAGTGCTCGGAGCGCCGCCGCCGCCGCGCGCATGAACCTATCGCCGCGCCTGCAGTCGAACGCGCTCGTCTATCGCAGGCCCAAGTAAACATGAAGCAGACCCGTGCACATCGGGAGCCCTCGACGGGCGTCCTCCCGACGCGATGTGAAATTCACACGTACCGCGGCGCCGTCGCGGTGCTTCCGCCACAGGAAGCGTGCATTTGAAGCGGCTCGTCATTGGCGGCGCGATTCTCGCGATCGTCGTCGCTGCCATTCTCAAGTTCCTGCCTGCGACCGAGGACAAGCCGCGGCCGGCGCGCAGCACACCGACTGCCGCCGCCGTCCGCACCACCGTGGCCCAGGAGGGCACGATCGACATCGTCGTCGAATCCACCGGCACGGTGCGCGCGAACGAAGCGATCGAGATCACATCGCAGATTGCCGCGCTGGTCACGACGATCCACTTCAAGGAGGGTGATCGCGTCGCGAAGGGCGACGTTCTGGTCGAACTCGACGGCGCCCAGCCGCGCGCCGCGCTCGCGGAAGCCGAAGCCGCCCTCGCCAACAGCAGGAGCATGCATCGTCGCGGGCTGGACCTGAGTACCTCGGCGGCGTTGTCGAAAGCACAGCTGCAGCAGCTCGAGGCCGACCTGCTGCGCGATGAAGCGCGGGTCGCCGCCGCGAAGGCGCGTCTCGCGGAGACGGTCATTCGCGCGCCGTTCAGCGGTCAGATCGGCCTGCGTCGCGTCAGCCTGGGCGCCTTCGTCACGCCGGGCACCGTCATCACCACCCTCGACGACATCTCGGAAGTCAAAGTCGATTTCGCCGTGCCCGAGACGACGCTGCCAACGTTGCGTCGCGGCCTGGCCGTCACGGCCACGAGCTCCGTATATCCGGGACAGCGGTTCGCGGGTACGGTCGACAGCATCGACCCACGCGTCGATGCCAGCACACGCTCCGTTCAAGTGCGCGCACGGTTCCGGAACGGCGACACGGCGCTCGCGCCCGGCATGTTCGTCGCAGTTTCGCTGGTGCGGGAGCGACGGACCGGCGTCATTGCGCCGGAAGGCGCCGTGATTCCCGAACAGAACAAGCAATACGTGTTCACGATCGCCGATGGCAAGGCCACCAGGCGCGAAGTCGAAGTCGGACACCGCACCCCCGGACGGGTGGAGATCCTGTCCGGACTGATCCCAGGCGAACGCATCGTCGTGGATGGTGCGCTGAAGCTTCGTGACGGCATGGCAGTCAGCGAAGCGACGCGGACGACGGACAACGCGGAATCCAGCACGTGACGCTCTCGGAACTGTCGATCCGGCGGCCCGTGTTCGCCACGGTGCTGTGCCTCCTCCTCGTGTTCGTCGGTTTGCTGAGCCTGTCGCGCCTCGGTGTGCGCGAGATGCCGCGAACCGAACGGCCATCGGTCACGGTGCAGACGACCTATCGCGGCGCCTCGGCACCCGTCGTGGAATCGCGCATCACGCAGCCCATCGAAGATGCGGTCGCGGGTATCGAAGGCATCGAGAAACTGACGTCCTCCAGTGCCGACGAGACGTCGCGAATCACCATCCAGTTCGCGGTCGATCGCGACATGGACGAGGCAGCCAACGATGTGCGCGACCGTCTGTCCCGCCTCGTGGCGACGCTGCCGCAGGAAGCGGACACACCGCAGATCCTGAAGTTCGACGGCGGCGAGTCGCAGGTCGCGTTCATCAATCTGCGCAGCGATCAGCTCTCGACGATGGAGCTGACTGACTATGCGGAACGCAACATCCTCGATCGATACGCGGCCTTGCCTGGCGTTGCGCGCGCGGGCCTCATCGGCGCCCGCCGGCCGGCGATGCGCATCTGGCCGAATCGGCAAGCGATGGCGGCACGCAACCTCACCGTCGCCGACATCTCGAATGCACTGCGCGCTCAGAACGTAGAGCTGCCCGCGGGGCGACTGGAGTCCGCCGACCGCGAGTTCACCTTGCGCACGGACACCCGCCTCTCGAACGAGGAACAGTTTCGACAGCTCATCGTGCAGCGCGGCGACGACGGCTATCTCGTGCGGCTCGGCGAGATCGCCGAGGTGAAGCTCGCGCCAGAAAGCGAGCGCAGCGCGTCGCGCTCGAACGGCGCGCCCGGCGTGAACTTCACCATTCAGCAGCAGTCGACGGCGAATGCGCTCGAAGTCGCGCGGGCGGTCGAGGCGGAGACCGCCGCCATTGCCGCCGAGCTGCCCGAGCACATCCAGATCGGCATCCTGATCAACAACGGCACCTTCATCCTTGCCTCGCTCACCGAGGTCGAGCTCGCAATCCTCTTCTCGCTCGGCTGCGTCCTGATCGTCATCTATGCGTTCATCGGCAGTTGGCGCGCCACGCTGATTCCGGCGCTGACGATTCCAGTGTCGGTCATCGCCTCCGCGATCTTCATCTATGCGATGGGATACTCGATCAATACGCTCACGTTGCTCGCCATCGTGCTGGCGATCGGCCTCGTCGTCGACGATGCCATCGTCGTGCTGGAGAACATCCATCGTCACATGGAGGCGGGCCAATCCGGCCTGCTGGCCGCACTGCACGGCAGCCGTGAGATCGGCTTTGCGGTGATCGCGACCACGGTCGTGCTCATCACCGTGTTCGTACCGCTGTCGTTCCTCACGGGAACGATCGGCCGCTTGTTCGTCGAGTTCGGCATGACATTGGCCGCCTCGATCTTCATCTCGTGCATCGTCGCGCTCTCGCTCGTACCGATGCTGTCCTCGAAAATGTTCGCGAAGGGCATCGAACGCGGTCGAGTCGCGCATGCGATCGACGCCCTCTTCCAGAGAATGTCGCGGCGCTACGAAGCGGTGCTGCGTGTCCTGCTGCCGCGCGGCGCCTGGGTCATCGCGGCCTCTCTCGTCGCCTTGGCGGGCACCGGCTGGCTGTTCACGCAGCTGCGCTCCGAAGCCGCGCCGGTGCAGGACAGCGGCTTCATCATGACGACGATCGTCGGCCCGGAGGGCGCGAGCTTCGAGTACATGGACCGCGTCACGCGCGAGATCGAAACGACCATCATGACGATGCCCGGCTCGGAAGATTATCTGCGCGTGTACTCGACCATCCCCTCGGGCCCCGGCATGGGCGGCTCCGCCATGAACCGCTCCGGCGTCAACGTGGCACTGATCGACTATGCCG
>JAEYXD010000124.1 GCA_023428645.1 Pseudomonadota bacterium
GTGTACAGGACAGCCACTCGGGCTTCGAGGTGTTCATGAGCGTGCCGGAAGGCAACGGCACGTTCCTCACCTATGTGAATCCAGCGAACACCGGCAGCGGCTCGATCAACGTCGGCTCGGTCGCGAATCGCGCCGCGTGGACGCCGGACGATTACACGCTGACGTTCACGACGGCGACGACGTGGGAAATCACGGACAGCGCGACGCCCACGCCGAACGTCGTCGCGACGGGCACGTACACCTCGGGCGATGCGATCACCTTCAACGGCGCACAGATCGTGATCACGGGGACGCCGGCGAGCGGCGATACGTTTCATATAGATCAAAGCCGCAGCGAAGACGTGTTCACGACGATCGATCGCGTCGTCGACTTGCTGCGCGGGCCGTCGGGCAATCCGGCGTCGAACGCGCAGCTCACCTCGACCCTGGAGCGCTCGCTGCAGCAGATCGATCAGGCGCAGGATCACTTCTTGAGCGTGCGCGCCCAGGTCGGGTCGCGCTTGTCCGCGCTCGACACCGCGGATGCCGCGCGTGACGACTTGAACATCGACCTCGACGTGGCGTTGTCGGATCTGCGCGATCTCGACTATGCCGAGGCGCTGGCGCGCATGCAGCAGCAGATCGTCGGGCTGCAGGCAGCGCAGATGTCCTATTCGCAGATCTCGCAGCTGTCGCTGTTCCACTATCTGAAGTGACGTGGATCACCTCTCCTGTACGGAGAGGTCGCGCCGCGCGCGTTCTGTGAACCGCGCACGCTTGCTTGCGCTCATTCGCCACGACGCTCGCGGCCGCGGCGGAAGGGCGGAAGGAGACGCGCATCATCATCCGCGATCGCATTCCGTGAACTCCGCCTCACTTTGGAACGATACGCATGCGGCCACTCAAGTTCATTCGGGGAGCACCGATACACCGTCTGTAACAGCAGTCCGGCGCACATCACGCCGCCAGTGCTGAAGTCAAAGCCGAGGACGGGCGTCCCCGGCGAAGGTAATTACCAGGAGTCAGTTTCATGGCACTTGTCATCAACACGAACGTGATGTCGCTGAATGCTCAACGCAACCTCACGACATCGGGCAACCAGCTCGCGACGTCGCTGCAGCGCCTGTCTTCGGGCCTGCGCATCAACAGCGCGAAGGACGACGCGGCGGGTCTCGCGATTTCCGATCGCATGACGACGCAGATCAGCGGCTTGAACCAGGCTGCTCGTAACGCGAACGACGGCATCTCGCTCGCGCAGACGACCGAAGGCGCGCTCCAGGAAGTGACGAACAACCTGCAGCGTATCCGCGAGCTCGCCGTGCAGGCCGCCAACGCGACGAACAGCGACAGCGACCGCGCCGCGCTCGACCAGGAAGTGCAGCAGCGCATCGCCGAAATCGACCGTATCGCGAGCCAGACCTCGTTCAACGGTCGCAAGGTGCTCGACGGCTCGTTCGGTAACGCGACGTTCCAGGTCGGCGCGAACGTCGGCGAGACGATCAGCGTCGGTCTCTCCACGAGCGTGAAGACGACCCAGATCGGTCAGATCGCGAAGGCGACCTCGACGACCGAAGTCAGCACGGGTGCGCTCTCCGGCTCGGCCACGATCGCCGTCGGCTCGTCGGCCGCCGTGACCATCGGCGCTTCGACGCAGGGTACGGCCGCCGGTCAATCCGTGGGCAGCGCGTGGGCGAAGGCCAACGCGATCAATGCTGCCAGCGTGCCTGGCCTGAGCGTGACCGCGACGAACAATCGCGCCTTCACGATCGGCAACACCGGCGGCGCCGCGGGCAACACGTACAGCCTCACGATCAACGGCACGAACATCTTCGCCGCTGTGGACACCTCGGGCGGCGCGCTCACGACCCAGCAGATCACGGACGCGATCAATGCGCAGAGCGCCAATACAGGCGTGTCGGCGGCGCTGAGCGGCACCACGCTGCTCCTGACCGCGGCGGACGGCCGTGACATCAACATCGGCCAGACGCTCGGCGGCGGCGCCACGGGCGGTGTCTCGGCCGGTACCGGCACGACCAACACGACGGTGACCACGCTGAACGGCGTCGGCTATCTGTCCGGTACGGTCGGCACGGTTGCGAACGCAACCGCGTACAGCACCGATGCGGGGGCGAGCAACGGCGGTCAGCTGACGTTCTCGGCGACGCAGAACATCGTGATGACGGGCGATGCCGCGGCGTACGGCTTTACGGGCTCGGACCGCACGATCGCGCTCGACACGAATACGTTGTCTTCGGTCGGCGTGACGACGGTCGTGAAGGCGAACGACACGATTCAGCGTATCGACTCCGCCTTGACGTCGGTCAGCAATCTGCGCAGCACGCTGGGTGCGATTCAGAACCGCTTCCAGTCGGTCATCAACAGCTTGCAGGCGGTGTCCGAGAACCTCTCGGCGTCGCGCAGCCGCATCCTGGATACGGACTTCGCCGCCGAAACGGCGGCGCTGACCCGCGCCCAGATCCTGCAGCAGGCGGGTACGGCGATGGTTGCGCAGGCGAACTCGGCGCCGCAGAACGTGCTGAGCCTCCTCCGCGGTTAATGACCCATGAAAAAAACGGCCTCATCCAGGGAGGCCTCGAGATGATGACCGAACGCCCTCGGGCGAACCGGTTCGCGGCAGGCGGTGAGGGGCATGGCCCCTCACTGCCTGCTGTTGTTCGTGTTTCCTCCCTCGTGGAGCGGGGCGAGGATTGGTGAGGCGCCGGTGGCGCGAAAGTTGCTACTGGTGAATGACGTCGGAGTTTCGACGCACTCGAGCTTACGGATTCAAAGCGGAGACAGATGATGGCAACGACAGGCGCAGTCGGCGGTTCGCAGATCGACGTGCAAGGGCTCGTCTCGCAGCTCGTCGCTGCCGAGCGCATGCGGCCCGAAGAGCAGATCGCCCGCCAGACGAAGCAGGTCACGACGCAGATCTCCGCATTGGGCGCTTTGATGGGCTCGATGTCCAACTTCCGCTCCGCGCTCGCGGGCCTGAAGACGATCGATGCGTTCAGCACGCGTTCGGCCGTCTCGAGCAACAGCGAAGTCCTGACCGCGAGCGCCGACGCCAAAGCCGTCCCCGGCAGTTACGACATCGAAGTCGAGGCGCTCGCGCAGGCTCACCAGATTCGCACCAGCGCTTTCCCTTCGGGCGGTACGACCGTGATCGGTACCGGCACGCTGACCCTGTCGGTCGGCGCGCAAAGCTTCTCCGTGGCAATCACGGACGAGAATGCGACGCTCGCGGAGATTCGTGATGCGATCAACTCGGCTGCCGACAACGTCGGCGTGCGTGCCACGATCGTGCAGGGCGCGGCGGGCAGCCAGCTCGTGCTCGCGTCCTCGACGACGGGCGCGGCGAACGCGATCACGGTGGCGCAAACGGGCGGCGATGGCGGCCTGGCGCAGCTCGAGTACAGCGCCGACGAGCCTGGTGCCTATACCGTTCTCAAGCAGGCTCAAGACGCGGTCGCCTACATCGCGGGCGTGCGCGTGACGAGCACGACGAATGTGCTCGGCTCGGCCGTCGAAGGCGTCTCGATCACGCTGCAACGAGTGACCGAAGCGGGCTCCCCGGAGACGCTCACGATCGCCTACGACGAGGCGGCGGCGACGAAGCGCGTCCAGGCGTTCGTCGATGCGTACAACGTGCTCATGACGAACGTCGGCAAGCTGCGCGCCTACGATCCCGCGACGCAGGCCGCGGGCCCGATGATCGGCGATTCGCTGCTGAGCAGCATCGAAAGCGAGATCCGCAACACGATCTCGGGCTCCGTGCCTGGCCAGCCGGTCGGCTTCCAGAATCTCGCGAGCCTCGGGATCACGACGCAGGCGAACGGCACGCTGGCCGTGAATACCGACAAGCTCAAGACGGCGCTCACGAACAATTTCGCGGCCGTGGGGCGGCTGTTCGGCGGCGAGAATGGCATTGCGGCGCGCTTGCACGCCCAGATCGACAACAAGCTCGAGACCGGCGGCGCGCTCGATACGCGCGGCAAGAACCTGACGGATCAGCAGAAGATGATCCAGAAGCGCAAGGACGATCTGGACGTGCGGATGGCCGCGGTGCAGAAGGGTTACCTGGCGCAGTTCACGCGCCTGGACACGCTCTTGTCGCAGCTGCAGGTGACTTCGAGCTACCTCTCGCAGCAAATCTCGTCGCTCAGCAACCTGAATCCGAAATGATGTGACGCGGGTTGCAGCGGCGGTCCGTGCATCTGTGAACCGCGGCCGCGCCGGGTCCTCAAGTCCTGCCGCGCCGCGCCGTTAATTCGGGCATAGCGTAACGGACGGAACACCATGCAGGCGTACTCAAGATCGAACCTCGCTGCCTACCAGAGCGCCGCGGCGCATGGCGGCGTCGCCGCGTCCGATCCGCACGGCCTCATCGTCCTGTTGATGGATGGCGCGCTGGAGCGCATCTCCACCGCGCGCGGCTGCATGCAGCGAAACGAGACGGCGGAGAAGGCGCGGCTCCTGAATCGCACGGTGGCGATCGTCGCCGAGCTGCGCGGCTGCCTGGACATGAAGGCCGGTGGCCAGATTGCGGCGAATCTCAGCGAGCTGTACGACTACATGTGTCGTCGGCTGCTCGCCGCGAACAGCGAGAACGACACCCAGATCCTCGATGAAGTCAGCAATCTGCTGCACGAGATCCGTGGCGCCTGGGTCACGATCGGCGCTCAGGCCCGGAGCAAATGATGAGCTCGCCCATTGCGGACGGCGTCCTCGCGGCGACCCATCGGCTCGTCCAGCAGGCGATGACGGGACAGTGGCACGAAGTGCCCAAGACGGTGGCGGAGCGGCGCCTGCTGCTCGATCGCCTCGGCACGGGCGCATCGCCGCAGGATCAGCAATGGTTGTCGGCACTGCGGCAGGCGATGGCCGAGTCCGATGCGCTCGTGGCGGCAATCACGCCGGCAGAGGCCGCGCGCGAGGCGCTGGGATCCGGTCCGGCGTCGGTGCCGGCGCCCGGGGCTGCTGCCGAAGTCGACGTTGTCATGGATATGATTCGCGCGAGCAAATGAGCGTGGGTGGGCGATGAGATTCGCCGCGGCGGATCTCGCGGACGGGGCAAGCCATGTACGAAGGCATAGACACGGTCGTTCTGTATGAAGAGCTGGCGTACGAGGACGTACTGCCGGTCGTCTGGAAGCGCATCAGCGAGCCCTTCGATTCATCGCTGATCGGCAGCTACCAGGACCGCAATCTGCGTGTGCTGCAGGCGATGACCGCGCTCGAAGAGCACGTCGTCGTCGAAAAGCCCGATGAGAACTCGCCCCACCATGCGGACTTGCTGCGGCTCGATCTCAAGATGAATCTCGTGCTCGACATGGTCGGGCAGCTGCTGGTCGCGAGCCATCCGCGCCCCCGTCCCACCGCGATTCGCTTCAATGCGCTGGGTGCGGTATGGCAGGGCCAATCGCCGTATCCGGAGATGGGCAATCAAGGCGTGCTGGAGATCTATCTGCGCGACTGCGTTGCCGATCCACTGCGGTTGGCCGGCCGCATTGCTTCCATTGCGCCGGACGGACGGATCAAGGCGCGTTTCGTTCCCCTCGGCGAGAACATCGCGGACCTGCTGGAGAAGCTCGCCTTCCGCAAGCATCGTCGCCAGGTCGCCGGCGCGAAGAACCCGCGCCGCTGACATCTCCTCTCGGAGTGCGGGACGGCCGTACGGATACGTTCACCGCGAATTCGCTTTCGTCCCCAGTGCGCATTCGCCTTCGTCGCGCGCGCACTCGCGCGTCACCCTGCACGGGGCACGAGTTTTTTGCGCGCGGCGCCTGCGGACTTCTCCTGTAGTCACGTGTAGTGCGAACCACGTCGCACGCACAACGTGCACTACGACACATGCCATTCATCCATTTGCTGAAGGGGGCGCCAAAAATCTGGCAGCACGTCACGAGAGTCATGCGTTCAGGTGGACCCCTACGTCCAATGTCATTAGCGTCAACAAAATAACGCTCGCACTTCGAAACGCACACAACAACAAAGTTGGCCGCCCAATGAACGATTCGAACGAAACGGTCGAGATGAGTGCCACGGCACAGCGCCTGATGATCGATGCCCACGAGGGCGACAAGCCCGCTCCGGTCACGATGCCGACCGGAACCTCAGCGGCCGTACAGGAGATCACCCGCCTGCTGCGTCAGGTTGCGGCGCATGACTCGAGCGTACTGATCCTGGGCGAGTCCGGTACGGGCAAGGAGCTCGCCGCCCGCGCGATCCACGACGCCAGCCCGCGGCGGCAACGACCCTTCGTCGCGATCAACTGTGGGGCCATTCCGTCCGAGCTGCTGGAAAGCGAGCTGTTCGGGCACGAGAAGGGCGCGTTCACCGGCGCCGTCGCCGCTCGCAAAGGCCGGTTCGAGATCGCCGAAGGCGGCACGCTGTTCCTCGACGAGATCGGCGACATGAGCCTGCCGATGCAGGTCAAGCTGCTGCGGGTGCTCCAGGAGCGGGTATTCGAGCGCGTCGGCAATCACGCCCCGATCCGCTGCAACGTCCGCATCATCGCCGCGACCCATCGCAATCTCGAAGAGTCGATCACCCGCGGCGCGTTCCGCGAAGACCTGTTCTACCGCTTGAATGTGTTTCCGATCGAAATGCCCGCGCTGCGCGAGCGCATCGAGGACCTGCCGCTCCTGATCCGCGATTTCTCCGAGCGCAACCGGGCGCAAGGCCGCGGCTCGATCGAGATGACGCAGCGGACGCTCACGGCGCTCGGCCGTTACCGCTGGCCCGGCAACGTGCGCGAGCTCGGCAACCTGATCGAGCGGCTGTCGATCCTCTGCCCGAATCGCCGGATCGACATCACGGATCTGCCCGTGAAATATCGGCCCGAGGCGCTCATCCAGGATCTGCTGCGCGCCGAGGAGCCCGCGCAACTGGATCCGGTGCCGTTGGCGGCGAGCACCCCGGACGTTCTCGAGACGGAGCGCGAGCTGGACGATCGCGAAGCCTTCGACCTGCTGCTCCAAGACACGAGCAGCGCCGATCTCAATCTGCTCACTCAGCTGCCCCCGGAAGGTCTCGACCTGCGCGACCTGCTGTACACGATCGAGCGCAATCTGATTCAACAGGCGCTGAACCGCGCCGGCGGCACCGTCGCGCATGCGGCGCGTCTGCTCAAGCTGCGTCGTACGACGCTCGTGGAAAAGCTGCGCAAGTTCGAAATGCTCAACGAAGCGGCAATGACGGAACTTTGACGTCGCCTTGCCGCCCGCGTGCCTGCGTCACATCGCGAGGGCCGGAAAAGACCGCGAAGTTGTGACGGCCTCCGCAGGATGCGAGTACGGCGGCAAAGGATTGCCGGGGTGGAATGGAAATTGCTCCTGTAGTGACGGATCGCCAAGACGCAGAACCCGGATACGCGAGAGCACAGCGAAGAATGAGCACCCACGTGAGCAGAGTGACAGTGTTGCGCCGTCAGAGCGAGGACGCCCTCGTCGAGTGCCCGACGCTGAGCTCGGAGCCGGTGCTCGACACGGAGCCGCGCCGCACTCGCGCCGATGACGACATGATCGCGTTCGCGGACGCGTCGCGCCGCCTCGCCGAGCTGGCGCGCCGCGTCGCTGCCAGCGACTGCACGGTGCTGATCGCCGGTGAGTCCGGCACCGGCAAGGAAGTCCTCGCGCGCTTCATCCACCGCACTTCACCACGCGCCGCGCGGCCGTTCGTGGCCGTGAACTGCGCGGCGATTCCCGAGAACATGCTCGAAGCGATGCTGTTCGGCTACGAGCGCGGCGCGTTCACGGGCGCGCACGCCAGTCACGCCGGCAAGTTCGAGCAGGCCCAGGGCGGCACGCTGCTGCTCGATGAAATCACCGAAATGCCGCTCGGCTTGCAGGCGAAGCTGCTGCGCGTGCTGCAGGAGCGCGAGGTCGAGCGCCTGGGCGGCCGCCTGCCCGTCGCGCTCGATGTGCGCGTGCTCGCGACCACGAACCGCAATCTGCGCGCCGAAGTGGCCGCCGGGCGCTTCCGCGAAGATCTGTACTACCGCCTGAACGTGTTTCCGCTGTCGACGGCGCCGCTGCGCGAGCGCCGCGACGATGTGCTGCCGCTCGCGATGCGGCTGTTGACCGCGCGCTGCCGTCCCGGCGCTCGCATCCCGGCGCTGAGCGCCGATGCCGCGCAAGTGCTGCTGACGTATCCGTGGCCCGGCAACGTGCGCGAGCTCGACAACGTCATGCAGCGCGCGCTGATTCTGGCGACCGAGCCTGTCATTCAGCCCGAGCACATCCAGGTGGAAGGCTCGGCGCACATGTCATTGCGCGCGCCGGAGATGGATGCGCGGGCCGTGGATCACCTTCTGGGCGCAGGCGCGCACGGCGCGAGCCCAAAGTCGCAGGCGCTCTCGGATTCGCTGTCGGATCGCGAGCGCGATCTGATCCTCGCGGCGATCAAGTCCGACAACGGCAATCGTCAGCAGGCGGCGAAGCGGTTGGGCATCAGCCCGCGCACGCTGCGCTACAAGCTCGCGAAGCTGCGCGACGCCGGTGTGGAAATCTGAACGGCCCAAACGGTAGCGAGCCATGTCGTCACTTCAAATCGATGCAGTGCTGAGCCAGATCCGCGCGATGCAATCGCAGATCAAGGGCGTCGGTGCGCCGGCCAACGACGTCGCCCAGATCGCCGGTGCCGCGGGCGCGCCGCAAGCGCCGAACTCGTTCGCGAACGTGATGAAGCAGGGCATCGACCAGGTCAATGCGCAGCAGCAGAAGGCGTCGCAGCTGGCGACGCAGTTCGAGCAGGGCGTCGCGGGCGTCGAGCTGCCGCAAGTGATGCTGGAAATGCAGAAGGCGAGCGTGTCGTTTCGCGCGGTGACCGAAGTGCGCAACAAGCTCGTCGATGCCTATCAATCGATCATGAACATGCCGATCTGAGCCCGACGCTCGACAACAGTAATGCCATGAACCATCGACTCTCAGTGTTCCGTCACGGTTACGAAGCGAGGATCGCATGAGCGCGAATCCCGCCACGCTGCCGCGCGCCGCGCTCATTCCGCCCGCGTTCCGCCCCTTGCTGCTGCTGGTCGGCGTCGCCGCCGCGGTCGCCGCCGGTGTCGGCGTCGTGCTGTGGACGAAGGAGCCGACGTACGCGCTGCTCTACGGCAACCTGGGGCAGCAGGACGCCGCGCAGATCGCGCAGGCGCTCGAAACGAACGGCATCCCGTACAAGCTCGACGGCACGACGGGCCAGATCACCGTGCCCGCCGAGCGCGTGCACGACGCGCGCTTGCAGCTCGCCGGACAGGGCCTGCCGGAAGGCGACGGCGGCTTTGCCGTCATGTCGAAGGACCCGGGCTTCGGCGTCAGTCAGTTCATGGAAGGCGCACGCTACCAGCACGCGCTGGAAACGGAGCTCGCGCGGACGATCAGCAATCTGCAGCCCGTCGAAGGTGCGCGCGTGCATCTCGCGCTGCCGCGCCAGTCCGCGTTCATTCGCGATCGCCGTCCGCCGAGCGCGTCGGTGTTCGTGCAATTGAAGCCGGGCCGCCGGCTCGAATCGGAGCAGGTCACCGCGATCGGCAATCTCATCGCGTCGAGCATTCCCGAGCTCGAAGCGGATCAAGTGACGATCGTCGACCAGAAGGGCCGCCTGCTGTCCGCGCCGAACGGCGGCGATGAGTTCGCCGTGCGCGAAAAGCAGCTCGAGATCGCGCGCAACATGGAAGAACGCTATACCGCGCGCATCGAACAGCTGCTGACGCCCCTCGTCGGCCAGGGCCGCGTCCGCGCGCAGGTCGTCGCGGATGTCGAGCTGTCGACGACGGAAGAGGCGCGCGAGCAGTACCGCCCCGACAGCCAGATCATTCGCAGCGAGCAAACGGCCGAAGAGTCGAGCCGCATCGGCAGCGGGCCGCAGGGCGTGCCGGGCGCGCTCACGAATCAACCGCCGCAGCCGGGCGTCGCGCTGCCGCCGGGCGCGACGGCGGCTGCCGCGACACCCGCGGCGGAAGGCGCACCGGGCGCTCCCGCGGCCGCCGAGGCGACGCAGGTCGCCTCGCCGCCGGACAACACGTCGAAGCAGGCGACCCGCAACTACGAGATCGACCGTACGGTCGCCTACACGCGCTCGCCCGCGGGCCGCTTGAAGCGCATCACCGTGGCCGTGCTCGTCGACAACGTGCGCACGACGGATGCGGAAGGCAAGGCCATCGAGACGGCGCTCACGCCCGAGCAGCTCGACAACATGACGCGTCTCGTGAAGGACGCCGTCGGCTTCGATCAGGCGCGCGGCGACAGCGTGAACGTCGTCAACGCCTCCTTCCACGGCGAGGCCGTGCCGGACGCGCTCGTGCCGGACGAGATCCCGTTGTGGGAGCGGCCGCTGGTGCGCGATCTCGCGAAGCTCGGCGCTGGACTGATCGTGCTGCTGGCACTCGTGTTCGTCGTGCTGCGGCCGCTCGTGCGCGGCTTGCTGGAAGTGCCGCGTCAGGCGCTCGTGCCCGCGCTGCCGGATCCGAGCGCGGCACCGGTGGCCGTCGCGGCGGGCCCGATCGCTGGGGCGCCGCTCGATTACGACGCGCAGGTGGCGCAGGCACGCTCGCTGGTCGCCCAGGACCCCGCGCGCGTCGCACAAGTCGTCAAGACCTGGGTCGGTAATAAGGACGAGTAGCGCAAGATCATGGCGAAGCAGCAGGACCACAAGCGTAACGGCACGGAGCGTGCCGCGATCCTATTGTTGTCGCTCGGCGAGCATGAAGCCGCCGAGGTGATGAAGCACATGGGTGCGAAGGACGTGCAGCGCATCGGCGCGGCGATGACGCAGCTGAGCAATGTTTCGCGCAAGGACGTGACGGAGGTGCTCGGCGAGTTCACGACGACGGTCGAGAACCAGACTTCGCTCGGCGTCGGCGTCGACGATTACCTGCGCAAGGTGTTGATCGGCGCGCTCGGCGAAGACAAGGCCGCGGGCGTCATCGACCGCATCTTGTTCGGCCGCTCGAGCAAGGGCCTCGAGGCCTTGAAATGGATGGACTCGCGCGCGGTCGCGGAGCTGATCCGCCAGGAGCACCCGCAGATCGTTTCCATCGTGCTCGCGTATCTCGATCCGGACCAATCCGCCGAGATCCTCGCGCAGTTTCCGGAGTGGCTGCGCGCGGACGTCATCATGCGCATCGCGACGCTCGACGGCATCCAGCCGCACGCGCTGCACGAGCTCGACGAGGTGATCGAGAAGCAGTTCGCGGGCAAGACCGGCGCGCTCAAGACCTCGGTCATCGGCGGCATCAAGACCGCCTCGAACATCCTGAACTTTCTCGACGCGAGCCAGGAGAACGCGCTCATCGAGCACATCCGCAAGGTGGACGAGAATCTCGGCACGAAAATCCAGGATCTCATGTTCGTGTTCGCCGACCTGGCCGACATCGACGATCGCGGCATGCAGGAAGTGCTGCGCGCGGTGCCCGGCGAGCGCCTGCTGCTCGCGCTGAAGGGCGCCGACGACGGGCTCAAGGACAAGATCTTCAAGAACATGTCGCAACGCGCGGCCGAAATGCTCAAGGACGATCTGGAATCCCGAGGACCGGTGCGCCTGTCGGAAGTCGAAGGTGCGCAGAAGGAAATCCTCGCGATCGTGCGCAAGATGGCCGAGCAGGGGACGATTCAGCTCGGCGGCAAGGGCGAGGAATTCGTGTGAGCGCGGAGATTGCACGTTGGGATCTGCCGACCGTCAGCGGCAAGACGATTCAGGCGCGCCGTCCGGGCAGGACCGTCGCGGAGATCGAGGATGTCGAGCGCCGCGCGTACGAAGAGGCCTTTGCTCGCGGCCGTGAAGCCGGCCTCGCGGCCGCGCGCGTCGAAGCCGAGCAAGCGCTCGCGCAGCTCCAGGCGCAGGTTGGACGCCTGGAGTCGGTGTTCGATACGCTCGGCGCGCCGCTCGCGCACATGAATGAAGAGGTCGGGCAGCAACTGCTGTCGCTCGCGATGACCATCGCGCGGCAGATCGTGCGCCGCGAGCTCAAGACCGATCCATCGCAAGTGATCGCGATCATTCGCGAGACGGTGTCGCTGCTGCCGGCGGCGGCGCGCGACGTGCGCGTGCACCTGCATCCGGAGGACGCGGCGATCGTGCGCGAGCGCCTCGCGACGACGACCGCGGAGCGTGCGTGGTCGATTCTCGAAGATCCGGTGCTGACGCGGGGCGGCTGCAAGGTGACGACCGACAATGCGCTCATCGATGCGCGCGTCGAGACGCGCTTGAACGAGGTGATCAGCGCGATGCTCGGTGACGAGCGCGCGGCGGGCCGGCACGAATGAGCGCGCCGCACCCCGATCTCGCGGCCGCCTGGTCGCAGCGTCTCGGCGCTGCGCAGGCGCGCATCGCGCGCGTGCCGCCCCCGGTCGTGGAGGGCGTGCTCACGCGCATGGTCGGGCTGACGCTCGAAGCGAGTGGCTGTCAGGCGGCGGTCGGTGACCGCTGCGACGTGCTCAGCAGTGACGGCGCCCGCATCGAAGCGGAGGTCGTCGGCTTCGCGGGCGATCGCCTGTTCCTGATGCCGACGGGCGACGTTCATGGCTTGAAGCCGAACGCGCGCGTCGTCCCGCGCATCGGCGCGGAGACCGCGCAGGTCGGCGAGCAATTGCTCGGCCGCGTGATCGACGGCGCGGGACGGCCGCTCGACGGTCTCGGCCCGCTCAATTGCCCGGATCGCGTGCGCTTGACCGGCGCGCCGATCAATCCGCTCGCGCGGCAGCCGATCAGCGAGCCGCTCGACGTGGGCGTGCGCACGATCAATTCGCTGCTCACCGTCGGCCGCGGTCAGCGCATCGGCCTGTTCGCGGGCAGCGGCGTCGGCAAGAGCGTGCTGCTCGGCATGATGGCTCGTTATACGAGTGCCGATGTCATCGTCGTCGGACTCATCGGCGAGCGCGGCCGCGAAGTGAAGGAATTCATCGAGCGCATCCTCGGCCCCGAGGGCCGCCGTCGCGCCGTCGTCGTCGCGACGCCGGCGGACAATCCGCCGCTCATGCGCTTGCACGGCGCGTGGCGTGCAACCGCGATCGCCGAATATTTCCGCGAGCAGGGCAAGAGCGTGCTGCTGCTGATGGATTCACTCACGCGCGTCGCTCAGGCGCAGCGCGAGATCGGCCTTGCGATCGGCGAGGCGCCCGCGACGAAGGGCTACCCGCCCTCGGTGTTCGCGCGCCTGCCGGCGCTCGTCGAGCGCGCGGGCAACGGCATCGAAGGCGGCGGCTCGATCACGGCGTTCTACACCGTGTTGACGGAGGGTGACGATCAGCAGGATCCGATCGCCGATGCGGCGCGCGCGATTCTCGACGGTCATGTCGTACTGTCGCGCCGCATCGCCGAATCCGGGCAGTTCCCCGCGATCGACGTCGAAGCGTCGATCAGCCGCGTGATGCAGGAGATCGTGCCGAAGCCGCACTCGGACACGGCGCGCCGCTTCCGGCAGACACTGTCGACGTTCTCTCAGAACCGCGATCTCATCGCCATCGGCGCGTATCAGAAGGGCACCGACCCGCGCATCGATGCCGCGCTCGCCGCATGGCCGAGCCTGCAGCGGTTCTTGCAGCAGGACATGCACGAGCGCGTCGATTACGCGCGCAGCCTGCAGGAGTTGTTCGCGGTCGCGGGCGAGCCGCCGCCCGCGAAGTAGTGAGCCATGACGCGCAGCCAACGCCTCAAGCCCGTGCAGGATGTCATCGAGAGCGCCGAGAAGCGCCTCGCGCAAAGCCTCGCGGCGTTCGAACGGCGCGTGACCGAAGCGGAAAGCAAGCTCAGCGAGCTCACGCGGTACCGCGGCGATTACGAGCAGCAGTTCGCGCAGCGCGCGGCGACCGGGATGGGCGTCGCGGAGTTGCGGGATTACCAGGCATTTCTCGCGCGGCTCACCGAAGCGATGCGCCAGCAGCACTCGATCGTGCAGCGCGCGCGCGCCGATCGGGATCTCGAGCGCGTGCGCTGGCAGGACGCGGCGAAGCGCTCGAAAGCGCTCGACCACGTCGTGACGCAGTGGCACGTCGAGGAGCGGCGCACTGCCGACCGCCGCGATCAGCGCGACACCGATGAGCGCGCCCAACGTATCTCGAAGCCGGATTTTCATTCATGAACGCCACGGCCTTACCGCTTCCCGTTGCCGCCGTCCCGACGCCGCCGCCCGCCGAACCGGCCGCGGCGCCGCTGGCGAACGGCGCCTCCGAGCCGACGAATTTCGTGCTGGCGCTCGCGCAGATGCTCGGCGTGAGCGCGCCGTCGACGCAGCTCGAACCGGACACGAGCGGCACCGCGACCGATGACGTCGCGGGCGAAGCGCAGGCGGACGCGCTCGCGCTGCTGCCGTTGCCGCTCGTTCCGGCGCCGCCGCCAGCAGCGTCACAGCAAGGAGGCGAGCCCGACCCGCTGGAACTGCTGGGGCTGACGGGTGGCAGCGAGCGTGCGGCCGCGCGCGATGCGGCGCTGCTGCAGGCGCTGACCGAGCGCTTGGCCGGCACCCGCACCGACCCGGACTCGCAGGACGCGCAATTGCCGAGCGGTGCGCTGTCGTCGCTGGAAGCAACCCAGCAGCGCGTGCCGGCGGCGACAGTCGCACAAGCCCGGCCGACGTTGCAGCAGCCTGTCGGCACGCGCGCGTGGGCGGACGAACTCGGCACGCGGCTGACAATGATGACGGAGAAGGGCCAGCACACGGCATCGCTGCGCCTGTCGCCGGAGCATCTGGGACCGCTCGAGGTCCGCATCGCGATGCGCGACGACCAGGCATCGGTGTGGTTCGGTGCGGCGCATGCGGACACCCGGGCGGCGATCGAGCACGCGCTGCCGCGTCTACGCGAACTGTTCGAGGCGCAGGGGATGTCGCTGGCCGACGCGGGCGTATTTCGCGAGCCGCCGAAGCAGCCTTCCACGGAGCAGCCGAGCGGCGAGCAGCTTCGTGGCGGTCAGGAGGCTGGGGCGGCCGGTGAGGCCCCCGCGGCGCCAGCGCGTGTGCAACTGGGACTGCTGGACGCGTATGCCTGAGCGCCTCTGAATGAGCCCGCTCCCGTTCGGGAGAGGCGCCGTCAACTTTCTGTCGCACGCCGTTCCATGTGCGGCATTTCACACTTCTGATTTCGCGATTTTCCGCGCCCGATCAATCACTTAATCGACGCCACGAGCCTGTGGCATGTCGCTTGCTAATCATCTCCTCGAGCGCGGCGCGAGCCGCGACCAATCACGCGATTCGCCGAGGATGACGTTGATGAGTGATGCGAAAACGGAAGCAGCCGCTGCGCCGGCACCGAAGGGCAAGCCCTGGCTGATGGTCGTCGTCGTGCTGGCCGCGCTCGCGGTGGGCGCCGGCGGCGTCATGTTCTACCTGGGCAGCCAGGCGACGAAAGACGCCACGGCCGAGCCCGCGGAAAAGAAAAAAGTCGTGGCGCCGGCGCAATACGTCGAGCTCGATCCGCCATTCGTCGCGAACTTCGAGGCGAAGGGCTTGATGCGCTTCCTGCAGGTCACGGTCGAAATCATGACCCGTGACGCCACGACCGTGGATCTCATCAGGAAGAACGATCCGCTGATCCGCAACGATCTCATCATGCTGTTCAGCAGCCAGCGCTACGAGGACATCAGTACGCGCGAAGGCAAGGACAAGCTGCGCGCCGCCGCGCTCGAAGTCGTCGCCAATGCCGTCACGGCCGAAGGCGGCGACGGCGCGAAGGTCGAGCAGCTCTATTTCACGTCCTTCGTGATGCAGTAACCCGGCCGAGCGCCATCACTCACTCAAACACCACCATTCGCCAACCGTCATGTCAGGCCACGACGTATTAAGCCAAGACGAAATTGATGCCTTGCTGCACGGCGTCGACAGCGGCGCCGTCAAGACCGAGGACAGCGCCGCGCCGAACGAAGTGCGGCAATACGATTTCACGAACCAGGTGCGCATCGTTCGCGGACGCATGCCGACGCTCGAGATGATCAACGAGCGCTTCGCCCGCCTGTTCCGCACGAGCCTCTTCAACATGCTGCGCCGGGCGCCGGAAGTCGCGGTCGCGCCGATCCGCATGCAGAAATTCAGCGAGTACGTGCACTCGCTGCACGTCCCGACGAACCTCAATCTGGTGAAGATCCTGCCGCTTCGCGGCACCGGCCTGGTCGTGCTCGACCCCAAGTTCGTCTTCACCGTCGTCGACAATTTCTTCGGCGGCAACGGCCGCTTCGCGAAGATCGAAGGCCGCGAGTTCACCGCGACCGAGCAGCGCGTCATCCACATGCTGCTCAAGCACGTGTTCGCCGACTGCAAGGAAGCGTGGTCGCACGTCGCTCGCCTCGATATCGAATACCTCAACTCCGAGATCAACCCGCACTTCGCGAACATCGTGAGCCCGACGGAAATCGTCGTCGTCACGAGCTTCCACATCGAGCTCGATGGCGGCGGCGGCGACGTGCACATCACGATGCCGTACTCGATGCTCGAGCCGATGCGCGAGCTGCTCGACGCCGGCGTCGCGAGCGATCGCGTCGAGCACGACGAGCGCTGGATGGTCGCGCTGAAGGATGAAATCGCGGATGCCGAGGTCGAGCTCACGACGATGCTCGGCCGCGGCCGCATCACGATGCAGCAGCTCATCGACTTGCAGCCGGGCGACATCCTGCCGTGCGATTTCACCGGCCGCGCGACGGTCCTGGCCGAAGACGTGCCGATCTTTCGCGGCACGTTCGGCGTCTCGCACGGCCAACAGGCCGTGCAGATCGACGAGCGCATCACGCGCCACAAGCCGAAGCTGCTCGACACCTTGCTCGCCCAAAAGCCCTGACCACCCACGCATCCGCATCGCTTTCGAGAAGCCACGACTCGCAACGGAAAAACAGTCCATGAGCAAATCCGACGCACGCGCCGCACAGTTCGGCGATCTGCATGACCAAGGCACGCCGGAAAGCGGCGACGTCAATCTCGACGTCATCCTCGACGTGCCGGTGACGTTGTCGATGGAAGTCGGCCGCACGCGAATTCCGATCCGCAATCTCCTGCAGCTCAACCAGGGCTACGTCGTGGAGCTCGATCGCGCCGCGGGCGAGCCGCTCGACGTGTTCGTCAACGGCACGCTCATCGCGCACGGCGAAGTGGTCGTCGTGAACGAAAAATTCGGCATTCGCCTGACGGACGTGATCTCGCCGGCGGAGCGGATCAAGAAACTGAAATGACGAACTCACGCGGACGCGCGCGGCGCGCGGCGACGTACCTCGCCAGCGCCTTCGCGGTCACTCTCATGGCGTGCGCCGCGTTCGCGGCCGAGCCCGACAAGCCGTTCGCAGCACCGCAGGCCGCCGAGCGCGTCGCGACGCCCGGCGCGGGCAGCCTCGTACAGGTGACGTTGTCGCTCGTGCTCGTGCTCGGGGCGGTGTTCGCGGCGGCGTGGCTGGTGCGGCGCGTGAAGACGTTCGGCCGCTTCGCTTCCGGCCCGATCGAGATCATCGCGGACGTGTCAGTCGGTACGAAGGAGCGCGCCGTGCTCGTGCAGGTCGGCGGCAAGCAGTTGCTGCTCGGCGTGGCGCCGGGACGCGTGACCACGTTGCACGTGCTCGACGAGCCGGTGAGCGCGGGAGCGCGGCCGATGGACGGTGGCGCCCAGCGCAGTGCGGAGGCGCAGCTTGCGCAACGTCCCGATTTCAAGTCGATTTTCAAGCGGAGTCTGGGTTTGTGAGGAAGTGGTTCAAGGGACCGCGCGGTCGAGTGCGTATGCGCCATATGTTGCTGGCGCTGTGCACGATGTTGCCGCTCGCGTTCGTGTCGTTCGGCGCGTTCGCGCAGGCGCAGGGCATTCCGGCCGTTACCGTGTCGACGGCGGCGGGCGGCGGGCAGACGTATTCGCTGACGCTGCAGATTCTCATCTTGATGACGGCGGTCACGCTGCTGCCGGGCATCGTGCTGATGATGACCTCGTTCACGCGCATCGTGATCGTGCTCGCGATCCTGCGGCAGGCGCTCGGCGCGGGCCAGGCGCCGCCGAACCAGGTGCTGATCGGCCTGTCGCTGTTCCTCACGCTGTTCGTCATGGGACCGGTCGTCGACCGCATCAACACCGAGGCGGTGCAGCCCTACATGGCGGGAACGATCGACGCGACGGCGGCGATGAACCTCGGCGTCGACCCGCTGAAGCGCTTCATGCTCGATCAAACGCGCGAAAGCGACATTGCGACGTTCGTGCGCATTTCGGGCGGGCAGGGCTTCGACAAGCCCGAGGATGTGCCGCTGCGCATTCTCGTGCCGGCGTTCGCCACGAGCGAGCTGAAATCGGCGTTCCAGATCGGCTTCTTGATCTTCATTCCATTCGTGATCATCGACCTCGTCGTCGCGAGCGTGCTGATGTCGATGGGCATGATGATGCTGTCGCCCGTGCTCATCTCGCTTCCGTTCAAGCTGATGCTGTTCGTGCTCGTCGACGGCTGGGCGCTCGTGATGGGCACGCTCGCCGCGAGCTTCTACACATAGGCATGCGCAAATGACTCCAGAAACCATCATGACGATCGGCCAGCGCGCGCTCGAAATCACGATGATGCTCGCGGCGCCGCTCCTGATCGCCGCGCTCGTCATCGGTCTGCTCGTCGGCGTGTTCCAGGCCGCGACGCAGATCAACGAGATGACGCTGTCGTTCATTCCGAAGCTCCTCGGCATGGCGGCCACGCTGGTGATCGCCGGCCCGTGGATGCTGAAAGTGATCGTCGGGTATACGCGCGAGCTGTTCGAGGCGATCCCGGGGCTGATCGGCTAACGGCCGACGACGAGAAGCGGCGTGATCGCGCTCACCACCGGCCAGCTCGAAGCCTGGCTCGCCATGTACATCTGGCCGTTCTTCCGGATCGGCGCGTGTTTCATGGTGGCGCCGGTATTCGGCGCGCGGTTCGTGCCGGCGCGGCTGCGGCTGTTCGTCGCGGGGGCGATCACGTTGATCGTCGCGCCGCTCGTGCCGCCGACGGACGTCGTGCCGTTCTCGATTCAAGGCGCGATCGTCACGATTCAACAGGTCATCATCGGCGTCGCGATGGGCTTCGCGCTGCAGGTCGTGTTCGATGCGCTCGCGATGGGTGGGCAGTTGTTGTCGAACTCGATGGGGCTCGGCTTCGCCTACAACGTCGACCCGATGCGCGGCACGGGCACGCCGGTGCTCGGCCAGCTTTACATGCTGCTCGTCACGCTCACGTTCCTCGCGATCAACGGCCACCTGGTGCTGATCGAGATTCTCGCGGAGGGCTTCACGACGCTGCCCGTCGGCACGCTGGGATTCGGCAGCAGCACGCTCTGGACGGTCGCCTCCTGGGGGACGCATCTGTTCATGGGATCGCTGATGGTGGCGTTGCCAGGCATGACGGCGCTGCTCATCGTCAATCTGGCGTTCGGCGTGATGAGCCGGGCCGCGCCGACCTTGAATATGTTCGCGATCGGCTTTCCCATCACGTTGATTTTCGGTCTCGTGATCGTGTTCGCGGGCCTGCCGGCCGTGCAAGCGACGTTCATCGAATCGATCGAGCAAGTATTTGGCGTCATGAGGGAGATGCTGGCCGGCAACGGTCCGCAGTGACATGGCAGAAAACGAAGACGGCCAAGAACGCACGGAAAGTGCCACTCCCAAGCGGCTCGAGGAAGCTCGACGCCGCGGCCAGATCCCCAGATCCCGTGACCTGACGACCGCCGCCGTGATGATGACGGCCGGCAGCGCCCTGTATTTTCTCGGCGGACAACTCGGCGGCCAACTGCACGGCCTCATGACGCGCGGCTTGACGCTCACGCGCGATCAAGCGCTCGATGCAAATCGCATTCTGCCGACGTTGTCGGCGGCGGCGTCCGATGCGCTGCTGGCGTGTGCGCCGTTGTTCGGTTTGACCGTGCTCGCGGCGCTGCTCGCGCCGCTGGCGCTCGGTGGCTGGAGCTTCAGCACGGAGGCGCTGGCACCGAAGATGAGCCGCCTGAATCCGCTCGAGGGCGTGAAGCGCCTGTTCGCGCTGCGCAGCCTCATCGAGCTGGGCAAGGCGCTGGCGAAATTCGGCATCGTCGCGTTCATTGCGGTGATCGTGCTGTGGGGCGATGCGCCGGAGCTGCTCGCGATCGGCCGCGAGCCGGTCGAGAGCGCGATCGGGCATGCGGCGCGCATGAGCGGGCAGGGGTTGATCGCCGTTTCCGCGGGCTTGCTGCTGATCGCGGGCTTCGACGTGCCGTATCAGCTGTGGCAGTACGCGAAGCAATTGAAGATGACGCGCGAGGAAGTGCGCCGCGAGATGAAGGAGAGCGAGGGCTCGCCGGAGATCAAGGGTCGCATTCGCCAGGTTCAGCAGCAGCTCGCCCGCCAGCGCATGATGCAGGACGTGCCGAAGGCGGATGTGATCGTCACGAACCCGACGCATTTCGCGGTCGCGCTGAAGTACGACGACAAGCGCATGCGTGCGCCGATCGTCGTCGCGAAGGGCGCGGACGTCATCGCGGCGCGCATCCGCGAGGTCGCGGCCGAGAACCAGGTCCCGATTTTCGAGGCGCCGCCGCTGGCGCGCGTGCTCTATCGCAACGTCGACATCGGCCAGGAGATTCCGTCGAACGTGTACGTCGCCGTCGCGCAGGTGCTGACGTACGTGTTCCAGTTGAAGGCCGCGGTGAAGGCGGGCATGCGGCCGCCGGAGAAGCCGGTCGTCGATGTGGATGAATCGCAGCCGGGCGCAGGCGTGCCCTAGCGGGCAAGCGCGTTCCCTCCTCCGCGAAGCGGGGAGGGATGGGAGGTGCGCGGCCGGTCACTGCATCGCTCTTCCCATCGGCGTTCCCTCCTCCGCGAAGCGGGGGAGGGACAGGGAGGGGGCGCGGCGGGTCACTGCATCTTTCCGCCTGTCGGCGTTCCCTCCTCCGCGAAGCGGAGGAGGGGCGCAGCGTCAGCTCCAAACTCGCCACCAACGCGCTTCCTGAACGCCTGTTGCCGAAAGTGTGACCGGCGCCCGCTCGGCCGAACACGTCGTGGCCCGCCAGTTGCACCTATATAGGCGCGTCAATGTGTCGACGCGCTGACAGCTACTTCATGTCCGCCATCGCTTCACCCCTCAACCTGACGACGGTCCTGCGCTCCGGCCTCGGCGTGCCGATCGGCGTGCTGGCCGTGCTGGCGATGATCGTGCTGCCGCTGCCGCCGATCGCGCTCGACGTCCTGTTCACCTTCAACATCGCGTTGTCGCTGGTCGTCGTCATGGCGGTGTTCTACGTCCTGCGCCCGCTCGACTTCGGCGTGTTTCCAACCGTCCTGCTGCTCGCGACGTTGCTGCGCCTCGCGCTGAACGTCGCTTCCACCCGGGTCGTGCTGCTGCACGGCCACACCGGCACGCACGCGGCCGGACAAGTCGTGCAGTCGTTCGGCGAATTCGTGATCGGCGGCAATTACGCCGTCGGCATCATCGTGTTCGCGATCCTGACGATCATCAATTTCATCGTCGTGACGAAAGGCGCGGGGCGCATCTCCGAAGTCACGGCACGCTTCACCCTGGACGCGATGCCGGGCAAACAGATGGCGATCGACGCCGACTTGAACGCCGGCCTCATCACGCAAGAGGACGCCCGCACGCGCCGCGCCGAAGTGCGTCAGGAAGCCGACTTCTACGGCTCGATGGACGGCGCGAGCAAGTTCGTGCGCGGCGACGCGACCGCGGGCATCCTGATCCTCGTCATCAATCTGCTCGGCGGCGTCGCGATCGGCATGATGGCGCACGACTTGAGCTTCACCGACGCCGCGCGCATCTACGCGCTGCTCACGATCGGCGACGGTCTCGTGGCCCAGATTCCCGCGCTGCTCCTGTCGACCGCCGTCGCGATCATCGTGACGCGCATGTCGGGCTCGCAGGACATGGGCGGCGAATTGCAGAAGCAGCTGTTCGGTCATCCGCGCGCGCTCGCGATCGCCGGCGGCTTGCTCGGCGTGATGGGCCTGATTCCCGGCATGCCGAACCTCGCGTTCCTGCTGATGGCGGCACTCTGTGGCTTCGCTGCATGGCGTCTGCAGAAGCGCTCGCAGCAGACCCGCGAAGAAGAAGCGCTGCCCGCGCAGGCGGCGCAAGCCCCCGTGCCCGCGCTCGAGCAACGCGAGCTCACGTGGGAAGACGTGCAGCCCGTCGACATCATCGGCCTCGAAGTCGGCTATCGGCTCGTGCCGCTCGTCGACAAGGCGCAGGGCGGCGATCTGCTCGCGCGCATCAAGGGCGTGCGGCGCAAGCTGACGCAGGATCTCGGCTTCCTCGTCCAGGCCGTGCACATTCGCGACAACCTCGACCTGTCGCCGAACGCATATCGCATCAATCTCGCGGGCGTGCCGGTGGGCGAGGGCGTGATCTATCCGGAGCGCGAGCTCGCGATCAATCCCGGCAAGGTGTTCGGCAAGGTGACCGGCATCGACACGCACGACCCGGCGTTCGGCATGGAGGCGGTGTGGATCGAGCCGGGCTCGCGCGATCACGCGCAGACGCTCGGCTACACCGTCGTCGATGCGAGCACCGTGATCGCGACGCACCTGAGCCACGTGATCCAAACACATGGTCACGAGCTGCTCGGGCACGACGAAGTGCAGAACCTGCTGAACGCGCTCGCCAAGACGACGCCGAAGCTCGTCGAGGATCTCAATAAGCTGCTGCCGCTCGGCTCGGTCGTGCGCGTCCTGCAGGGTCTGCTCGCCGAGCGCGTGCCGATCCGCAACACGCGCACGATCGTCGAGACGCTCGCGGAGCACGCGACGCGCACGCAAGACCCGGTGCAGCTGCAGTCGCAAGTACGCGTCGCGCTCGGGCGGCAGATCGTCCAGGACATCGTCGGCATGCAGACCGAGCTGCCCGTCATCACGCTCGAGCCCGATCTGGAGCAGCTGCTCAGCAATTCGCTCGCGGGCACGAACGCGGCGACGCCGGGGCTCGAGCCCGGCCTCGCCGAGCGCATGCAGCACCGGCTCGCCGAGGCGGCGCAGCGCCAGGAGCTGTCCGGCGAGCCCGCGGTGCTGCTCGTGCCGCCGCAGCTGCGCCAGACGCTCGCGCGCTTCATGCGCTCGATCGTGCCGAGCATGCACGTGCTCGCGTGGAACGAGATTCCCGATAACCGCAAGGTGCGTCTGGTCACGGCCGTCGGCCGGTGATGCATCCGCGATGAGTGACGAACGATGAAGATCAAACATTACCGCGCCCCCGACATGCGCACCGCGCTGCGCCAGGTGCGCGACGCGCAAGGCCCGGACGCCGTCATCCTGTCGAGCCGCCGCATTCAAGGCGGCGTCGAGGTCGTCGCCGCGATCGACTATGACGAGATTGCGGATGGTCCGAGCGACAGCGCCGCCGGATATGGTCTCGAAACGGCGCCGGCACCGGAGCCGCGCGAGTTCGTTGCGCAATCCGCGCGCGCGACCCGCCCGGCCGCGCGTCCGAGTACTGCAAGTCCCGCCGCCGAGACGCCGCCGGCCATCGGTCTCGAAGATGGCGCGGACGTGAACGAAGAGCTGCGTACGTTGCGTCGCATGCTCGAAACCCAACTCGCCACGCTCGCTTGGAACGATCTGACCCGACGCGCGCCGGTGCAGACGGAGCTGTTGAAGCAGCTGAGCACGCTCGGCCTCGGCCACGATCTGTGCACCGAGCTCGTCGCGCAGATGCCGGCCCGTTGCGAGCTCGCGGAAGCGCAGCGGCTCGCGCTCGCGCTCGTGTCGCGGCGGCTCGCCACGATGGACGAGCGCTGGCTCGACAACGGCGGGGTCGTCGCGCTCGTCGGCCCGACGGGCGTCGGCAAGACCACGCTGCTCGCGAAGCTCGCGGCGCGCTGGGTCCTGCGGCACGGCCCGCGTCAGCTCGCGCTGATCACGACCGATTGCGTGCGCATCGGTGCGCAAGAGCAGATTCATACACTCGGCCGCCTGCTCGGCGCGCCGGCCTACGCCGTGGAAGGTCCCGAGCAGCTCGCCGAGCTGCTCGAACAGCTCGGCGATCGCAGGCTGATCCTGATCGATACCGCCGGCTTGAGTCAGCGCGACGCGAATCTCGAGCGGCAGCTCACGGCGATCAGCGCGGCGAGCGAGCGCATCGAGACCTGCCTCGTCATGTCCGCGGCCGCGCAGGCCGGCTCGATCGAAGAGACGTTCGAGCGTTTCGCGGCGGCCTCGCCCGCGAGCTGCGTGCTCACGAAGCTCGACGAGGCGACGAGCCTCGGCGGCGCGATCTCGACGCTGGTGCGCACGAAGCTGCCGCTCGCGTACGTGAGCGACGGTCAACGTGTTCCGGAAGATTTGAACCCCGCTCGCGCGCATCAGCTGGTCGCGCGCGCGGTCGAGCTGTCGCGTCGGGCGGGCGCGACGGCGGATGAAGATTTGCTGCGCCGGCGCTTCGGCGCCGTGGCACACGCGCTCGCCTGAGCGCGGCATTTGATGACGTCGAAGTCGAACTACGAAAACTAGGAACCAAGATGGAATTCAGTCAATCAGCCGGGCTCAAGCGCGTGACCAGCCCCGGTCCCGTGCAAGTCATCGCCGTGACCGGCGGCAAGGGCGGGGTGGGCAAGACGAGTGTCGCGGTCAATCTTGCCACCGCGCTCGCGAGCGCCGGCCGTCGCGCGATGCTGCTCGACGGTGATCTCGGCCTCGCGAACGTCGACGTGTTCCTCGGCTTGTCGCCGCGGCACACGATGGCTCACGTGCTGACGGGCGAGCGCACGCTCGAGGAAATCATTCTCGAATCGCCGCAAGGTATTCAGGTCGTGCCGGGCGCCTCGGGAATCGCCGAGCTCGCGAATCTTTCGGCGGCGGGTCACTTGAGTCTCGTGCAGGCATTCAGCTCGTTGAGCGCGCGCGTCGACGTCCTGGTCGTCGACACCGCCGCGGGCATCTCGCACAGCGTCACGCAGTTCGCGCAGGCGGCGCAGCACGTCGTCGTGGTCGTGTGCGACGAGCCGGCGTCGATGACGGACGCGTACGCGCTGGTGAAGGTCCTGAGCCGCAATCACGATGTGACGCAGTTCCGGGTGGTCGCGAACATGGTGCGCTCGCCGGGCGAGGGCGAGGCGCTGTTTCAAAAGCTGCAGCGGGTGACGTCCAAGTTCCTCGACGTCACGCTCGAATACGCTGGGGAAATCCCCGAAGACCCGTACCTGCGCCGCTCGATCCGTGAACAGCGTCCCGTGCTGGCAGCATTTCCCGCCTGTCCGGCGAGCCGTGCATTCAAGAAATTGGCGTTGCGGGCCGATAAGTGGCCTGTACCCGAGGGCCCGCGAGGAAATCTGGAGTTCTTCGTCGAGCGCCTGGTGCGCCGGCCGCACGCGCGGCTGGAGGTCGTGAAGTGAGCGTCGGGGCTTACAGCGCGCAGCGCGCGGGCCGCGACACGGATGCGATGGTGATGCGCCACGCCGAACTGGTGAAGCGCATCGCCTATCACCTCGCGGGGCGCCTGCCCGCGTCGGTGGAAGTGTCGGATTTGATCCAAGCCGGAATGCTCGGCTTGCTCGAAGCGGCCTCGAACTACACCGCGGATCGCGGCGCGAGTTTCGAGACCTACGCGGGCATCCGCATTCGCGGCGCGATGCTCGATGCGCTCCGCAAGCTGGATTGGGCGCCGCGCTCCGTGCACCGCAAGGCGCGCGCCGCGCAGCAGGCGGTTCGCGAGCTCGAAGCGGAGTTCGGTCGCGAGGCGCGTGACGGCGAGATCGCGGCACGCATGGGCGTGTCGCTCGAGGAGTACCACAAGATCAGCCACGATGCGGCGAGCTGCCGCATCTCGAGCCTGGACGACTCGAACGGCGATGAAGACTCGCTGCTCGGCCGCGTCGAGGACGAAACGGCCGATCCGTTCCTCGATGCGAGCGACGCGGGCTTTCGCAAGGCGCTCGCGAAAGCGATCGGCGAGCTGCCCGAGCGCGAGCGGTTGGTGATGTCGTTGTACTACGACGACGAGTTGAATCTGAAAGAGATCGGCGCGGTGCTGAAAGTCACCGAGTCGAGAGTGTGTCAGCTGCACGGGCAGGCGCTCGTGCGATTGAAGGCTCGGCTCGCGGACTGGCGCGATCGAGTCGCGTGACGAGTTGCGGTGAGTCGCGCCCGACGTGAGTTGAAAGGAGAGGGCTGTTGTGAGCAAAGACATGAAGTTTCTGGTCGTCGACGATTTCTCGACGATGCGACGCATCATCAAGAACCTGTTGAACGATCTCGGATACGCGAACGTCACGGAGGCCGACGATGGCGCGACGGCGCTGCCGATGCTGCAAGCCGGCAACTTCGATTTCCTGGTCACGGACTGGAACATGCCCGGCATGCCGGGGCTGGACCTGTTGAAAGCGGTGCGCGCCGATGCGCGTCTCGCGAAGCTTCCGGTACTGATGCTCACGGCGGAAGCGAAGCGCGAGCAGATCATCGAAGCGGCCCAGGCCGGCGTGAACGGCTACGTCATCAAACCGTTCACGGCGGTGACGCTCAAAGAGAAGATCGACAAGATCCTCGAGGCGAAGGCGAACGCGGCCTAGGTCATCAGGCGTCGCGACTGGCCACGGCCTTCGGCTCAGGAGCTGCGCTAGGACCACCGCCCAAGGAAACATCGAATGAGCTCCCGCCATCCGTTCCAAGAAGACTACGGTCCGCTCGTCGACGCGCTCTCCGATGCGCTCGCGGCCGGCGACGAGGCGCTGTTCCTCGCCGAACTCGACACGCTCGTGCAGCGTCGCGAAGCCGAGCTGTTCGGGGAGCTGCGCAAGCTGACGACGGATCTGCAGTCCGCGCTCGAGCGCTTTCGCATCGATTCGCGCCTGGTCGATCTCGCCGAAAAGGAAGTGCCGAACGCGAAGCATCGGCTCGATCACGTCCTCAAGCTCACCGACGAGGCGGCGCATCGCACGATGGATCTCGTCGAGCAGTCCGGGCCGCTCGCGGAGCGCACGGCGAAGCAGGCCGGTACGATCATCGAATCATGGCGCCGCTTTCGGACGCGCGAAATTCAGGTCGGCGAGTTCCAGCATCTCGTGCTGAGCATGGACGAGTTCCTGGACGCCGCCCGCCACGACATGGACCAGGTTCGCGGCAATCTTGCCGAAGTCATGATGACGCAGGGCTACCAGGACCTGTCCGGCCAGATCATCAGAGGCGTCATGAAGCTCGTCGGCGAGCTCGAAACGGCGCTCGTGGAGCTCGTGCGCCTGTCGAAATCGGCCGGCGCGGCCGGCGCGAAACGCCCGTTATCGGAGGAGACGCGCCGCGGCTTCGGCCCGGTCGTTCCAGGGATCAACAATGGTCCTGCGGTCAGCGGCCAGCAGGACGTCGATTCGCTGCTGGCGGGGTTGGGGATGTAGTTGACGGTTCATGGATATCCTAAGTCTCATCGGTCTCGTCCTCGCGGTCGTCGCGATCGTCGTCGGTGCCGTGCTGAAGGGCGCCGGCATCCAGGCGCTGCTGTCTTCCGCCGCGTTCATGATCGTGATCGTGGGCACGGTCGCTGCGATCTGCGTGCAGACGCCGATGCCCGTGATGAAGCACGCGCTGCGCATCCTGCCGTGGGTGTTCAAGCCGCCCTCGTTCGAACGTGCGACATTGCTCAAGAAGATCGTCGAGTGGAGCAACACCGCGCGCAAACAGGGCCTGCTCGGCCTCGAGCCGATCATCGACCGGGAGCCGGATGAATTCGTGCGCAAGGGCCTGCAGCTCGTCGTCGACGGCGGCGAGCCCGACGTCATCCGCAACATCCTCGAGGTCGATCTGAACGTGCGCGAGCAGGCCGACACGCGCGCCGCGAAAGTATTCGAGGGCATGGGCGTGTATTCGCCGACGCTCGGCATCATCGGTGCCGTGCTCGGCTTGATGGCGGTCATGCAGAATCTGGCGGATCCCGCCAAGCTCGGCCAAGGCATTGCCGCGGCGTTCGTCGCGACGATCTACGGCATCGGCCTTGCCAACCTGTTCTTCCTGCCCGCCGCGAGCAAGCTGAAGGTCGCGATCCAGGGCCAGTCCGAAGCCCGCGAGATGGTGATCGAAGGGATGATCTCGATCGCCCAAGGCGAGAATCCGCGCTCGATCGAATCGAAGCTGCAGGGATACCTGCACTAGTCGCCGGCCCAGCCGCCGGCAACTCGCAGCTTCGTCATGGCCCGTCGTCACAAACACGAAGAGCACGCGAACCACGAAGCGTGGGCGATCCCCTATGGGGACCTCGTCACGCTGCTGCTCGCGTTCTTCGTGGTGATGTACGCGATGTCGTCGGTGAACGAAGGCAAGTATCGCGTCCTGTCGGATTCGCTCGTCGCCGCGTTTCGCGGCGCGCCGCGCACGCTGCAGCCGGTGCAAGTCGGCGAGAAGCAGGTCGGCTCCGGCGCCGACATCTCGGTGACGATCGTGCAGCAGGCGATGCTGGAAGGTCAGCCGCGGCAGATGCTGGAGCCGACGCCGCTGCGGACGAGCGACATCGCGCGCTCGCACCATGCATCCTCACCGGATACCGCGACCGACGCGGACAGCCTGAGCCGGGCCTCCGAGATGGCGCACTCCGCCGCGGTCATGCGCGCGCTCGAGGAAGTCGCCGCCGACGTCGAGGCCGCGATGGCGGATCTCATCCGCGACGACCTGATCATCGTGCGCCGCCATGGCATGTGGGTCGAAGTGGAGATCCGCACGGATATCCTGTTCGCGAGCGGCGAAGCACGGTTGTCTGCCGCATCGGCGGCCGTACTGCGCAAGCTCGCCGAGACGCTGCGGCCGTTCCCGAATCCGATCCGCGTCGAAGGTCACACGGACAACGTGCCGATCAAGACGCGCGAGTTTCGCTCGAACTGGGAGCTGTCGTCGGCGCGCGCGGCGACCGTCGTGCATTTGCTCAGCGAGCAGGGCGTCGCGCCGCAGCGGCTCGCGGTCATCGGCTTGGGCGAATATCGGCCCGCGCGGCCGAACGACACGCCCGAGGGACGTAATGCAAACCGTCGCGTGCTGCTCGTGATTCTGGGGACGGACCGCGCCCCCGAAGGCGATCCGGCCGAGGCGCTGTCGAGTGACCTGCCCGTGCCGGTCACGCTCGAGGCAACACCGGCCCTGGCTCCCGCGCCGACGATGTCGGCACCGCTCGACGTGCTCTCGGCACGTTGAACCAGCAGATCCGAGTTCAGCCGTTTTGACGGGATGCCGGCTCGCCACTAGGATGCCGCGCATCGTCAACGCGTCCCCATGCGACGCCGCAGCTACACGAAGAACAGGGATACTCGGATGATTTCCTCCCAAGAAGCGCTCTCGCGATTGCGGGAAGGCAATGCCCGTTTCGTCTCGCGCGAGCACAATCACGATGCGCTCACGAGCGAGCGCCGCCGCCGCAAGGTCGCGGCGGGCCAGGAGCCTTTCGCGATCATTCTGGGCTGCTCGGATTCGCGCGTGCCCGCCGAGATCGTGTTCGATCAAGGGCTCGGCGATCTGTTCGTGATTCGCGTCGCGGGCAACATCGTCGCGCCGTCGCAAATCGGCAGCGTCGAATTCGCCGCGGATCGCTTCGGTACGCGGCTCGTCGTCGTGCTCGGCCACTCGAACTGTGGCGCGATCACCGCGACGATCGAAGAGCTGAGTCGGCGTCGGGAGGAGCAGTCGCGCAATCTGCGCTCGATCGTCGATCGCATTCGCCCCTCGGTCGCGGCACTGCTCTCGACGAATCAGCCCATGCCGCACGACGAGCTCGTGCATGCGGCGGTGCGGGCGAACATCCGCATGTCGGTGAATCAGCTGCGCCACGGTTCGGAGATTCTGGAGCAGCTCATCCAGAGCGACGGTCTGCTCGTCGTCGGCGCCGAGTACTCGCTGGAGACGGGCGTCGTGGAATTTTTCGAGGGGTTGGAATGATTTGATAAAACTTTGCAGCCACGGCTGCATGTTTCGCGGCGCGCCGCATCGAAACGCGGATAATCGCCCGATGTTTCTCGTCGGCGCACGTTTCGTGAATTTCCGCACCGCTTCGTTGAGCGTCCTCGCCGCGGCTCTCCTGGTTCTCGGCACCCCGGCGGACGCACAGGACAAGAAGATCAAGAGCGGCCTTTCGGCCGCGGATTTCGCGTACACGCTGCCCGAGGGCGTTTCCGTCCGCGAGGTCACGTACTTCAGCGACGACGTCGCCTGCTTCGCCAAGGTGTTCTACCCGAAGGGCTTCTCCGTCAACGGCAAGACGCCCGGTATCGTGCTCGCGCAGGGTTGGACCGGCACGCACGATTCCATCGAGAAATACGGCGCACGGTTCGCCGAGCGCGGCCTCGTCGCGATGGTCATCGACTATCGCGGCTGGGGCCAGAGCAACGGCTTCACGACGCTGGCGAACAAATCGCTGCAATCGCGCCCGCGCAATGACGACGGCAAACGCTTCGCGAACGGCGAATATCGCGTCGAGACGCGACGCGCGCGCATCGTGCCGTCGAAACAGGTCGAAGACATACGCAACGCGGTCTCGTATCTGCAAGGCGAGCCGGGCGTCGATCGCGACCGGATCGGGCTGTGGGGCTCGAGTTTCGCGGGCGGCAATACGATCGCCGTCGCGGCGATGGACGCGCGCGTCAAGGCGATTGCGATGCAGGCGCCGTCGATCGCGGGCAAGAACACACCGGCGGAGCCGTTTCAGCTCAGAGGCAAAATGCTCGAGGACGCGATCCAGCGCGCGCGCACCGGGCAGGGGGCGGAGATCGAGACGGCGTATGTCGAGCGTCGCATCATCGACGCCGAGACGAATCAGCTCGTGGCCGAGTTCCGCCCGTTCGACGATCTCAAGCACGTCGGCGATCGGCCGGTGCTGTTCGTCGTCGCCGAGAAGGACGAGCTGTTCGACAACAAGGAGCACGCGTTCGCCGCTGCAGAGGTGCTGACGGGACCGAAGCGGGTGATCGAAATCCCGGGCATCACGCACTTCGAGATCTACGTCGGCGCGGCGTTCGATGCGAGCGCGAACGCGGCGGCGGATTGGTTCAAGCAGTATCTTGGCGGGAGCGTGCCGAGTCGGCAGCCGAGCCGATAAGGCAGCTAAACGAAACGCGCGCGGTAGTCGCGAACGAAGTCGTCGATCGAGCGCGGGGCTTTGCCGGTGACTTCTCTGACGACGTCGGTGGGACAGACGTTGATCAGACTCGAGGCGCAGGCGTCCCACATTTCCAGCTTCGCTTCGATCATCACCGGCTGCACGCCTTTGCCTTGCAGCCAGCCGCGCGCTTCGTTCGCGGTGATGTCGGTATAGCGGATCGGCTTGCCGAGAATGCGCCCCATCCGTTCGGCGACTTCCTGATACGAGAGCGTCTCGGCGCCGGTGACGGTGTACGTCTGGCCCGCGTGTTTCGAATCGGTGAGGGCGGCGACCGCGACCTCGGCGACATCGCGCGCATCGACCCAGGTCCATTTGATCGAGCGGAACGGCCCCGCGATCAGCCCTTGCTGCGCGATGGAAGCCGAGAACTCCAACAGATTTTGCATCAAGAACGTCGGCCGCAGACGCGTGATCGCGAGTGCGTCGGTCGTGATCGTCGTCTCGGCTTGACCGAGCCAGCGCAGCACTCGCGTGCAACACATGTCAGCGTTCGCGGCGACCCCCGACAACTGCACGATATTGCGAACGCCGGCATGCTTTGCCGCCGTGGCGACGCGCAGATGCTCATCGGCCATCTTGGGGGAGAGCGCGGACGCGAGGAAAATACCCTCGACCCCTTTAAGCGCATTCGTGAGCGCTTCGGGGTCGCACGCGGAGGCGCGAATCCACTCGACATGGGTCGCAAGTTTCGGATAGATCGGGCCGTCGATATCGGCGATCGTAGGCGCAGCGGCGGCACCGTCAGGAGTCAAAACGCGTACAGGAACGGATTGCTGGGCAAGCTCGGCCACGACAGCCTTGCTCACATAACCCGTCACATCCGTCACCAGCAGCATTATTGCGCCCGTCCCGTACCCATGAGGTCCCAGTTGGACCGGGGCGATACATTACGGGGGCGATGCGCGACGGTAAACCAGTCGGCAAGCGAAAAGTCTGGTGCGTTACGGTCATGAATCCTGAGCATAGAATCCCGCCTGGCTGATGGGGCGCCGCCGGTCCGGCGGATGCATGGAATATGGGGACATAACGCGCTTGAACAACTTCAGCGACATCGTTGCCTTCGTTCGGGTCGTCGAGGCGCACAGCTTCGTGGCTGCCGCGCAGACGCTCGGCATGTCGCCGTCCGCGATCAGCAAGGCCGTCAGCCGCCTGGAAGAGCGGCTGGGCGCGCGACTGCTCAATCGGACGACGCGCTCGCTCAGCATGACGGATCTCGGCGTGAGCTTCTACGAGCGCTGTCGGACCGCGCTCGGTCAGCTCGACGCGGCCGAAAGCGAGGTATCGGAATCCCGGGGGATTCCGCGCGGCAAATTGCGTGTCGACGTACCGATTTCGCTCGGTCGGCGCATTCTCGTGCCCGCGCTGCCGCGTTTCATTCAGCAGTACCCTGAGCTCACGATCCAGATGAGCATGAGCGATCGCGTCACGGATCTCGTGCAGGAGGGCATCGATGCCGCGATTCGCGTCGGCCAACTGTCCGATTCGAGCCTCATCGCGCGGCGCGTCGGCAACCTGCGCGGCGTGACGTGCGCGTCGCCGGAATTCATCGAGCGCGTCGGTACGCCGACGAGTCCGGATGATTTGCAGCCCGAGCACCTCATTCCGATGTTCAAGATCGGCAACAGCCAGGTGCGTGAATGGATCTTCCAGAAGGGCTCGGAGACGAAGACCGTGTATCCGGCCGGGGCGCTCTCGTTCAGTGATCCCGAATCGGCGGTCGCGGCGGCGGTCAGCGGCGCGGGCTTCGTGCGCTCGCTCGACTTCACCGTCGAGGCGCAAATAGCCGCGGGCTTGCTGGTGCCGGTGCTGCAGGATTGGAACGACGGCGCGCAATGGCCGGTGTCCGTGGTGTATCCGCAGCATCGTCAGCCGACCGCGAAGATCAAGGCGTTCATCGAGTTCGCGGTCGGTTTGTTCCCACAGGTGAGTGCCTGACGCCCGCATCGAGCGCCGCGCATTCCTGCCTTCCTGTCACCAATGTCATGCGCGCGAGCCGATTGGTCGCGCCTCGTTCCCCGCCTAGAGTGCTCCGCAAACCTACACGCGTTGCGGAGTCTTTATGGTCAGTCGAGCTGGGTTCGGTCGGGTTGCTTCGTTGCGCCGCAGTGCGTTTTCCGCATTGCTCGCGGGTTCGATCTCAATGGTGCTGGCGGCATGCGCCGTCGGTCCGGACTATGAGCGTCCCGAAGCGCCAAACGCGGACGAGTTCGTCACGCCGAGCACGCTTGCTGTCGACAGCGCCGAAGTCGAACGCGACTTCTGGAAGACCTTTGACGATGCGCTGTTGACCGAGTTGATCGAGGAAGCGTTGCGCGCGAATCATGATGTGCGCATCGCGTTTTCGCGTTTGAGCGAAGCGCGCGCGCTGCGCGGTGAGGCGCGCTTCGATGTCGCGCCGACCGTCACGGCCGCCGCTGGCGCGACCGATGCGCGCACGAGCATCCGGCAGAACCCGTTCCCCAATGTCGATCGCGATCAGGACTACTACGAGGCAGGCTTCGATGCCTTCTGGGAGCTCGATTTCTTCGGTCGAGTGCGTCGCGGGCTGCAAGCGCAGTCCGCGCTCGTGGGCGCCGCGGAGGCGGAGCTCTACGCCACGCAAGTGACCGTGACCGCCGAAGTCGCGCGCAACTATTTCGAGTTGCGCGGCGCGCAGCAGCGCCTCGAGGTGGCGCAGCGCAACGCGACGAATCAAGAAGAGTCGCTGCGCATCACGCGCGCGCGCTTGGACGGCGGGCGGGGTACGCAGCTCGACGTGTCGCGGGCGCAATCGTTGCTGAGCGCGACTCGCGCGACGATCCCCGATCTGGAAGCCGCGGTGACGTACGCGATGCTGCGGCTCGGCGTGTTGACCGGGAACTCACCCGAGGCGCTGATGCCGCGCCTCGCGGAGGCCCGGCCTTTGCCCGCGCTACCCGCGACGCATCGGATCGGCACGCCGGAATCGCTGCTGCGCCGGCGCCCGGACATCCAGGTCGCGGAGCGCCAGCTGGCCGCCGCGACGGCGCGCATCGGTGTCGCGGTCGCGGATCTCTTCCCGCGCATCTCGTTCGTCGGCCGCTGGGGATTCGATGCCGCGAGTTCCGCCGATCTCGGCGACGCGAGCAGCGAAGCGTTCGCGTTCGGCCCGAGCATCCAATGGGCGGCGTTCGACATGGGGCGCGTGCGTCAGCGCATCCATCAGCGCGAGGCCGCGGCGCAGGGTGCGCTCGCGCGGTATGAGCAGCGCGTGCTGCAGGCGCTCGAGGAGACGGACGCGAGCTTGACGAGCTATGCGCAGGCGCTCGCAAAGCAGCAACATTTACGGCAGAGCGCCGCGTCGTCCGCGGAGGCGGCGACGATCGCGCGAGCGCGCTTCGAGAGCGGTGTCAGCGACTTCCTTACAGTGCTCGACGCGGAGCGCACGATGCTCGAGGCGGAAGACCGCCTGGCCGCGAGCGAGACGCAGACGGCTACCGCCTTGCTCTCGATGTACAAGGCGTTGGGCGGCGGTTTTCGACCTGTCGAAGGCGCGAGCTTGCGAGCCGCGCGCTGACGCGCGCGGTCAGTGCTGGGGCGGGCCCTGCGGCGATGCATCGGCCCCCGCGGACTCGACGAGCTCGGCGCGAAGCACGAGCACGTCCGCGGGTGCGTTGATACCGAGCCTGACCTGATTGCCTCGAATTTCGAGGATCGAGATCTCGATGTCTTGCCCGACCTGGATCGATTCGCCGGGGCGGCGCGTCAGAATCAACATGGCAATCCCTCCGTGGACATTTCGCGACGGCGGGATGCTGGCACAACTCTGAGGCGAAGCCAATTGCGCCCGCGCGCGCCGCGGCCGTGCAGCACCCCGCGCACGTGCCCTCCGTCACTCTGGAAAAATACGTAGAGGCCATGAGAGGATCGGGCGCTCGCGAGCGTCCGGCACAGGATTCGTGCCGGCTGAAGGGTGGGCGATCTCGGACAAGATCGCACGGAAATGGAGGAATTAAGGATGCCTTGGAAGTCGATGTTTCGGTCGCACGGTGTGGAGCTTCACTTCAGCGGCCACTGCAATAACGCTGAAGTCATGGATGCGCGCGATGCCGCCTACGAGCATCGTTACGAGGAAGGGCTGCAATACATGATTGTGGACTTCACCCGCGTCGAATATCTCGATCTCGCGCTCGCCGACCTGCTCAGACTCGCGGATCACGATCGACAGTATCTGCTCCGCAATCCCTCGCATGTGCTCGCCATCGTCGCGCCGCAAGCGCCCGTGCTGCGTCTGTTGCGCATGTACGAGCACTATATGGAAGGCTCGCCATTGCTGATGCAGATCACGAGCACGCATGCGGAGGCCATTTCATGGCTGCGTTCGGAGATGCTGGAGTCGGCGTCGCTCTCGGCGATATGAGGTGCGCTAGAAGCGCACCGTGATCTGAGCGCTCACGATATCGATCGCGGATTTCTGGTCGCCCACCAGCAGCGCATTGGCGTTCGCATTCCCCCCGTCCTGATCGAGCGGCACATCGCTGCTGAAGAGATGCGCATACCCGACGTCGAACGCGAGGGCTTCGTTGCTCTCCCACCGCGCTCCGATCGCCACCCATTTGCGAGAGACGTCCGGCAGACGCGGCGTGCGCGTCGTGTCAGGCACCGCGGATTCGTCATATGCGAGACCGGCGCGCAGCTTGAGCGTCGGTGAGACCGCGTAAGTACCGCCGAGCGCGAAGCGCCAGGTGTCGCGCCAGTGCTCGGGTGTCACCGAGATCGTCGCGCCCGTGTCGCGCACCACGCGCAATTCCTGCACCGAGCTCCAGCCCGTCCAGGCGACATCCGCCAGCAGCTCGAAGTCGCCGATCTGTTGTCGCGCCGACAGCAGCGCGGAGTCCGGCAATTCGAGATCGACATGCGCGGCTCCGTTCTCGAGCGCGCCGTTCAAACCGCTGGCTGCCGCGACGATGGCGGCGCCGGTCGCCTGCGTCACGAGGGGCGGCTGGAAATTCGCGGAGCCGGAGACCTTGTAATCCATGCTCGATCGGTACGACAGGCCGATGCGCGTTCCGGTGTCGAAGTCGAGCATGATCCCGAGGTTGTAGCCCCATGCGTGATCGTCGCCGCGCACGCGCGCGTGACCTTCCAGCCCTGCGTTCTGCGCAACGATGGCGGGCACCGCTTGCGGCGCCAGCTGGCCCGCGGCAACGAGCTGCTGCAATCCTTGCGCGATCACGGCGCTGTAGTTCACCGAGTTCGTCAGCTCCGCCTGGATCGTTTGATAGTTGACGCCGACGCCGAGCGTCACGACGTCGTTCACGCGGTAGGCGAGCGTCGGATTGACGTTGATCGTTTGGATCTCGGAGCGCAGCGCCTGGAAGCGTCCGATCCAGCCGTCGTCGTATTCGAGCTTGAGGCCGAACGGCGCGTTCACGCCGAGACCGATCGCGAGTTTGTCGTTGATGGGCATGCTCGCATAGGCGCTCGGCACGAAATTCCAGCCGCCCGCGTCACCGCCGTCGTTGCCGAGCGGTTGCGCGAGCGCCGGCTGCGAGGCGCGATCGTGAAACTCCGAGCTGATCACGATGCCGCTCGCGACGACGATCGCCTGCGGGTGATCGAGGTAGGCGAGTCCGGCGGCGTTGAAGAACATCGTCGTCGCATCGAAGGCCACCGCGCCCGAACCCGCGAACGCAGACCCGAGGCCGCTGCCGCTTTGTTCGAGCAGAGCGAAGCCCGCGCCCTGTGCGACCGCACAGGAGCCGAGCAGGACGGCGGAAATGGGATAGCGAAGTCGCCGCTTCGCAGTGGGGGACAGCCTCATGCTCACTCCTTGGTTGGTGCGCTTGCGCGGCGCCGATGCGATAGGGGAAATGATTGCGGCGAGGGAAAGTTGCAGCGGCAGGTACTGTCCGAAACCGCAGGCGTTTCGCTATCGTCAGCCAATGACGCGCAAAGATTTCACGATCGCTCGCTTGGAGGTGTACGTGCAGCCGCGTGCGAGCAAGACGGAAGTGGCGGGCATGCACGACGGGCGGATCAAGATCCGTCTCGCGGCGCCGCCGGTGGAAGGTGCCGCGAACGCCGAGCTCGTGAGCTTCGTCGCGAGCCGTCTCGGCATTGCCAAATCCAAAGTGCGCGTCGTCGCGGGTGATGCGAGCAGGCGCAAGGTGCTGGAGATCGAGGGCGTGGAGCTCGGCGTCGTCCACGAGCAGCTCGTGAGCGGTCGCGCCAAGCGCGGGTGAGGGCGGCTTCGCGGCGCACTATGTGCGCCTTCTCAGCCGAGCCGTCACCCTTGCGAAGGGAAATTTATTTGTGTGGGTCGGCGCCCACCGAATCGCGCACGAGCGTCTTCGCCGCGATGATGTAGTGCACGAACGACCACACGTTGATGCACACCATCACGATCAGCGACCAGCGCAGGCCGTCCGCCTTCGCGAGCGGTTCCGCCATGCCGTCCGCAAGGAAGCTGTTGTAGAACAGGTCGCTCACGACGCCCACGAGCGTGGGACCGAGCCCGAGGCCGATCAGATTGACGATCAGCAACAGCACCGCCGAGCCGAGCGCGCGCTCGCGAATGTCGACGAGCCGCTGCATCGTCGCGTAGCTCGGACCGAGATACATCACGCCGAACACGAGGCTGACGAACATCGTCGTGATGACCATGTCCTTGTCCGCCAGCGTATACGCCAGAACCGCGACGGGCACGTTCAGCAGCGTCGCGATGCCGGGGGTCCACAGCTGCCAGCGCACGTCGTTGCGCGAATGCGTGATCTTGTCCGCGAGCCAGCCGCCGAGCCACGTGCCGCCCACGCCCGAGACCGCCGAGACGATCGCGAGGATCGTACCGGCCTCGCCGACCGTCAGGCCATGCGAGCGAATCAGGAACGAGGGGTGAAAGCCGTTCACGCCGTAGCCGACGAAGGAATGCAGCGCCGTCGCGAGCGCGAGATGCCAGAAGGTCGCCTTCGTGAGCAGCTTGCCGAGCACTTCCTTCACGGGCGGCGGTGTCGTCGCCGTGACGACGCCTTCCGCGTAGCCGCGCGGCGGCTCGCGCAACGTCAGCTTGAGAATCAGCGCGAGCACGATGCCCGGAATGCCGACGACGTAGAACGCCGCGCGCCAGCCATATTGCTCGGCCACCTGCGCGCCGACGAGGTAGCCGACGAACACGCCGCCGTAGATGCCCATCGAGTAGATCGCGATCGCGGTCGTGCGGCGCGTCTTCTCGAAATAGTCACCGATGATGGAGTAGGCGGGCGGCGTGCAGCCCGCCTCGCCGATGCCGACGGCGACGCGCGCCGCGAACAGCTGCGCGAAGGTCTGCGCGCGGCCCGTGAGCACGGTGAAGAAGCTCCACACGAACAGCGCGATCGAAATGATGTTCACGCGGTTTGCCTTGTCGGCGAAGCGCGCGATCGGAATGCCGAGCACCGAGTACACGACCGCGAAGGCGAACCCGCCGAGCAGGCCCATCTGCGTGTCGGTGAAATCGAACTCCTTGCGGATCGGCTCGACGAGAATCGTCAGGATCTGCCGATCGACGAAGTTCAGCACGTAGACGACGAACAGCAGCCACACGACGTACCAGCGATAGCCGTTGCTGACTTTGAAGGTGTCAAAGTTCGCTTTGACGGCTGTCTGTTCGCTCGTGGCCATGCAGTCCCCCAAGGCAGTATCAGGCAGAGACAAGTCGCGACCGATGAGCGTTCGCGAACGTCTCGTCAAAAAGTGTCATGCGATGCGCGCCGTGCTCTTGTATGAAGATCGAAGACTCGCACGGCATCAGGCGGGTCGTCGGCGCGGCGGCAGTTAAGCAGAGCCAATGGAGCCTAGCAACCCGAGTCGCGTCGTTCCCACATAGCAGAATGCAGCGCTGTGATGATGCGAGAAACGCTGCGCGATACGCGCGCATGTCTCAATCACGGCGCGCTCGTGTCACTGCTTCTTCGGCCTGAAGGCGAGCAGCACGTTGCCCGGCGGCTGATTGAAAGTCGCGTAGCCGGACGCGATGAAAATCATGCCGTCGCCGGCGAAGATCGAATGCGCGTCGATGCCGCCGCCCTTCGCCTCGATCCCGTTCAGCGTGTCGAAATCACGCAGCGTGTCGTACTGCCACACGATGTCGCCGGTTGTCGCGTCGAAGACGTAGACGCGACCGTCGAGCGAGCCCGCGATGACGGACCGATCGACGACGAGCGGCGCCGCGGAGAGGCCGTAGCGTGTCGCGCACAATGCATAACGCTTGTCGCGGCCGTTCGAGCAGTCGGCGGCGACGGGCTTGCGCCACAGCACCTTGCCGCTGTCGATGTCGACGGCGTTCATGCCGGGTTCGGGCGTGAAGCTCTTGTCGGCGGGATTCAAATGCGGATCGCTGATCGGCGCGAACACGCGCTCGCCGTCGCTCGCGATGCCCCAGTGGATGCCGCCGAGTGAAGTGCCCTGGCCGAACGTGTTCCGCCACAGCACCTTGCCGTTCGCGTCCGGATCGAGACCCCACAAATCGCCGGACTTCTGCCCGGCGAGAAGGATGTCCTTGCCGTTCTTGCGCTTCGCGATCACCGCGCCGGCGCCGAAATCGAAGTCCTTCAGCACGCTGTCTGCCGCGCTCGGGCAATTCGCGCGCGCCGCGGCCGAGTCGGCGACGCAGCCCATGTGCCAGACGTCCTTGCCGAGCGCCTGGAACGACCATTTCAAGGCGCCGGTGTCGAGGTCGATGGCCAGAATCGCGTCGCTCGTGTTCGTCGCGGGCAGCGACGTCGCCTGGCCCGTGCCTGCGTAGACGAGACCGCGCGCTGTATCGATCGAAGGCGTCGACCAGATCGGCGCGCCCGACGGGCCCTTCAGCTTCACGCCGAGCGCGTTCGTCTTGCCCGTGTATTGCGCATCTTCCATCGTGTGCATCGTCCAGAGCTTCTCGCCCGTCGCCGCGTTCAGCGCGACGACGGCGCCGTGCGGCGAGCAGCATTCGTGCTTCGGATTCGCGGCCGCGCCGACGCCCGAGGCCGACACGGGAACGATGATGCGGTCCTTGTAGAGCACCGGCGCGCCGGTGATGTTGCCCGAGGTATCGTGCCGGCCGTTCACTTTCCAGATCAGCGTGCCGGTCTTTGCATCGACGGCATGCACCTGTCCGCGCCCGTCCGCGAAGATCAGCGCCTTCTTGCCGCCGCTGCCGAGCTCGCCATAGGAAACCGAGCTCCGCGTCGGCGCGCCAGCGTCATACGCCCATTTCACGCAGGCGGTCTTCGTGTCGAGCGCGAGCAGCTTGCCCGTCGCGGGTGCCGTGTAGAACATCGTCGAGCCGATGATGACGGGCGAGGAGCGCAGCGTCGTCGTCTTCGGAAAGCCGATCGCCCAGGCGAGTTCGAGCGATGACATGTCGGCACTCGACAGGCCTGCTTGCTGCGCCGACATGAAGCGGCTGTTGGCGTGATCGACACCGACCATCGACAACGCGACCGGCGCGTCCAGATCGACCGTGCGGCCCTCGGGCTTGCACATCATCGCGGCGACCCAGTCGCCGCTCGCGGGCTCGGCGGCCGCAAGGTAGCCGAGCAGATCGCCAAACTTGTCCTTCGGCACGAGCGCTCCCTGCGCCTGCATGACGCCTTCCGTCAGCGTGAAGCGCAGGGTTTGCGCGCTCATCTGCTGCAGGGCCGAGAGCGCTGGCGCACGTGTTCCTGGAACGTTGTGGCACGCTTCGCAGTACTGCTGATAGACCGCGCGACCCGGATGGTCGACACGAGACTCTTGCGAATGGGCGGGCAGGGCGAGGAGCGCGACGGGCGCGGCGATGGCGGCCAGGCTGAGTGCTTTGTGCATGCAACGACTCGTGTGCGAACGCGCCCGTTTCTTACAGGATTTCAGCGCTCTACTCGCACAAGAAACGTGAGGGTGGCGAGCGTCACCGCAACGTGTACTGCATGGCGGAGCGTTGCTCTCGTCGCACGGGTCCTCAGGCGTGTGCGAGGGCCGGGCGCTTCTGGTTCCGTGAGTCTCTTGGATGAAGGCGAAATCGCTCAAAGCAGCAATGCGAGCCGGGCCGCGACGCGATTTGCTACTCTTGCGCGCCCCGAAGCTGCCTCCGCCGGTGCCCGGTCTCGTTGATGTCCGCCTTCATTGCCGCTGCCTTTTACAAGTTCGTCGAGCTGCCCGATTTCAAGACACTGCGCGAGCCGCTGCTGCGGGTCTGCGAGCGCGTCGGCGTGAAAGGGACGATGCTGCTCGCGGCCGAAGGCATCAATGGCACGATCGCGGGCCGCCCGGACGACGTGCACGAGGTGCTGCGCTTTCTGCGCGGCGATCCGCGCCTGGCCGATCTGGAGCACAAGGAATCGGGGGCCGCCGAGATGCCGTTCCTCCGCATGAAGGTGCGCTTGAAGCGCGAGATCGTGACGCTCGGTGTGCCGGGTGTGAATCCCGCGCGGACGGTCGGCACCTACGTGAAGCCGGAGGACTGGAATGAGCTGCTCGACGATCCGGACGTCGTGCTCGTCGATGTCCGCAACGACTACGAAGTCGAGCTCGGCACTTTCAAGGGCGCGCTCAATCCGAACACGAAGAGCTTCAGCGAGCTGCCGCAATGGCTCGCGCGGGAACCTGCGCTGCGCTCGAAACCAAAGGTCGCGATGTTCTGCACCGGCGGCATTCGCTGCGAGAAGTCGACCGCCTATTTGCGCATGGCCGGCTTCGACCAGGTGTATCACTTGCAAGGCGGCATTCTGAAGTACCTCGAAATGATCCCGGAGGCGCACAGCCGCTGGGAGGGCGATTGCTTCGTGTTCGACGAGCGCGTCGCGATCGGCCATGGCTTGAAGCAAGGGCCCTACGAGCTGTGCCGTTCGTGCCGCATGCCGATCGGCGCGGCCGACAAGACCTCGCCGCATTTCGTCGCCGGCGTGAGCTGTCCGAAGTGTTACGCGACCCGCTCGGAAGCAAAGAAGCGCGGGCTCGCCGAACGGCACCGACAAGTGCAGCTCGCGAAACAACGCAACGACGAGCATCTCGGCGTGCCGCAAGAGCGCCGCAAGAAGATCGATTGAGGCGCAGCCGACGCGGCGGCGAGTGCACTCAACACGGATGCTCCGCGACTCGCCGCGCCCCCATGCTTTGGCGTTTGGAGGGCGCGCCATGGCTGATGAACGTCGAACGCTCACGACCCGTCAGGGTCATCCGGTCACCGACAACCAGAGTCTTCGCACGGTCGGCGAGCGAGGCCCCGCAACGCTCGAGAACTATCCCTTCATCGAGAAGATCACGCACTTCGATCGCGAGCGCATCCCCGAGCGCGTCGTGCATGCGCGCGGTACGGCGGCGCACGGCTACTTCGAGGCGTACGGCAAGATCGGCGACGAGGCCGCGGCGAAGTACACGCGCGCGAAGGTGCTGACACAAAGCGGCGTCCGCACGCCCGTGTTCCTGCGCTTCTCGACCGTCATCGGCGGCAAGGAATCGCCCGAGACCGCGCGCGATCCGCGTGGCTTCGCGATCAAGTTCAAGACCGTCGACGGCAACTGGGACCTCGTCGGCAACAACCTGAAGATCTTCTTCATCCGCGACGCGATCAAGTTTCCCGACATGATCCACGCCTTCAAGCCCGATCCCGTGACCAATCGTCAGGAGCCGTGGCGCTTCTACGACTTCGTCTCGCTCCATCCCGAGTCGTTGCACATGATCACGTGGCTGAAGAGCCCATGGGGCATTCCGGCCACCTATCGACACATGGAAGGCTCGAGCGTCAACACCTACAAGCTGATCAACGAGCGCGGCGAAGCGGTGCTGTGCAAGTTCTCGTTCGAGCCGAAGCTCGGCGTGGTCAATCTGACGAGCGAGCAAGCCGCGGAAGTGCAGGCGAAGGACGTCGGTCATGCGACGCGCGATCTGTACGATGCGATCGAGCGCGGCGAGTATCCGGAGTGGGAGATGTGCGTGCAGATCATGGCGGACGGCGAGCATCCGGAGCTCGACTTCGACCCGCTCGATGACACGAAGCGCTGGCCGGAAGACCAGTTTCCGCTGCTGCCGGTCGGGCGGCTCGTGCTCGATCGCAATCCATCGAATTTCTTCGCGGAGACCGAGCAGGCGGCGTTCGGCACCGGCGTGCTCGTCGACGGCATCGATTTCTCGGATGACAAGATGCTGCAGGGACGCACGCTGTCGTATTCCGATACGCAGCGTTATCGCGTCGGCCCGAACTACCTGCAATTGCCGATCAACGCGCCGGAAAGCTCGATCGCGACGAATCAGCGTGACGGACAGATGACATACGTCGTCGACACCGGCGGCGAGAATCCGCACGTGAACTACGAGCCGAGCACGATGCAGGGCCTGCACGAGGCGCCTCGTCACGGGCGTGAGTACCACCAGTACGTCGCGGGCCATCTCGGACGCTACCAGACGACGAAGACGGCGGACGACTACAAGCAGGCCGGCGAGCGCTATCGCACGTTCGAGGCGTGGGAGCGCGACGATCTCATCCGCAATCTCGGCAGCGATCTCGAGCAATGCCCCGAGCACATCCAGCTGCGGATGGTGTGGCACTTCTGGCATTGCGATCCGGACTACGGCAAGCGCGTCGCCGAAGCCGCGGGCATCGATCTCGAGCGAGCCAAGGCGCTGCCGCCGCTCGAGGGCAAACCGGCGCCGGGCGAGAACCGCCAGGGCCCGACGTACTCGGATGGCATGCTCGAGGACGAAACCGCGAAGCAAACACCGCCGCCGCGCACCTCGGGACGCACGTCGGCGGGTCGCGGCATGCGCCACAAATAAAATCCGCTGTTCGTTCGTGAGCCTGCGTGGGCCGTCGACGCTGTCGCGGCCCACGGTGCCGCACCCCGATGATTCGCGCTCGCCAACGCCTTGGTGAGCGCGTGCGATGCGTGCCGGCGCGAAGCGCGCACTAGATCGATTCGGAATGTGTAGATGTCTTGTTACCGGCCGCCTCGCGGCCGCGCAATGGCGCTTCGTGCCGAATGCCGGGGCAAGGGGCGCGCGCGAAGCGGGCATCGCCACGCGGGTGGCGACGCTTTCGGATTGCGGCGTGACTGAATTGTGACTGCGGCGCGACTGCGGCCGTGACCCGTGATTTCTAGACTCCTCCGCACGACAACAGATCGAAGTGCGGTGTCATTCATGGTTGCGCAGTCCGTCATCGAGCATTCCTCGCCGAGCGAAAGTATTTCGAGTCACCCGCTGCTCGCCGACGTTGCCGCTGGCATCGAATATCTGCGCGAACGCGGCGCGCTGTCGTTCGGCCGCTCGTATACCGCCGCGACGCGTACGTCCGAACACCGCCTCTTGCTCGTGACGCGTGCTTCCGGCGCCAGCACGGTGGAGGGTGTGCACCTCGTCGATGCGGAGCACGCGATCCCCCCGTTGCCCGCGACGCTTGCAGGACCCTTCGCCGTGCTGCGCGCGCTCTTGAGCGAGCTCACGCATCGCTCGGCACTGTTCGTGCCCGCGCCTCATCTGACGGCCTTCGCCGTCGCGGGCCTGCCGCTGCCGATCGTCTATGGCTCCGGACTGCTTCGGCGCACGCCTGAAGCAGTGCCGGTCGTGCCCTGGACGGACGCGCTCGATCCGGCCTCGGTCTTGAGCGTCGTCAAGGCGCATCCGCGCAGCTCGGCGGTGCTGCTCGCGCGTCGTGGCGTGCTCGCCTACGGCGACGAGTCCATCGCCACGCTCGCGAAGTTCGTCTCGAATCTCGAGGAGTCCGCGCAGCTCACGTTCAACGCGCAGCTGCTCGGCGGCGCGCGTGCGCTGCCCGCCGATGCCTTCGAGCGCATGCAACGCGGCATCGCGGGCGACTGATCAAAACAATTTCCCTTTTTTTCCTGGCACCTTCTCATGGCCAATTCGAAGTCGAAACTCCTGTACTGGTCCGTTGCGCTCGCGCTCGGTCCCTTTGGCGCGCAAGCGACGCCCGAGCCCGCGGGCCCGGCCGCGTCCACCGACGGGCCGCTGCAGACCGTCGTCGTCACGGCGCAGAAGCGCGAGGAATCACTGCAGGACGTGCCGATCACGATCTCGGCGCTGACGGCCGACGACATCACTCGCGATCTCGATAACGCGCCTGGCGACATCCAGCGGCTGGTCCCGAATCTCTACGGCCATCCCACGGGCGGCCGCGCCGCGCGGCCCCGCTGGTTCCTGCGCGGCGTCGGCGTGAACACGAGCAGCCTCGTGAGTCCGATCGGCGTGTACGCGGACGAGGTCTACCAGAGCGCGCTCGAAGGCCACAGCCTGCCGCTGTTCGATCTGGAGCGCGTCGAGGTGCTGCGCGGGCCGCAAGGCACGCTGTGGGGCAAGAACACGCCGGGCGGCGCGATTCATTTCGTGTCCAAGCGGCCGGGTTTCGAGAACGACGGCTACGTGAAGCTCGGCATCGGCAATCTCGAGCAGAAGGAGTTGCAGGGCGCGGTGGGCGGCACGCTGATCGACGGCGTGCTCGCGGGCCGCATCTCCTACTTGCAGGAACAGCGTGAGGGCTGGGCGCGCAACACGTTCAACGGCGACAAGAAGGCCGGCGCCTATGATGACACGGCATTCCGCGGCCAATTGCTGTTCGCGCCCACCGATGCCGTCGAGGCGGTGTTGAAGTTGCACTATCGCTCGGTCGACAGCTGGGGCGTGCCGGGCTACAGCGTGGGCATTCGGGCGGGCGGCGCCGATGACTTCGGCTACGTGTCGCCGGTCGGTCCACACCCGCGGGTGGGCGATCCGGTCGATCGCAACAACGACATCAAGGGCGAGCAAGAGCAGTACGGCGCGGCGTTGACCGTCGCCGTGGAGCTGGGCTCGTACACGCTCACGTCCATCACGGGCTACGAAGACCTCGATTCCAAGAGTGCGGGCGATCGCGAGCAGACGCCGAACGAAGTCATTCGTACCTACGATATTCGCAAGAGCGACCAGATCAGCCAGGAACTGCGGCTCGCGTCCGACCCCGACGCGGCGTTCAGCTGGATCGTCGGCGCGTACTACTTCGAGGATTCGCAGGCCTCCGATTCGACGAGCGCGACGCTGCCCGTGCCGCGTCAGGTCTTCGGTCAGTTCTATCAGAACACCCAGGCGGTCGTGGACACCGACAGCTACGCGGGCTTCGCGAACGCGACGTATCGCGTCACGGATCGATTCAAGGTGAATGCCGGCGTGCGTTGGACGTCGGAGACGATCGGCATCGATCTGGAAGGCGTCGACGGTGGCCCGCGCGGCAACACGAGCTATCTCAACACGGATGCCTGGTGGCTGCGCTCGTCGGTTGCCGGCCCGCTGCGCCTGAACGCCTTCCAGCTGGAGGAGAACACCTGGGATGCGTGGACGTATGACGTGAGCCCGAGCTTCGAGCTCACGCCCGACGTGCTGCTCTACGGCCGCTATGCCCGTGGCTTCCGCTCCGGCGGCTACAACGCGAGCGTCACGGCGCAGTCCTCCGTGAACACCGTCGAGCCCGAGCGGGTCGACTCGTTCGAGATCGGCGCCAAGACGCAATTCTTCGACGGCCGGCTCACCGCGAACGCGGCGGTGTTCTATTACGAGTGGCAGAACATGCAGCTCAACATCCAGGGCGTCACCGCCGCCGGCCTGAACGGCTCGACGCTGAAGAACGCCGCGCTCGGCAAGGCGCGCGGCCTGGAGCTCGAGCTCAGCGCGGCGCCGATCGATCACCTGCGGCTCGACCTGAACGTCGGGCTGCTGCACGCCGAGTACAGCGACTTCGTCGAGCGGCTCGCGAACGGCTCGGTCAACGACTACTCGGGCAACAAGTTCGCGCGTGCGCCGGACATGACGATCGGTGTCGAGGCGGAGTACGAGTTCGTGCTCGCGGCCGGCGGCGCGATCGTGCTGGGCACCGACTGGTCGCATCAGAGCAAGATCTATTACAGCTCGGTCAATCAGACCGATCCGTTTCAGGAACAGAGCGGCTACACGATCGGCAACGCGCGCCTGTCGTACCGCACGCCCGACGAGCGCCTCGAGATCGCGGCCTATGTCCGCAATCTGACGGATCGCTCGTACGACCTCATCACCGTCGTTCCCGCGAACGGCGCGTATCGCACCACGACCGGCTATCCGCAGACGTATGGCCTGTGGCTGCGCAAATCCTTTTGATCACTTCACGATTCTTGCAGGTGGGAGTTACTCATGACGATCGAATACTTCTGGCGTTTACCGAGCGGCGGCGACGGTCGCGAAGCCGTCAGCACTCGCGGCGACTTCGGTAAGGGCGGACGCGTCGCGCCGCGTCAGCTGCGCGACGGCACCGACGGCCATGGCTACATCGACTACGTCTCGCAGGTCGCCCGGGCCGCGGACATCAACGGCTTTCACGGCGCCTTGCTGCCGACCGGCCGCTCCGGTGACGAACCGTGGGTCGTCGCCTCGGCGCTCGCGCGCGAGACGCGCAACCTGCATTTCCTGATCGCGTTCCAGCCCGGCTTCCTGCATCCGGCGTACGCGACGCAGATGGCGGCGACGCTGTCGCGCATCACGAACGGGCGCGTCGACTGGAACATCATCACTGGCGGCAACCCGAAAGAGCAGCGCGCGTACGGCGACTTCTTCAATCACGACGAGCGCTACGCCCGCACGGGCGAGTTCCTCGATGCGTTCCGCGGTTATGCGGCGGGCGAGCCGTTCAATCATCAGGGCAATCTCTACCGCTTCGAGAACGGCGGCCTGACGGCGCCGCTGAAGAACGCGCGCCTGCCGGGGATCTATTTCTCGGGGTCCTCCAACCCCGCGATCGCGGTCGCGGCCAAGCACGCCGATGTCTATCTGATGTGGGCCGAGCCGCCCCAGAGCATCGCCGGAGAGATCGCAAAAATCCGCGCGGCGGCCGCGGCCGAGGGCCGCGGCGAGCAGATCCGCTTCGGCATTCGCGTCGACGTCATCGCTCGCGACACCGAAGAAGAAGCCGTGGCCGAAGTGCGCCGCTTCTACGACAGCATCCCGCAGGACATGCTCGAGACGTTCAAGAAAGCGCGCCCGCGCGACGAGTCCGTCGGTGCGCATCGGCAGTGGGCACTGCACAACGGCAAGGTCGACAGCTTCGAAGACCTGTTCGTCTCGCCGAACTTGTGGGCCGGCAAGGCGATCTCGAACGGCGCGAAGGGTGGTCAGGTCGGCGGCCCGACCTGCGTGCTCGTCGGCAGCAACGAGCAGATCGCCGAACGCCTCGCCGAGTACATCGACATCGGCATCACGACGTTCATTCTCGCGGCGAAGCCCCATCTCGAAGAAGCGTATCGCGTCGGCGAGTACATCCTGCCGCGCGTCGACGGCGCGCTCGAGCGGCTGCGTGCGCGTCGCAACGAACAGCGCGTGGCCTGAAGGAGCGCAACGTGAGTCAACCCGTGGACACGCTGTACTACACGCGCTGCGCCGTGCCGACTCCGCTCGGCATCGCCGCCCGCCTCGGCTGGCTGGACGAGGAGTTCGGGCGCGACGGTATTGCCTTCAAGGTCGTCGTCGAGAGCGAGAGCACGGCGGCGCGGGAGGCTCACTACGATCACAGCGTCGCGAATCTGTTTCGCCTGGGCGGCAGCATTCCGGCGCTGTGGGCGAAGGGCAATGGCAGGGCAACGCGATTGCTCGCGTTGTCGTGGGTCGATGAGTTTCAGGCGATCGTCACTCTGCCAGCTTCGAACATTCGGTCGCCGCGCGATCTGCGCGGCCGCCGTCTGGGCGTGACGAAGCATCGCAGCGACTTCATCGATCACGAGCGCGCGAGCGCCTTGCGCGGTTTCTTCACCGCGCTCGAGCTGGGCGGCGTGGCGCTATCCGACGTCCAGATCGTCGATCTGGAAGAGGAGCGCAACTCGATCGCCCAGCAGGGCGACGAGGCGGTGTCCGGTAGCCGCTTCGCGGGGCCGAAACGCAAGCCGAGCCATCGGCCGCTGCATGCGCTCATTCGCGGCGACGTGGATGCGCTGTATCTGAAAGGCCCGCGCGGCTTGCAGCTCGTGCATCAGCTCGGCTTGCACGTCAGCGTGGACCTGGGCTCGCACCCGGACCCGTTGGTGCGCGCGAACAATTGCACGCCGCGACCGCTGACGGTCGACGAGCAGTTGCTGCAAGCACGGCCCGATCTCGTGCAGCGCGTCGTCGCGCGGGTCATCGAGGCGGGGCAGTGGGCGACGACGCACGCCGCCGAAGCCGTGCATTTCATCGGCATCGAGACGAGCACGGCCGACGCCTGGGTTCGCTACGGCCACGGCAACGATGTGCATGCAAGCCTGCACGTCGATCTCGCGGAGCGATCGATCGCAGCGCTGGCTGACCTCAAGGATTTTCTGGTGCGGCAAGGCTTCGTGCGCGACTTCGATGTCCGCGGCTGGATTGCGCCCGAGCCGTTCGGCCGGGCGATCGCTCAAACGACGCGCAGAGTCGCGTGAGGAGTTCAGATGAGCGCAGTTGAAAAAGGCCTCACTGCTGCCGAGCGCAGCGAGCACACCTACCGTGAGCTCGGCGCCTTCGGCGCAACCGGCCGCCGCCGCATCAACGAGGCAGGACGCGCGTTGCTCGAGCACGGCGTGCTGTCCGCGAGCCGCTCCTACAACGCCGGCATCCGCGTTCCGGGCGAGGAGAAGTTCGTCCTCGGCGGATTCACGGCGACGGGCGAAGCGGACGCGCCGGCGGCGATCGTCGGTTTCGACGGCACCTACTACGAGGGCAAGTTCAAGAAGAACCATCTGGAGCTGCTCGAGGTGTATGCCGCGATCTTTCGCGAGCGCCCGGATGTGAATGCGGCGATCCACACGCATTCGCCCTATATCGAAGGCTTCGCATTCGCGCACCGCGAGCTGCCGATCGTGTTCGGCGATGACCTCGGGCGGATTACCCGCGCGCCGATTCCGCTCGTGCCGTGGGAGCCGCGCTATTCCGCGGGCACGATCACGCAAGCGGTCGCACGCTCGCCGAGCGCGCCCGCGGTGATCATCGCGAATCACGGGCCGTTCTTCTGGGGCCGCGAGCTCGAGGATGTCGTCGACCTGATCATCGCGCTGGAAGACAACGCGCACATCGCGACCAAGGCGCAGGTCCTGCTGGGGTCGCAATCGTTCACTCATTCAAGCGAGCGTTCATGACGAAGAGAGTTGTCGCCGCGCGCGCGTACGCCAGCGCGGCATTGGCCATCGTGGGAGTGTTCGCCGGTTCGCTCGCGCACGGGCAGGATGCCGCCAAGGTCGTGCGCATCGCCAGCATCGGTACGTTGAGCGAAGGCAAGGTCTTCGTGACGAGCCAGTCCACTCGCGTTCAGACGGAGGGCTGGCTGGAGCAGCAGCTCGCGAAGCGCGGTGTCAAGCTCGTGTGGCACCCTGTCGCCTCGTCGCTCGGCGGTCCTGGCTTCAACGAAGCGCTCGCGAGCAAGCAGGTGGACTTCGCCAGCTATGGCGACTTGCCGTCCATCATCGCGAAGTCGGCGGGCGTCGATATCAAGCTGATCGTCCCGTACGGCGGCGCGACGCACTCGTATCTGTTCGTGCGCAAGGGCGTGGCCGCGAATTCGCTCGCGGATTTGAAGGGCAAGCGCATCGCGCTGCAGCGCGCGCGTCCGGCGGAATTGCCGTTCACTCGGCTCGCGCGCGAGCACGGGCTCGCGCTCAGCGATTTCAAGATCTACAACCTGCCACCGGATGGCGGCAAGTCGGCCGTCGTCGCGGGCAGCGTCGATGCGTATTTCGGCGACCCCGGGGTGTATCAGCTGCAGGATCAGGGTCACGGCCGCATCATCTGGTCGACGAAGCAGACGCCCGCGGGCAAGGGCAGCTGGAACACCCGCGTCGATCTGTATGCGCGCACCGAGTTCGCGCGCGCGAATCCGGAGATCACGAAATTGGTCGCGGCGGCGTACATTCGCGCGGCGCATTGGGTCTCGCAGGACCAGAACTTCGATCAGGTCGTGCAGATCTATGCGCGTCCCGGCTCGCCCGAGCACGTCATCCGCCGCGACTTCGCGGATCAGCCGCTGCCCTGGCGCGAACGCTGGTCGCCCGTCTTCAATGACGAACTGGCGCGGCACTTCAACGAATCGATTCAGATCAGCCTCGAGCGCAAGCTCATCCGGCGCGCGTTCGATGCACGTGAGCTGTTCGATCCGACGTACGCGCGCGCGGCGCTGCGGTCACTGCAGCTCGAGGGCTTCTGGGCGACTTCGGGGGCCAAGGTGGCGACTCGATGAGTGCCGTCATCGCGCGGCCCTGGTTCGTTCCACGCTGGCGGCCCATGCTGCTGGCGGCCGCGGGTCCGGCGCTCCTGTTCGGGCTGTGGTGGGTGCTCGCCAACTCCGGGCGCTTCGCCACTCAGATCGTCGTGCCGCCGCGGGAGATCTGGGCCGCGTGGCTCGAGGTGCTGCGCTCGGGCGAGTTGTGGCTGCACCTCCAAGGCAGCTTCACGCGTCTGGGCGCGGGCTTCTCGTTCGGCACGCTGGCCGGCTTGAGTTGCGGCGTGCTGATGGCGGTGTCGCGACATTTCGAAGCAGCCTGCGCACCGCTCTTCAATGCCGTGCGCCAGGTGCCCTCGATCGCCTTCATCCCGATGCTGATCCTCGTGTTCGGCATCGGCGAGACCTTCAAGATCCTCATCGTCGCGAAGGCCGCGTTCTTCGCGGTGGCGCTCGCGACCTTCGACGGCGTACGCAATGTGTCGTCCTCGCACCTCGAGGTGGCGAGCCTGTATCGGCTCGGATTCTTCGCGCGTGTGCGCTACGTGCTGGCGCCCGCGGCGCTCGGCGATCTGCTCACGGGCGTGCGGCTGGGGCTTGGCCGCGCGTGGGGCGTGCTCATCGCGGCCGAGTTGTTCGCCGCGGACGTCGGCGTCGGACAGATGATGGAGGCAGGCCGTCAGATGTTTCGTCTCGACATCGTGTTCGTCGGCGTCATCCTCATCGGTCTGATCGGCTTTCTATTCGATCGCGTTCTGCGAATGCTGCAGGTGAAGCTCGCGCCTTGGCGGACCGAGGCGGGCGCATGAAGGCGCCGTTGTCGAAAGCCGCCCGCGCGCGCACGGGTGCGATCGCGGTCATCATCCTGATTGCGGCATACGAGGTGTTCGCCCGCTCGAGCGATGCGTTCGCGTATGCGTTCGTGCCGCTGGCCGGCTTGTGGGGCGCGCTGGTCGAGATCGCCCTCTCCGGTGAGCTCGGCGAGAACGTGCTCGCGAGCGTGCGCGTCGTGTTCGCCGGCCTCGCGTGGGGCGGCGCGGCGGGATTCGTCATCGGCAGCGCGATGGCGTATTCGCGCACGATCGGCACGTTCGTCAATCCGCTCTTCAATGCGTGGCGACCCGTACCGACGCTGGGCCTCATTCCGCTCATCGCGCTCTGGTTCGGCAATGGCGAGACGTCCAAGCTCGTGCTCGTCTCGCTCGCCGCCGCCGAACCGATGATCCTGAACACGTACGAGGGACTGCGCTCGGCGGAGACGCGCTACCTCGAAGGCGGCCGCGTGCTGACGTTCACGCGCTGGCAGCTCTTCAGGCTCGTGCAATTGCCCGCGGCGCTGCCCGCGATCTTCACGGGACTGCAGCATGCGTTGGGCTTCGCCTGGATCGCGACGATCGGCGCGGAGCTGCTGTTCACGATCGGGCCAGGGCTCGGCGGCGTCATGGAGCGCGCGCAGACCGCCGCACGGATGGACGTCGTGATCGTCTGCGTCGCCGCGATCGGCGTCGTCGGACTGGCGATCAACGTGTTGGTCACGCGGCTCGCGACCTACGCACTGCGCTGGCGAGACCTCGCGTGAGCGCGGTAACGGCGAGGAGCGCTCGCCGCTTCCTGGCGAGCTTCATGGTGCTATCGGTCGTCAGTGGTCTGGCGATCGGCATGGGACGCGTGGTGACCACGCTCTACGTCCTCCATCTGGGCGCGGGCGCCGCCGAAGTCGGCCTGATCGGCGCCGCCGAGGCCCTCGGCAAGATGATCGTGACACTCCCCGCCGGATTTCTGATCTATCGGTTCGGGGCCCGCCGCGTGTACTCGGCGGCGACGATCGGCTCGATGCTCATCACCTTGCTCACGCCACTCACGAAGCTGTGGGTCGGCGTGGCGATCATGCGCACGCTCGTCGGCTTCTGTGTGCCGTTTCGCGTCGTGTCGATGAACAGCTCCTTTCTGCAGCGCCTGCGCGAGATCGGCGCGGCGCGCTCGGGCTGGTATCGCGGCGCTCAGAACATCGGCCTCATGCTGCTGGCCCCGACGCTCGCGGCGGTGTTGCTCGCGCACACCAACTACTTCGTCGCGTATGCGTTCATCAGCGCCTGCTTTGCGTTCATGGTCGTGTTCAGCCGCACCTTCTTGCCGGACGCGGATGTCGCGGGTGCCGCCACGTCCGACTCGCCGCTGCGGGCGCTTCGCGGCTTGCTGCGCATCCCCGCGGTACGCGAGAGCTGTGTCATCGAGCTCGTGAGCCACATCGTCAACGCGCTGTTCGTCACGTTCGTCATCGTGCTCGCCGTCAGCGTGCTCGACCTATCGGAGGTCGAGGCGGCGACGCTCATCACCGTGCAGGGCGTGACGACGGTGCTCGCGCTGTTCGCGCTCGGTCCGCTGATGCACTCCATGAGCCACCGCTATGCGTACGCGCTCGGTGTCTTCGGTGCGATCGCGGCGCTGTGGCTGCTGGCGCACAGCACGCGGTTCGCCGGCCTCGCGGGCGCCGCGGTGCTGCTCAGCCTCGCGAGCTCGTTGGTGCACCTCGTGAACATGACGACGTTGAGCGAAGTGCCCGAGAGCAAGAGCAAGATCGCGAGCCTTTACAACCTCGCCGGCATGCTCGGCGCGCTGCTCGGCTCGAGCGTGGGCGGTGCGCTCGCGGCGCTGCTCGGGTTGCAGCACATGTTCATCGCCTGGATTCCCGTCATCATCATCGCGGCCTGTGCTCTCGTGTTGACGCGTCGTCGTCAGCGAGCCGGCCTGGCCATCGTGGAAGGAACGTCTTCATGAGTGTCGAGCTCTCTTCGAGTGTCGCTTCGGCGCCCGGCAATCCGCTGCAGGGCGCGCTCAGCATCCAACACGTCAGCAAGCGCTACCACTTGCCCGATCGCGAGCTTGCGGTCTTGCAGGACATCCATCTCGACATCAGGCCGGGCGAGTTCACGAGCATCGTCGGCGCGAGCGGCTGCGGCAAATCGACGCTGCTGCGGCTCATCGTCGGTCTCGATCAGGACTACACCGGGGACATCGTGCTCGATGGCGACCGCGTGCGAGGCACGAGCCTCGACCGCGGCATCGTGTTCCAGGATCACCGCTTGTTTCCGTGGATGACGGTGCAGGACAACATCGAGCTCGCGTTGCTGAACTCGGGGCTCGGTCGCGAGCGCAAGCGCGCGATCGTGAGCGAACACATCCGGCTCGTGCGCCTGGAAGGTTTCGAACATGCCTTTCCGAAGCAGTTGTCGGGCGGCATGGCGCAGCGCGCGGCGATTGCGCGCGCCTTGGTCAATCGTCCGAAGCTGTTGCTGCTCGACGAGCCGCTGGGCGCGCTCGATGCATTGACCCGGCTGCACTTGCAGAAGGAGCTGCAGCGAATCTGGATGGAGCATCGCACGACGGTCGTCATGGTGACGCACGACGTGGAGGAGGCGGTGTATTTGTCGGATCGCATCATCGTGATGGACGCGAACCCCGGACGCGTGCGCCAGGTCATCGGCGTGCCGCTGCCGCACTCGCGGGACCGCGCCGCGCCGGCGCTGCGGCGCATCCGCGATGAGATCCTCTCGCAGCTGACCGCCGGGTCGGCGGAGCAGGGCTCGCGTTCGCCGGCGCAGCTGCGCCGCGTGCCGGTGTGAAGGCCATGTCGAAGCCCAGCTCCGTATTGGTCATGGCCGGCAGCACGCGCGCCGAGTCGCTGAATCGCAAGCTCGCGCTCGCGGCGCGGCAAGCGGCGAGCGATCTAGGCCTTGATGCGACGCATATCGAGCTTCGCGACTATCCGCTGCCGATCTACGACGGCGACCATGAGTCGCAGGTGGGTACGCCGCCCGCCGTCGTCGCGCTGCGCACGCTGTTGAAGCGCCACGACGTGTGGTTGATTGCTTCGCCGAACTACAACAATTCCATTTCGCCGCTGCTGAAGAACGTGATCGACTGGGTGTCGCGGCCGACCGGCGGTGACGGCTATGTCGAGTGTTTCAAGAACCGCGTGGTGATCGCGATGTCGTCGTCGGACGGCTCGAGCGGCGGCGCGCGCGGTCTGCCTCATCTGCGGCAGATCCTCGCGCATCTCGGCGCGCGCGTGCTCGATGAGCAATTCACGGTGCCGCGAGGCTCGACTGCCTTCGACGCAGCGGGCGGGCTGGTCGACTTGGACCAGCGGCGGCAGCTGCAGCGCCTGATCGGCGCCGCGCTCGATGCGGTCGTTCGCCCCGGCGCGGAGCTCGCCGGTTTCCATGCCGCGTGACGGGCTGCCGGGACGGATGGCCGTTCGGGCCGTCCGAACGGCATTTCGTTCGCAATCGCCTTGCAAAGACGTGACCGGCTTCGCGAGCGGAGGGCTCGGGCGCTGCGCTACACTGCGCCGCGCCTTAAGTTAAGGAGACGAGCGCGTTGGTTACTAACGACCAAATGGTCCATATGGCAAAGTCGTTGCCGGAGACCGAAGAGCAAGACCATTGGGGGCATCCCGGCTTTCGGGTGGGCGAGCACATCTATGCAGTGCTGTGGCCGAAGGAGCGCATTGCGATCCTGAAACTCTCACGCGACGATCAGCACGCGCTCTTGTCAATGGACCCATACACGTTCACGGCGGACCAATGGGCCGAGCAGGGCTGGACGAAGATCCTGCTGAAGGGCATCACGGCGAACGACCTGCAGGATCAGATCGAACGTGCGTGGCGCCAGGTGGCGCCGAAGAGCGCGTTGAAGGCGCTCGAAGCGAAGCGCCGCGGCTCGTAATCCCCGCGGCAAGCGCGCCGCGCACTGCCTCGCAGTTGCAGTCACGAGCGCCATTTCGCGCGCCGCTTGACTACGCAATCCTTTTCCTAACTTTGCGAACAAGCTTCCAGCTTCGGTGGATACTCGCGGCCACGCAGAATCGTTGGGGGAAGCTGAATGAAGGTCTGTCGATTAGGATGCGTCGGCCTGATGGCGCTCGTCTGCTCCGCGCCGGGCCTGGCGCAAACGTACAAGGCGCCGCGGTTGGCCGACGGCACGCCGGATCTGCAAGGCGTGTGGACGAATGCAACAGCAACTCCCTTGGAGCGTCCCGCCGAATTCGGCAACCGTCGTGGCTTGTCCAAAGAGGAAGCGGCGGCGATCGAGGCGCGAGAGCGCGGCCGCGTCGCCGCGGACGCCGCGCCGAGCGATCCCAACAAGAAGATCGAGGCGGCATCGTCGCTGCCCCCCGTCGGCAACTACAACCTGTTCTGGACCGATCGCGGCATGACCGCCGCGTTCATCGGCGGCGAGTTTCGCACCTCGATCATCATCGATCCCGCGAACGGTAAATTCCCGCCGCTCACGGCCGAAGCACGACAGCGCATGCGCCGCTCACGCGGCATCGCCGATGGGCCTGAGTCGCGCTCGCCCGGCGAGCGCTGCCTGCTCTCGTTCGGCTCCTCTTCCGGACCGCCGATGCTGCCGACGATGTACAACAGCTACTACCAGATCGTGCAATCGCCCGAGCACGTCATGATCCTCGTCGAGATGGTTCACGACGCGCGCATCATTCGCATCAACGGCAAGCCCGCGCCGAAGAGCGTGCCGAAGTGGATGGGCGATTCCGTCGGTCGTTGGGAAGGCGACACGCTCGTCGTGAAGACGAACAATTTTCATCCCGAGCAGTCGTTCCGCGGCTCGTCCGAGAACATGGTGGTCACGGAGCGCTTCACGCGCATCGCAGAGGACCAGATTCTGTATCGCTTCACGGTCGAGGACCCGACGACGTTCACGGCGCCTTTCACGGGCGAGCTGCCGTTCATGTCCGTCGATGCGAGCGTGTACGAGTACGCGTGCCACGAGGGCAATTACGCGTTGCCGGGCATTCTCGCCGCCGAGCGCGAAGCCGAGAAGCGCGCGGCTGAAGGGACGGGTAAGGCGGCTCAGCCTCGCTAGGCTGCCAGATCAGAAACCGATCGCACACGGAAGGTGCGACCGTAAGCCGCGTCAATCGATGCGGTAGATCGCATCCTGCATGTGGATCAGGCATGCGGGCTCGCCGATGACGAGCCGCGGCGTGGACGTTCGCGGCGCCACGCGGCAGCTCGTGAGCTCCACGTCGATCAATTCGCCTGGCCCGTCCAGTGCCGTATCCGCGTCGAGCCAATCCAGGTCGCCGATGCGCGCTTCCTCATCCGTCAGAAGTCGCGGCCGTGCCGTGTTCGGGTCGCTGGTACACGCGGCCAGCGCGAGCGAAATTGCTCCGAGTAACAAGGGGATACGGTAGTTCATGGGCATGCCAGTTCGTTGCGCCGTCCGTGACGATAAGTCGACAGTCGTCCGACATCATAGCGGCGACGTTAGTTCCAGCGCGCCACCCACCGGCGCCTGTCGGGGCTTGCGGCATAATCCGGCGGACAACGTGCAGCAATAACACCGGGGGACCTGATCATGACGATGACGCATCCGACCGTGTGGGCAGCCCGAGCCATGCTCGCGCTGGTTCTGACGGCGCCCTTCAGCGGCGCTATCGCCGATGAAACCTCCCAGCGCGCCGCGGCGAATGGCTTCGCGACCGAGCGGCTCGATGCGATCCGTCCGATGCTGCAGCGGTACGTCGACGAAGGCCGTATCGCGGGCGTCGTGACGCTGGTGCTGCGCGACGGGGTCGTCGTGCAGCGAGCGGCGGTCGGCTGGGCCGATCGCGAAGCCAAGAAGCCGATGCGCGACGACACGCTGTTTCGTATCGCTTCGCAGACGAAGGCTTTGACGAGTGTCGCGATTCTGCAGCTCATGGAGCGAGGCCAATTGAGCCTGTCGCAGCCTGCCGGCGACTTCATTCCGAGCTTCGCGACGACGACGGTCGCCGAGACGAAGGGCGGTACGACGAAGATCGTACCGGCCCGGCGCGCCATCACGATTCGGGACCTGCTGACGCACACCGCCGGCATCTCGTACGGCAGAGAGCCCGCCATCGCGGCCCAGTACGAGGCAAAAGGTCTCGGCCCCGCGGCAGGCAACGGCTGGTACTTCGCGGACAAGAATGAAACCGTGTGCGCGGCGATGGAGCGGCTCGGCACGTTACCGTTCGTTGCCCATCCCGGCGAGGCCTACGTTTACGGTTACAGCACCGACGTCCTTGGCTGCATCGTCGAGCGGGCCTCAGGTCGATCGCTGGACGAGTACTTCAGACAGAACATCATCGAGCCGCTCGGCATGGTCGACACGTTCTTTTACGTGCCGGCGGCCAAGCGCGACCGGCTTGCGGCGGTGTATGCGAGTGTCGATGGCCGCGCGCAGCGCGCACCCGAAGGCCCGAGCGGGCAGGGGCACTACGTCGACGGGCCTCGCCGCGGCTTTTCGGGAGGCGCCGGGCTGGTCTCGACCGCGCGCGACTACTCGCGCTTCATGGAGGCGATACGACGCGGCGGGGAACTCGACGGCAAGCGCATTCTCGCGCCGCGCACCGTCGCCCTGATGCGCACGAACCAGATCGGCGAGCTGCACTCGACGACTGGCATGGGCTTCGGCTATGGCTTCCAGACGACCGACCGGTTCGGCGCGAACGGCCTGGAGACGCCGGGCAGCTACGGCTGGGCCGGCGCGTATGGCTCGTTCTATCGCGTCGATCCGCAAGAGCGGCTCACGACGATCTACATGATCCAGCTCATGCCGAATCAGACCGACGTGCGCGAGCGCTTCGCCGCGATGACCTACCAGGCGCTGCTCGATCCCGCGACGGGCCTCTGACGCCGCCGCTCAGTGAGCGGTCGGCGGCGTCTGCGGCGTGCTCGTCGGTTCGCGCTTCTCGGCTTCGCGCTGCTGCTTGCTCGCTTGATACTCATCGAGCATCTCGCCACCGGCCGCCTGCGCGCGCGCGACGAGGTCGCGTTCGTACGCGGTGGGCGGGAACGCGGCACCGATGACGGCGCCGATCGCGACCGCGATCGCGCCGCAAACGAGCGGCTGCTCGCTGATGAGGTCGTTCAAATTCGAGCCGAACTCCTGCGTGCGCTCACGGGTGGCATCCCACGTCCGGCCGGCGCGCTCGCGAGTCGCGTCCACCGTGCGATGCGCGCGCCGCTTCAGGCCGCTCGCCCGGCCTTCCATCGAGCTGCTGAACGACTGTGACGAGCGGTCGAAATCGCCGGTGCGCGTCGACATCGACGGGGAGTCGAAGCGATGCCGCGTCGACGAGCGACGTCGCGCGGACACGAGCCAGATCAAACCTACGGAGGTCAGCAACAAGGGCAGTGGATTCTTGCTCACGGTAGCTCCAATCTTCTGCAAAACGTCGCCGCCGTTCGCCTGCACGAATTCGAGCGAGCGATCCAGCAGCTGTTGTGGTGAAAGTTTGCGTTCGAGCGCACTCAACGTGCGATTCATGTCTGCGCGAATGGCTTCCGCTTCGCGCTGCAGCTCCTCGGCTTGGCGTCGACCGGATCCCGGCGTGTCGCTCATCTAGGTTCTCCTCGCGATCATCGCCGCATCCCGCTGCAGCGAGCTTTGGGTTCGGGGCATGGGCCGCTTCGTCGCGGCGAACTTGCGCTTCGCCGTGACGAACATCGCGATGCCGATGATGGCGAGCACCGCGCCAACGAGCAGTGCCGCGGCCCACGCCGGCATCACCACGGCGAGCCCGAGAATCAGCGCGGCGAGGAGTGCGAGCGCACCGGCGAGCAGGACGACCGATGCAATCGCGAGCGCCGCGAAGCCCAGCTTCGCGTTCGCTGCCGCCTCCGCGAGCTCGGCTTTCGCGAGCGCGATCTCGTTGCGTACGAGCGCGCTCGCATCGTTGAACAAGCGGCTGAACAGACTGCCGGCCGTTTCCTGATCGGACGGACTGTGCCCGGCGGCGTAGTGGGTCGCCATGACTAGCCTCCAAAGGTGCCGCGCGTCGGATCGGGTGTCGTGCCCGCGTCGCCGCTGCTGGTGATGTCGTTGCGGCTCGGGCCGCTCGACATGTCGCCGCGCGAATAACCACCGGCGGTGAACTCGTCGTACTCGCCTTCGTAGTAGAGCTCGTTGCCGGGCCGCGCCGCTCTCACCATGCGGGCGAGCACCACGCCGAGCGCGAGACCGCCGGCGACGAACAGCGCCGGATTGCGCCGGGCCGCGGCCTGAATGTCGTCCGCGAGCTCCTCGATGCTGCCGTGACGCAAGCGGCTGCTCCAATGCTCGATGTTCTGCGCCAGCCGATCGGTATAGCTGCCGAGCCTCGAATCGCCGCCCAGCTGGTGGCTCGCGCTCTTGAGCGCGTTCGCGACGCTGTCGACCTGATCGGCGGCCGTCGACTTGCCGCGTTCGAGACGTTGCTTGCCTTCCTCCTTGAGGCGGTCCGCGACATTGCGCGGCGACAGGTCGGACCCGGAATCTCGTTGCGTGCCCATCATGAACTCCTCATCGAATGCGGCGTGGATGTTCGCGCTCAGCGCCTGCATGACAACGCATCAAGGCGGCGCGACGTTGCATTCGCTACCTGAATTCGAGTTCGCCGGGAGAGGATCTCGCTGCGCGTCCGCGGCTTGAGGGCAAACTGCGGACGCGCAATGGAAAAACTTCGACGGCGCTCGGCGGACGCGACACCGATTGCGCGCCGCGTGCGCCCCGAGTGATCGTGCGGATCGGCTGACTCGGGCACGGTCGATCGGCTATCGTGCCGCGCATGCCCCTCCGCACCGTCGCCGCCAGCCGTTATGTGACTCCACTGCGAGAAGGCGGCTCGCTGCCCGCGATCATCGAGGCCGACGACGACGGCATGTATGTCTTGAAATTTCGCGGTGCCGGTCAGGGCGCGAAGGTACTCGTCGCGGAATTGATTGCCGGAGAGATCGCACGGACGCTCGGGCTGCCCGTGCCCGAGCTGGTGTTCATCGAGCTCGACGCCGATCTGGCGCGCACCGAGCCCGATCCGGAGATTCAGGAGCTCATCCGGGCGAGCGCCGGCCTGAACATCGGGCTGGATTATCTGCCGGGCGCGGTGATGTTCGATCCCATCGCCGAGCAGCCCGCCACCGACCTGGCGTCCGCCATCGTCTGGTTCGATGCCTTCGTCACGAACGTCGATCGCACCGCGCGGAACACGAATCTGCTGATGTGGCACGGGCAGCTCGAGTTGATCGATCACGGCGCGGCCCTGTATTTCCATCATTCCTGGACCGACCCGCTCGCGCGCGCGCACGATCGCTTCGCGCTGATCAAGGATCATGTGCTGCTCAAGCTCGCGAGCACACTGCAAGAGGTCGACGCGGAGCTCGCGGCGCGGCTCACCGCCGATCGCATTGCGGAGATCGTCGCGCTCGTGCCGGATGCGTGGCTCGCCGGCGATGCGGCGCTCGCGACGCCGGACGCCTATCGGGAGGTGTATCGACAATATTTGCTGCGCCGGCTGCAAGGGCCGCGCGCATTCGTAGAGGAGGCGGTTCGTGCGCGATCTCTCGTCCTATGACTATGCGATCGTGCGGGTCGTCCCGCGCGTGGAGCGGGGCGAGTGCGTCAACATCGGCGTGATCGTGTCGTGCCCCGCGCTTGATTACTTGCAGGCACGGATCGAGATCGACGCCGCGCGGCTACGTGCCTTGGATGCGACGCTCGATCTGGAGGCGATTCGTCGCCATGCCGCGAGCATCCCCGCGATTTGCGAGGGCGGCGAGCGCGCCGGGCCGATCGGCCGCCTCGCGCAGCGCGAGCGCTTTCATTGGCTCGTCGCGCCGCGCAGCACGATCATCCAGGTATCGCCCGTGCACACCGGCCGTTGCAGCGAGCCCACGAAGGTGCTCGAGCATTTGCTCGACCGGCTCGTGCGGCCGATCGCGTCTCAATAAGTACCTGCTTGCGCCAATAGTGTCTTGCGCTCCGCCGGCGTCGGCGGCAGCCACTGGTAATTCCAGGTTTCGGTCAGAGGTTGGCCGTTCGCGCGCAGGAATACGCGCAGGTCGATCGCGTCCGTGCTGTCGTCCAGCGGGCGAATGTCGAACATCGCGCGATAACCTTGCAACGGGTACAGCGGGCGTGCCGAGGGAATCTCGATGGCGCCGCGCGACGCCGTGATGACGGGCTCGACGCTGCCGTTGTTCGGAATCGTCGCGAGCTCGCCGCCCGCGAAATCGATCGCGAAGCGCCACGAAAAATGCTGCCGCCGCTGACCGACGACGCCGCCGATACCGGTGCGCGTCGCGACCGTCTGCGCCAACGGCATGACGAGCGGAAACTGCGTGCACCAATGCATGCGGTAGCTGTACAGGAGTTCCTGACCGGCCTGCGGCTTCGCCTCGGGATTCCAGTAGGCGACGATGTTGTCGAACGTCTCGTCGACGGTCGGGATCTCGACGAGCTGCACGGCGCCCGCGCCCCAATCGCCCTTCGGCTCGATCCACAAGCTCGGGCGCTTTTCGTAGAACACGCCGTCGTCCTGGTAGTGCTCGAAATTGCGGTCCCGCTGCAGCAATCCGAAGCCCCGCGGATTGCGGTCGTAGTACGAGTTCACGCTCAAGCGCGGCGGATTCGCGAGCGGACGCCAGATCCACTCGCCGTTGCCCGTGAACATCGACAAGCCGTCGGAGTCGTGGATCTCGGGGCGCCAGTCGTTCGCCATGCGGCGATCGTTCTCGCCCGCCTGATACATGCTCGTCAGCGGCGCGATGCCCAAGCGCTCGATCGGCTTGCGCGGGTACACGGCGGCATCGACGTCCATGAGCGTCGGCGCGCCGGCATGGATGTCGAAGCGATAGGCGCCGGTCGCGCTCGGCGAATCGAGCAGCGCATACAGCACGAGGTTGCGCGCGTGCTCGACGGGGCGCTCGAACCAGAAGGACGTGAAGCGGGGGAATTCCTCCGGGCGATCCATCGCGGTGTCGATCGCGAGCCCGCGCGCTGACAGACCGAACTGACGCGAGTCCGTGCTGATCGCACGGAAATAGCTGGCGCCGAGGAAGGAGGCGACGTCGCGCTCCCAATCTGTCGCCGAATGCAGTCGAAAGCCAGCGAAGCCGAGCCCGCGCGTGATGCCGCCCGGGTTGATGCCGCTCTTCGCGTAATCGAACATGTTCGAGTTGAACTTCACCTCGCGCGCCTGGCCGTCGACGATCTCGTGGATCGTCACGGGCTCCGCGAAGCCGCGGCCCATGTGAAAGAACTCGGCGCGAAAGCCGCGATCGTCCTTCGCCCACAGCGACTGCTCGCGGCGAAACTGCAGCCGCTGATATTCCTCGTAGCCGAGATCGATCAGACGCTGATGGAGGATTTTCGGCGCCGGGCGAAACTCCTGGCCGGCGAGCGCCCGAGCTTCGCCTTTCAGCCAGGCGAAGTCGAAGGGGCGTGTGCTTGCTGAAGCGTCGGCGGCGAAGGCGCGGCCGCCGCTTGCGAGCAATGCTGAAACGAGTGCGGTGGATTTCAGGAACTCGCGTCGATCGGTCATGTTCTCGGTTCGCAATACTGGCGCGGCAAAATACGGCGCAAAGAGGCGCGATCGTGTCCGGTGGGCGCGTCGCGCGTCAAGCGAACCCGCTCAACGACGTTGAGCGGGTTTTTGTTTCACGAACTTTAAGAATTCGGCGCGGCGCAGCCGCGCGCTCAATGGCCGGCGCTATATTTCTTCTCGCCCGCGTCGACGCGAATCGCGAGGCGGTTCTGTGCTGGCGGCAGCGGGCAGGTGGCGAATTCGTTGAACGCGCACGGCGGGTTGTAGCTGCGGTTGAAATCGAGCGTCGCACGGCCGTCGCGCGGCATCGGGATGTACATGAAGCGACCGGCGCCATACGTTTCGCGTGCGCTCGTCCCGTCCGCGAACATCACGAACAGCTCATCGTCGTCCGGCGCTTCCAGGATCGTGTCGAGCCGGTACTCGCGGCCGTCCTTCGTGAACACGACGGCGCCGGGCGTGACCATCTGGTCGGTCATGCCGAGGATGTTCAGGATCGGAATGCGGCGTCCGGGCGGATACGGCTCGAATCGCGCGTCGATGACCCACGCGTCGTTGTCCGGGAAGTATTCGAGTCCTTGAAAATGCGTGCGCGCGGGATGTTCGACGTCGCGGACGCGCACGCCGAGCCGGCCCACGCGCTCGATGACGAAGAACCGCAGTGATCCCGCGGCGAGCGTCGTCGCCTTACCGGAGGAATCCGGCGCCATTGCGATCGAATCGACCGGCTTGCCGTCGTGCGTGATGGTGACGCCTGGCTTCGCGGTGAACGTGACCGCGCCATCCTTCACGGTGAACGTGCCGGCCGTCGCGGCGAGCGCCGGATGATCGAGCACGATGCGATTCGATTTCGCGCTGCCGAACGTGTTGTCGCCGGCCTTGAACCAATACAGCCCGACGAGCGTGAGCCAGCCGGTTTCGCTCGTGAGGTTCGCGGCGCGCTGTTTGCGCCACTGCTCGAGGGGTACTGACTCGCCGCGTGCATGCGCGGCCGAGAAGACGAGTGCGATGAGAAGCAGGAGCGAATGGATCTTCGGCATCGGCATATCCCCCAGTCAGCCTGCAAGGTGGGACCAGTCGCGGACGGATCTGCCGTTAGTCTGCCAGCCGGGCGGGATCGATCAATGCCGACTCGGCATGAGGACCTGCTTTTCGGGCAGCCGCGCAGGCGCACCCGCGCGTATGCCTCGGGAGCAAAGTGAGCCGGGCATCACACCGTTTGTATACCGGCTCGGCCTACTCTTTCCGCGCTCGTTGGATTCGGTCACGCAGGGAAAACGTATGCCCATGCAGTTCGAGCAGATCATCGAGAGCTTGCTGCGAGGCGCATCGACGCTCGAGGCGACGTGCCAGGCGCTCGCCAGCGCATCGCAAGCCGATCCCGCGCGAACGCGCTTCTGGGGCCAGCGGGTCGAGACGGAAATGAAGCATGGCCGCCTCGACGCGGCGGTCGCCCGCGCGATGCTCGATGCGCTCGAGGGTTTTCAGAGCGACAAGACGATGTGGCTCGACCCCGCCGTGAGGCCTTCGCGCAGCGGACCCGCTGTCGCCGCGCCCGCATCTGCCAAGCCTCGAGGGCCCGAGATCGAAACGACCGACCAGCTGCGTGCGACGCTGTTCGCGCCGGCCACGCCTCCTCGCAGGGCGGATACCGTTCCGGCGGCGCTGCGCGCTGCGCATGCCGCGAATGTCGAATGGCTGGAAGGCGGCCCGCCGCTGCATTCCACGAGCCTCGACATCGTGCCGCTCGGCACGATCATCAAGGACCGTTACCGATTGATCGCGCATCTGGGCGCGGGCGGAATCGGCCAGGTGTTCGATGCGATCGATCTCGCGCAGCCGGTCGAAACGCACGTGACGCTCAAGATCGTCGCGGTCAATTTGAAGCATGAGCCTTATGCGTTCGAAGCGCTCGCGGCGGCGGTGCGTCGGTCGCAACACCTCGAGCATCCGAACATCGTGCGCGTCCATGACATCGATCAGCACGAGGATCGCGTGTTCATCACCATGGAGCCGCTGCGCGGCCGCTGGCTGAGCGGCATGGTGCGCGAGGTGCGCAACAAGGGCATGCCGCTCGCGATCGCGTGGCCGATCATCGAAGGCATTGCCAGCGGCCTCGCACACGCGCACGGGCGGGGCGTCGTGCATTCCGACCTGAGCCCGCATGCGGTGTTCATCGGCGCGGACGGCGTGCCGAAGATCATCGGCTTCGGGCTCGTTCACGCGGTGCCCGCGAGCAACGAATCGCTCGATGTGTTGGATACATTGACGTTGCGCGCGTACTCGGAGGCCTATACCGCCGATCCGTGGGCGCAGCAGGGCAATCCGCATCCCGCGGACGATCTCTATCCGCTCGGCGTGATCGCCTATGAGATGCTGACCGGTGTCCATCCGTTCGCGCGCTGCAGCTTGGCGGTTGCGCGGCAGAAGGGCCTCACGTGCGCGCCGCTCGAAGGCTTGAACCGCCGTGCCCGGACGCTGATCGAGCGTTGCCTGTCCTTCGAGCGCGACGTGCGGCCGAAAGACGGCCGGTCGTTCCTGCGACGCATGCGGCCGGGTGTGTTCGAGCGGCTGCGACTCGCGGGCGCGTGAGGGTGGCTCCCGCCGCCTTGTTTGCGGGCATGGCGACGGGTAGCCTCGCGAAATTGCCGTCCGGCTTGCTTGCCCTGATCTATGAACGAAGACAATCGTTACGCGCCGCCTCAGGCGCCCGTGTCCGACGCCAATCTGGACGAGGGTGAGCTGGCCGGTCGCGGAACGCGCCTGATCGCCGCCATCCTCGACGGCATCCTTCTCGGCCTCATCATCTGGCCGTATGCGATGAGCTCGGATTACTGGACGCGCGCGACGCAGGGACAGGTCGGCACGAGCGACTTGCTGCAGCTGTCGCTCGTGAGCTTGATCGGCTTTCTCGTGCTGCACGGCTACCTGCTGCACAAGCATGGCCAGACGATCGGCAAGCGCCTGCTCGGCATCCGCATCGTTTCCGCGACCGACGGGCAGCTCGTGTCGCTCGGTAAGATCTTCGGCCTCCGCTACGTGCCGATTCAGCTCGTGAGCATCGTGCCGATCGTCGGCAACATCCTGCCGCTCGTCGACGTGCTGTTCATCTTCCGCGAGGACCGCCGCTGCCTCCACGATCTCATCGCGGGCACGAAGGTCGTCAAGGTCAAGCCGTAACGGGCCGGATTCACCCGCCCGGCAGCGCGCCTTCCAGCCAGCGCGACAGCGAGCCGAGATCCATCGCGCCGGACTGCCGCGCGAGCTCCTTGCCGTCCTTGAATACGATCAAGGTCGGAATTCCGCGGATGCCGAAGCGGTTGGCCAGATTCGGCTCTTCGTCCGAATTGACCTTCGCGAAGCGCGCACGATGCTCGAACTTGCGGGCCGCCTCCTCGAAATGCGGGGCCATCATCCGGCAGGGGCCGCACCAGGGAGCCCACACGTCGATCACGAGCGGCAGATCGTTCCGCGAGGCGTGCTTGTCGAAGCTCGCGGTGCGCAGCGTGAGCGGATGGCCGTCGAACAGAGCCGCGTGACACTTCGGACAGCGCGGCGATTCGCCGGCGCGCTCACGCGGCACGCGCACGATGGAATCGCACTGACCGCATACGACATGGATGGATTCGCTCATGGCGGCTCGGCTCGCGGCTGACGGGAATGGACGTTCGAGATTGGGCCTCGCGGTTCCTAATGCAAGAGCGTGTACGGCCGATCGAGGCGCGTGCGCCGCTCGCGCGCTGGCAAGCGAGCGGTCCGGTAGCTGCAGCGATTGCGCAAAACACGGTACGCTTTGGGTCATGTCCCGCCGTGGCGCCCGATCCATCTCACTGCTCATCGTCATCAGTACGATCACCGTACTGCTGACGGTCGCGCTGCTCGTCGGCTGGACGCTCGTGATCGTCCAGAACATGGCCGCGACGCGCGCCGTGTCGGGCAGCGTCTGGCTGCTCGCCGGCGGTATCAGCTTTTTCGTCGTCATCATGAGCGTGGTCGTGCTGTTCAGCGTGTTTCTCGTCCGCGAGATCCTCGAGGTGCGCCGGCAGCAAACCTTCATCGATTCCGTGACGCACGAGCTCAAGAGCCCGCTCGCGTCGATCAAGCTGTGCCTCGATACACTCGCGCGCAGCGAGCTGTCCGAGGCGCAGCGCGAGCATTTGCGTCACATGATGCTGGCGGACGTCGAGCGCTTGTCGATCTTCGTCGACGACATCCTCGAGGCGAGCCGCATCTCGCACGGCCTGCGAACTCAGCAGTGGACCACGGTGAACGTGACGACGCTCGTGCAGCGTTGCATCGAGGCGCTGCGGCGGCGTTATGAGCTGGACGAGGCGGCGATCACCGCCGAGGTGCCGCCCGATCTCACGATCCACACCGATCCGACGGCGCTCGAGACCGTGCTGAAGAACCTGCTCGACAATGCCGTGAAGTATTCGATGCCGCCACCGCGCGTGACGGTGGAAGTCCGCTCCGAGAACTCCAAGCACATCCGCATCGAAGTGCGGGATGAAGGCATTGGCATCGAACGGCCGCAACTGAAACGCATCTTCAGGCGCTTCTATCGTGTGCCGAGCGACGACGTGTATGCGCGCAGCGGCACCGGCCTCGGCTTGTACGTCGTCGCCGCGCTCGTCCGCAATCTGGGCGGCCACATCGCGGCGCGTTCGGCGGGGCCGATGCGAGGGACGCAGATCAGCGTGAAGCTGCCGGTCGCGGTGGCGGGCGAGCAGGCATGAGCGGCGACATCCTGACCGCCCCCGGCGCCGAGCAGGCGCGCATCCTCGTGGTGGAGGACGAGGCACATCTAGCGGCTGGCCTGAAGCTCAACCTCGAGCTCGAAGGCTATGACGTCGAAGTGGCGCGCACGGTCCGGGAGACCGCCGGCCACCTGGTGCAAAACAACTCGTACGATCTGATCATTCTCGACGTCATGCTGCCGGACGGCGACGGCTTCGCGCTGTGCCGCAAGCTGCGCGAAGCGGGCGACTACACGCCCGTGATCATGCTGACGGCGCGCAACAGCGCCGACGATCGCGTTCGCGGCCTGAACACCGGCGCCGACGATTATCTCGCGAAGCCGTTCGAGCTGGCGGAGCTCCTGGCGCGCGTCCGCTCGGCGTTACGGCGCCGCAGCTGGGAGGCGCGCGACACGAGCGGCGATGTCAACCGCGGCGTGTTGAAGTTCGGTCAGGCGCACATCAACTTCGACACGCACGAGGCGACCGCCTTCGACAAACCAGTGCGTCTGACGCAGCTCGAGCTCGATCTCTTGTATTACTTCTCGCGCCATCCGAATCGTGTGCTGACGCGCGAGGATCTGCTCGAGCAAGTCTGGAAGCTGCGCAATGCTCCGAACACGCGCAGCGTCGACAACTTCATCGTGCGGCTGCGCAAGTATTTCGAGCCGGCACCCGACAAGCCGATCTACTTCCTGTCGCATCGAGGGGCGGGCTACAAGTTCGTACCGGAAGGCCGCACCGACGAGTGATGTCGCGTCCGGGTGACGAGGCCGTGCACTTTGTGCAGCGGATCACAGTTCGCGGCGCCGGCCGCGGCGCAGTGACACAAGTATTACATTCGACGACGAAACGATAACGCTGCGTTTTTTTGTGCTGCTGCATCATCGTCCGTGACGCGCACGCTCGCGCGAAGTACGGAAAGCGATTCACAGTGCAGCCACAGGCCTCGACTCGAACACCGCGTAATTATTCCATCGTCGGGATGATTCCTTTCGTCCTCATCCACCTCTTGGTATTGGGAGCGTTCTGGAGCGGCGTCACGACCGCGTCGATCGTCTGCGCCGTAGCGCTGTACTTCTTGCGCATGTTCGCCGTCACCGGCGGATACCACCGCTACTTCTCGCATCGCACGTACAAGACGAGCCGCGTGTTCCAATTCATTCTCGCGTTCCTCGCGCAGTCGAGCGCCCAGAAGGGCGCGCTGTGGTGGGCCGCGCATCATCGCGCCCATCATCGCTTCTCGGACAAGGCGGGCGATCTGCATTCGCCGGTGAACGACGGCTTCTGGTACTCCCACGTCGGCTGGTTGTTCAACGGCACGGGCGAGACCGACTACTCGATGATCCCGGACTTCGCGCGCTATCCAGAATTGCGCTTTCTGAACAAGTACCACTTGCTGCCGCCGATCGTGATGGGCTTCGTCGTGTGGCTCGCGCTCGGCTGGCCAGGGCTGTTCATCGGCTTCTTCGCGAGCACCGTGGCGCTGTGGCACGGCACGTTCACGATCAATTCGCTGTCACACGTGTTCGGCAAGCGGCGCTTCGTGACGACGGACGACAGCCGCAACAACTGGTTCCTCGCGATCGTCACGATGGGCGAGGGCTGGCACAACAACCATCACCGGTTCGCGGCGTCGACGCGCCAGGGCTTCTATTGGTATGAGTACGATTTCACGTACTACATCCTGAAGGTGTTGTCGTGGCTCGGCATCGTGTGGGATTTGCGGCCGGTGCCGCGCAAGATCCTCGAAGAAGGCCGCGCCCGCGACCGGTCGCGCCGCCTTGGAATTCCTTACGCCGAGCCGCAGAAGGAGTTCGCCGGCGAGGCGCTGGTCCCGACGCCGGCGGAATAGCCTTCGCCATCACGCGGCTTCGCGTAACCCTTCCCTTCGGGAAGGGTGCGCTCTCGAGAACGGCCCCGCCGCCGCTATAGTGGGGCCATGTCTGCCGATGACTCCCGCGTCCCACCCCTCGGCGTACCCGCGCCGGAGTGGGTGAGTCGCGCGCAATTCGAACAGCACCTCGCCCGTCTGCAGCGCGATGCACTCGATCCCAAGGCCGGGCTGTTCGGACCGCAATCGATGATGTGGCGCATCGGCCGCTGTCATCTCGCGACCAGCCTCGGGTCGGGTCGCGCCTTGCTCCTGCAGATCGCACATCCGTGGGTCGCGCAAGGCGTCGAGCACCACTCTCACACGCGCACGGATCCCATTGGCCGCGCGCGCCGCACGTTCACGAACGTCCTGTCCATGACCTTCGGCTCGCTCGATCAGGCGCTCGCCGCCGCTGCGCGCGTGCATGGCGTCCATACTCACATTCAAGGAGCGCTGGAATGCGCTGCTGGCGGTTTCGGGCACGGCTCCGCCTATCGGGCGAACGAGGCGCACGCGCTGCTTTGGGTTCACGCGACGTTGTGGGATACGGCGGTGCGCATGTACGAGCTCGTCGTGGAGCCGTTGAGCGACGCCGAAAAAGAGCGCTTCTACGCCGAGACGAAGTCGTTCGCCTATCTGTTCGGCATCCCCGAGCGGCTGCTGCCGCCGACCTGGCCCGATTTCATCGCCTACAACGAACGCATGTGGGAAGGCGAGCAGCTCGCCATCACGCCGGCCGCGGCGGAGCTCACGCGGTTCTTGTTCAAGCCGCTCGCGCCGGGACTCGGGCCGCTGATGCGATCGCTGCGGCTCGTTACGGCAGCGACGCTGCCTGCGCGACTGCGCGATGCGTTCGAGCTGCCTTACGACGCCACGACCGCCGCGCGCTGCGACCGCATTGTCAGGCGTGTGCGGACGATGCATCGTTCGTTCCCGGATCGCTTACGCTACAGTCCGACATATTTCGAAGCGCTCGCGCGCATCGCCGATCGCCGTAGCGATGTCTTCACCCGGCTCGCGACGCGCGCCGCGCTCGGACGTTGGCGACTGGTTTCCTAGCCTGTCAGATCCTTTCCCCCGGGCAGCGTGGGGAGGTAGTGGCTCTCCATTCGGAGCATCGACATTGACGATCACGATCTACGGCATCAAGAACTGCGACACGATGAAGAAAGCGCGGACGTGGCTCGACGCCCGAGCCGTCGCCTATACGTTTCATGACTACAAAACGGCCGGCATCGAGCGCGCGAAGCTGCTCGAGTGGTGCGAATCCGTCGGCTGGGAGCGGCTGCTGAATCGCAACGGCACGACCTTCCGCAAGCTGAGTGAAGCGGACCGCACCGGCTTGAACCAGACGAAGGCGATCGAGCTCATGCTCGCGCAACCCGCAATGATCAAACGTCCGGTCCTGGAACTCGGGCGGACGCTGCTGGTCGGATTCAGTCCCGAAAGCTATGCGAAAGCATGGGGGTGAGAGTGAAGTCGAAGTGGCAATACGCGGCCCTCGCGGTCGCGGGCATGTGTATACAGCTGGTCGAGGCGGCGCCGGTGACTGACGCCCATTCCTACGCGAACACCGCGGATTTCAAGACCACGCACCTGGCGTTGGATCTGCGCGCCGACTTCGACCGCAAGCGGCTCGTCGGCAACGCCGATCTCACCCTCGATCGTCTGCGTCGAGAGGCGCGGGAGATCGTGCTCGACACGCGTGCGCTCGACATCAAGAAAGTCGAGCTCATCGGTTCGCGGACGACGCCGTTGCCCTTCAAGCTGGGCGCCGTCGACAAGGTCCTGGGTGCACCGCTTTCCATCACCTTGCCGGCCCAGCTTCCCGAGCAGCCGCTCAAGGTGCGTGTGACGTACGAAACGTCGCCGGAAGCGAGCGGGCTGCAATGGCTGACGCCGGCGCAGACCGCCGGCAAGAAACAGCCGTTCCTGTTCACGCAGTCGCAGGCAATTCACGCCCGCAGCTGGATTCCGCTGCAAGACACGCCCTCGATCCGCATCACCTACGAAGCGCGCATCCGCACACCGCCGCAGTTGCTAGCGGTCATGAGCGCCGCGAACGACCCGAACACGCCGCGCGATGGCGACTACAGCTTCGACATGCCGCAGCCGGTGCCGTCGTATCTGATCGCGTTGAGTGTCGGCGACTTCGCCTTCAAGGAGATCGGCCCGCGCACAGGCGTGTATGCCGAGCCCGCACAGTTGGACGCCGCCGTGAACGAATTCGCCGACACGGAAAAGATGCTGATCGCGTGCGAGAAACTGTTCGGGGCGTACCGATGGGGCCGTTACGACTTGCTGATCCTGCCGCCCAGCTTCATGTGGGGCGGCATGGAGAATCCGCGCTTGTCGTTCATCACGCCGACGGTCATTGCCGGCGACCGCAGCCTCGTGTCCTTGATCGCGCACGAGCTGGCGCATTCCTGGTCCGGCAATCTCGTGACGAACGCGAGTTGGGACAGCGTCTGGCTCAACGAGGGTTTCACGACGTATCTCGAACGCCGCATCATCGAAGCGCTGTACGGCCCCGATCGGCGCGCGATGGAAGACACGCTCGGCATGCAGTCGTTGCAGCGCGATCTCGCGGCCTTGAAACAGGCCGGTGACGACGATCTGACGAAGCTGGCCGTCGATCTGAAAAGCCGTGACCCGGATGACGCCTTCAGCGATGTCGCCTACGAGAAGGGCCGCTTCTTCGTCGGTTTCCTGGAGTCGCGGCTCGGCCGTGAGAAGCTCGACGCGTTCCTGCGCGGCTACTTCGCGAAGTTCGCGTTTCAAAGCGCGACGACGGCGGACTTCCGCGCCTATTTGCAGGAGCACGTTCTCGACCAGCCGGACGCGAAGGTGACGCTCGCGGAGGTGAACGCGTGGATCGACCAGCCGGGCCTGCCAAGCACGGCCGTCATGCCGCAATCGGACGCGTTCAAGATCGTCGATGCGGAGCGCGCGGAGTGGCTCGCGGGACGGAAGAAGGCGCAGGCGTTGCAGACCTCGGGCTGGACGACGCATCAGTGGCTGCACTTCCTCGACAACCTGCCGGCGACGACCTCGGCCGCGCAACTCGAAGAGCTGGACGCGGCCTTTCGCCTGACCGGCTCGACGAACAACGAGATCGCGCACAGTTGGCTCAAGAAGGCGATTCGCGCCGACTACGCGCCCGCGTATCCGCAGCTGGAGGCGTATCTCACGACGATCGGCCGCCGCAAGCTGGTGCGCGATCTATACGAGGATCTGGCGAAGACGCCCGCCGGCAAGGCGCGAGCCCAGGCGATTTATCGCAAGGCGCGTCCGCTGTATCAGGTGCCGCTCGCCGAGCAGCTCGACGAGCTGCTCGAGAGCTGAGGCGTCCTACCACTGCGCACGCACGCCGACGTGCAACGATCGCCCCGGCAACGGGGCGATGTCCTTGAGCGGCGATGTCGACAGCCGCGCATCGGCATCGAGCAGATTCGAGCCGCGCACGAACAAGAGCGCATGGTGTGCGCCGAACGCGAGCCGATAGCTCGCATCGATTTCGAGCAGCGTGTGACGATCGGTCGGCAGCTCGTTGGCGATCACATCGTTCTGCTCGAGCGAGCGGAACGCCTCCATGCCGACATGCCAGGGCCCGCTCTCGTAGTGGAGCCCGATGCCGATTCGCAGCGGCGGCATCTGCGGCAGGTTCTCGCCGTTGTCGAGCTTGCCACGAACGTAGTCCGACGCGAGCCGCAGCGATAGCTCGCGCGAGTCGCGCGCGAGCAGCGGCAGCGTCACTTCCGCCTCATAGCCGTAGAGCGTCGCGCCGCCTTGCAGGTAGGCGTACACCGGCAGCTCGTCCTCGCCATGTTCGCCGTGCTCGTGGTGTCCACCGTGAGCGACGTCGCCGGTCGGGCTCAGGTAGATGAAGTTCTCATAGTCGTTGTAGAACGCACTCACGCTCCAATTCACTCGCCCGCCGTGCTGGCGCAATGCCACGTCGGCGGTGAATGCCGTCTCCTTGTCGAGCGACGCGTCGCCGATCTCGACGCGCTGCGAGGCGACGTGCGGCCCATCCGCGAACAATTCCGCCGCCTGGGGATGACGCTGGGTGCGGGTGAGATTCACCGCGAGCGCGCGCTCATCGGATAGCTTGAACACGAATCCCGTCGACAGGCTCAGGGCGGTGTCGCGATAGGTGGGCGCATCGGCGCTCGGTTCGAGCGTTTGCCGCTCGGCCCGCGCGCCCAGCTCGAGCGTCCAGTGCTCGGTGTGACGCTCCTCGAACGCGAAGATCGCGAGCGAGCGATTGCGCGACGGCGGCACGAACGCTTCCTCGCCGATCGCGACGAAATCCGTATCGACATACTGGGCGCCAAGCGTGCCGCGCCAGTCGTCCGTCCAATGATGATCGGCGGCGATCCGCAGTTCGTGGGCGGTTTGCTCGAAGAGCGTGCCGGGAACGGCCGGCGCTTCGAACTCGGTGTGCGTGTAGTCGTTGTAAGCGGCCGTCGCGCGGAGTACGTCGAGCCATGCGCCCGCGGCATTCCATTCGCCGCGGACATCGAATCGATCTTGCTGCATGTCGATGAACGCGGTCTCTTCGAACGGAATGCCGTACGTCGATTCGTAACGGCTCCAAGCGAGACCCGCGAAGCCGCTGTCGCCGACGAGCGAGGCGCCGAGGGCGCCGCCGCGCGAATCGCTCGCGGAATTGAGCATCCGGCCGCGCACCGGGCTCGCATCCGCGCCGAGGCGCTCGCGCAGTTCGCGCGATTGCGCGAACGAGGGGATGTGCACGTCTTGGGTGGTGCGGTCGAACGCATCCGCGTGCAGTGCAATCGCCCCGACGGCGCCTTCCGCCGCAACCGCCGCCGTGCGTTCTTTGCTCGCCGTGTCGCCACGCAATTCGACCGCGCCGGTGGCGCGCTCAGGCCGCGTCCTCGGAACGCGTGCGGTAACGACGTTGATGAGCCCGCCCGCAGCACCGCTGCCGTACAGCAGGGCAGCCGGGCCCTTGATCACTTCGATCTGGCGCGCGGCGACGGACTCGATGCTCACCGCGTGATCCTGGCTCAAGCTCGAGACGTCGAGCGCGGCGGCGCCGTCCTGCAGGACTTGCACGCGATAGCCCCCCAGACCGCGCACGACCGGCTGGCTCGCGCTCGGGCCGAAGTAGGTCGAGCTGATGCCAAGCTCGCCGGCGAGTGTTTCGCCGAGGCTCGCGGCAATCTTGCGCCGTAAGTCGTCGCCGGCGACGACCGTCGTCGGCTGCGCGACTTCCAACGGATTTTCACGCAGGGCGGAAGAGGTGACGACGATTTCCTCGACGCGCGTTTCTTGCGCGAGCGCGGCCAGGGGAATGCAATGTGTGAGCGCGCCTGCCACGGCGAGACGCGCGAGCGATGGTCTGAACATGTTCGAGTTCCAAGGACAAGCCCAATGAGTGCGATCGCGTTCGCGATCGCATCGTGCGGTGGGTCAACGAAAACCCGCGGGATCGATGTCGAGGAACTCGGGAGGGCCGCGCGGCTGGCTCGGGGAAAACAGCCGCGGGAGTGCGGCAGACGTGATCGTGAAGGCAACGTCGAAATGATCGACGTGCCGCATGAGCACGGGCAGAGGGTGAGCGGGCGCTGGGGCGAGACCGCCGACGCAATGGCTGCAAGCGATGTCGAGCAGCGCGCTTGCGGGCGTCAGTGGATCGTGCCGATGCGATGCGTGCGCGATCGCATGAGCGCCGAACGCAAGCACGAGACCGACGAGCAGGGCCCGCGGCCAGTGCCGTAGTGTTCGGACTCGATGGAAAAAGCGCATGGGGCGAGACGTCCTGTTGCCGAGAGGCTACGGGCCCGGCCGTGTTGCTGTAAAGCACCCGACCGCCGGCGGGCACATCGGGCCCCACGCCGTCAGCTTCCCGGCGGCCGGGGCAATGGGCCATAATCCCCCGCATCACGATGGTGATACTCGCCCGCCCGCACCGTTCCTTCGCTTGTCACGAGCAGTAGACGAAGAGTGAAAATTCCCGGCGATAGCCTTCCGCCTCAACTCGCGCGCGGTCTGAGCTCCATTTATCTCGTCGCAGGCGATGAGCCGTTGCTCGTCAACGAGGCCGCGGACGCCATTCGCGCGCGGGCCCGCGCCGACGGGTTCACCGAGCGCGACCTGCACGTCGTCGAGCGCGGGTTCGATTGGCAGGCGTTGCTCGCGGACAGCCGGGCGATGTCACTGTTCGCCCAGCGCAAGATCATCGAGATTCGCATGACGAACCCGACGCCCGGCGACCAGGGAGCGGCGGCGATCATCGAGCTCGCGACGCAGCCTTCGCCCGACAACGTCGTCCTGATCGTCACCGGAAAAATGGATGGCCGCGTGCAGAGCTCGAAATGGGTGAGCGCGATCGAAAAGCAGGGCGTCGTCGTGCAAGTGTGGCCGCTCGAGTTGCCGCGTTTGCCGGCCTGGATTCGCGACCGTCTTGCTCGTCACAAGCTCATGGCCGATAGCGCCGCCGCGGGGCTGTTGGCGGAGCGCGTCGAAGGCAATCTGTTGGCCGCGCATCAGGAAGTCGAAAAGCTCGCCTTGCTGTTGCCGCCCGGACCGGTGACGGCGGACGTCATCCTGGAAGCGGTCGCGGACAGCGCACGCTACGATGTGTTGCAGCTCGGCGAAGCCGCGATGCGCGGGGCGACCGTGCGCGCGCTGCGCATCCTGGAAGGGCTGCGCGGCGAGGGCATCGATGCGGTGCTCGTGCTCTGGGCGGTGAACAAGGATCTGCAGTGGGTCGCGCGCGCGCAATATTTGATGTCGCGCGGGCAGAGCGCGGAGGCGGCGATGAACGCGATCTACGTGTGGCGGCCGCGCCAGGCGGCGATGAAGCAAGCGCTCGGCCGGCTGAAGCCGCGCATGGTGCGTCAGTTGATCATCGATGCCGAGCGCGTCGACCGTTCGATCAAGGGCGCGGCGAATTTCGACCCCTGGGTCGAGCTGGAAGGCCTGGTCGCGCGCATGGCGGGTGTGCCGCTGCCGCGAGCCGCATGATGACCGCGAGCTCACGTCTCTCATGAATCCCATTGGCATTTTCGGCGGTACGTTCGACCCGATTCACTTCGGCCACCTGCGCACGGCATTCGAATTGCTGCAGGCGCTGCGGCTGAGCGAAATGCGCTTCATGCCCGCGGGCAATCCGCCGCATCGGGAGACGACGATCGCGAACGCCGAGCAGCGTCTCGCGATGGTCACGGCGGCGACGCAGGATCAGCCCGGGTTCGTCGTCGACGATCGCGAGATCCGCCGCGCGGGGCTGTCCTATTCGGTGGATACCATGCGGACGCTTCGTACTGATTTTCCGGATCGCTCGCTGTGCCTGATCGTCGGCATGGATGCCTTTCTGGGCTTGCCAAAATGGCATCAGTGGCGTGAACTGCTGGAGCTTGCTCATCTGGTCGTGGCGCATCGTCCGGGATGGCGCGCGCCGAGCATGGGGCCATTGGGCGAGCTGCTCGTCGATCGCGGCACGGGTCGCATCGGCGATCTGCACGAGTCGCGAGCCGGTTGCATTTACATTCATGCGGTGACGCAACTTGAGATCTCGTCCACCGAAGTGCGCAAGCTCATCGCCGCGGGCCGCGACCCGCGCTATCTCATGCCGGACCGCGTGCGCGACATCATCGAACAAACCGGCTGCTACAAGCGCAAGAGCTGACCTCACGTGAATCCGTTGGCTGTTCCGCCGCTCCACGCACGACGCCTTCTCCTGATTTCCTTACGAGGTATGCATGGCTGAAAAACGCGCGAAGACCGCTCGCTCCAAATCCACCGCCGCCAAGAAGACCAGCGCCAAGACGAGCCGCGCTTCGACCGCCAAGCGCCGCACGCCTGCGAAGAAGGCGGCCAAGAAAGCGAACAAGAAAGTCGCCGCGCTGCCGCGCAAGCAGCCGGGCGCTGCCGCCGCGTCGCGGAAGCCGCCGGCCGAGGGCGTCGTCGACGTCGTCGAACGCGCGCTCGCGGACATCAAAGCGGTGAACGTGCGGGTGCTCGACGTGCGCAAGCTGACGGACATCGCCGATACGCTCGTCATCGCGAGCGGCAATTCCGATCGTCACGTGCGCTCGATCGCGGACCGCGTCGTCGAGTTCTCGAAAAAGGCCGGGTTCCGGCCGATGGGCGTCGAAGGCGAGCGCGATGGCGAGTGGGTGCTCGTCGATCTGCAAGACGTGATCGTGCACATCATGCTGCCGCGAGTGCGGGAGTTCTATCGCCTGGAGAGCCTGTGGGACGTGAGCGCGGCCCGGCGCGAAGCGGCCGCCGGAGGCGAGTGACGGGACGGGCCGCCCAGCATGCGTTTGCTGCTCTTGGCCGCCGGCACTCGGCTGACGTCGTGGGTCAATGCCGGTTATGAGGAATACGCGCAACGCTTGACCGGCGAATACAAGCTCGAGCTGAAGGAGATCGCGCTCGGGCAACGCACGAGCGGCGATACGAAACAGGCGATGACCAAGGAAGGCGAGAAGATGCTGGCGGCGATGCCGGCGAGCGCGTATGTCGTCGCGCTGCAAGTCGGCGGGAAGTCGCTGTCGAGCGAGCAACTCGCGGCCTTTCTGCAGGCGCGTGCGAACGACGGACGCGATGTCGTGTTTTGCATCGGCGGACCGGAGGGGCTCGCGCCCGCGGTCGATGCCCGCGCGAATTTCAAATGGTCGCTGTCGGCGCTGACGCTGCCCCACGCACTCGCTCGCGTGATGGTGGCGGAGGCGTTGTACCGCGGCGTGAGTATCTTGAAAGGCCACCCGTACCATCGCGCCTAGCGCCGTGGCTGCACGGGTCACACCTTCATTCTGGCGAGCTCGCCGAGCGCCGCGGTCGCGCTCGGAAATCGATCCGCGGGCGTCTTCGCCAGCAGACCATCGACGAGTCGTTGAAAGTGGCGGAGCGGCTCCGGCAGCACCGGAATCGGATCGTTGCGATGTGATTGAATGATCGCGACCACATTGCTGCCGCGGAACGGCCGCAGTCCAGTGAGCATCTCGTAAAAGATCACGCCCAGGCTGTACAGATCGCTGCGCTGATCGACCGACGCGCCTTCGGCCTGCTCGGGGCTGATATAGAACGGTGAGCCGCGCACCTCGCCGACGTTCGTGAGCCCGCCGCCATCCATCGTCTTCGCGAGACCGAAGTCGATCAGGACGATGCGTCCGTCGGGCCGCATCATGATGTTCGCTGGCTTCAAATCCCGATGACACAACCCCGCGTTGTGAACCGCGACGAGCGCGCCCGCCACTTGCACGAAGATGTCGACGGAGTCGCGGACGGTCATCAGATTGCGAATGCGCAGCTCCAGGCTGCCGCTCGCGAAATATTCGGTGACGATGTAGCGGAAGTCCTCGCCATGGCCCCAGTCGTACAGGTCGATGATGGCCGGGTGCTTGATGCGCGTGAGCAGCATGCGCTCGCGCTCGAACCGCTGTTCCTCGCCTGCATCCGCCCCCGACAGCGGGCCGGTTCGCAGCACCTTGATCGCGACGTTGCTACCGAGCTCGGCCGAGTAGGCGACGTGCACCTCGGACTTGGGCGAACGGGCGATCGTCTGCAGGAACTGATAACCCTCGATCACCGGAAAATTCAGCGGTGCGAGGTTACGTCCTGTCGTCGATCGCCGGTCGCCGTCGCGCGTCGTCATTGACTCACTTGTCGAGCAAAGTCCGTTGCGCACCGTACTGCGAGTGCCAGAGGAGCGGAAAGGACGGCCGTCACGGAATGTCGGCGGGTCCGCGGGCCCCGCGGTGCTCGATTGCGTCCGACGCGAACGCCTCGGCACTATCGCCACCACCAGGCAAAATTGCCCCATTCATCGAGCGAGCAGTCCCATGGAGCGACCCCTGATCCGCGCGTTTCTGGCCGGTCGCGTGCACGTATCGCACGGTGACATCACGACGTGCGCCGTCGATGCGATCGTGAATGCCGCGAACTCGTCCCTGCTGGGCGGCGGCGGTGTCGATGGCGCCATCCATCGCGCCGGCGGTCCGGCGATTCTCGAAGCGTGTCGCGAGGTCCGGCGCACGAGCTATCCGGAAGGCTTGCCGACCGGCCGCGCCGACGCGACGACCGCGGGCCGGCTGCCCGCCCGCCATGTGATCCACACGGTCGGACCGGTATGGCGACCTGGGGACGATTCGCAACGATTGCTGGCGTCGTGCTACGAGCAGTCGATAGCGATCGCGGCCGAGCTTGGGTGCCGGACGATCGCCTTTCCCGCGATTGCCACCGGCGTGTACGGCTATCCGAAGGACGACGCTGCGCGCGTCGCCTCGACGGCCATCGAGCGAGCCTTGGTGGCGGCTCCGCTCGAGCGGGTCCACCTCGTGTTTTTCAGCGCGGCGGACGCGGCGCTATTCCTCGCCCACCAGCGATTCGAGACCTGAATACCTGCCGGGGGCGCGACTCGTCCTGTATCCTCCTGCGGATGAGAAATTCTTCCAACCCCTTGATCTTGCTCGCTTCGGCTTCGCCTCGTCGTAGTGCGCTCCTGACTCAGATGGCCGTTTCGCACGCCATTCGTCCGGTGAACATCGACGAGAGCGTGCGCTCCGGCGAGCCGCCCGCCGAGTACGTCTATCGGTTGGCCAGGGCGAAAGCGGAAGCGCTCTGGGATCGGCTCGATCCGGCCGAGCGGCTGCCGGTGCTGGGCGCGGACACGACCGTCGCGCTTGGCCAGGACATTCTCGGCAAGCCGGCGAGCGCCGGCGAACTGTTGACGATGTTGCGTCGGCTCAGCGGCCAGACCCATCAGGTCTACACGGGCGTCGCGTTGCGCTCCGAGCGCGGGACCGGGTTGCGGCTTTCGGTCAGCGACGTCACGTTCCGCGCGTTGAACGACGACGAAATCGTCGCGTACTGGGAGACCGGCGAGCCCGCCGACAAGGCCGGCGGCTACGCCGTGCAGGGGCGTGCCGCGACGTTCATCGAGCGGATCCACGGCAGCTATTCGGGCATCGTCGGCTTGCCCGTGTTCGAAACGGCGCAGCTGTTGAACGAGATCGGTTGGCAGGCATTCGAGATCGGCAACGCTCGGCAGCAAGGCGGGACAGCACGATGACGGCGGAGATTCTCGTCAACGTGAGCCCGCGCGAAGTGCGCGCGGCGCTCGTCGAAAACGGCGTGTTGCAGGAGATCTTCTTGGAGCGCGCCAATCGTCGCGGGCTCATCAGCAACATCTACAAGGGGCGCGTGTCGCGCGTGCTGCCAGGCATGCAGGCGGCGTTCGTCGACATCGGCCTCGAGCGCACGGCCTTCTTGCATGCCTCCGACATCGTGCACCCGGCGGTCGGCGAGAATGGCCAGCCGGATCGCCCCGTTGCCGAAGTGACCACGCAGGAGATTCAGTCGCTCGTCACCGAGGGCGGCGAGATCCTCGTGCAAGTGCTGAAGGATCCGCTGGGCACGAAGGGGGCGCGGCTCACGACCTTCATCACGATTCCGTCGCGCTATCTCGTCTACATGCCGAAAGGCCGCGGTGTCGGCATCTCGGGCCGCATCGAGGACGAGACCGAGCGCCAGCGGCTGCGCGAGGCGGCGAATCTGTTCGTACGCAACGAGGAGCCAGGCGGCTACATCGTGCGTACGGCCGCCGAAGGCGCGACGCCCGACGCGCTCCGGGCGGACATGTTGTTCCTGCAAAAGCTGTGGCAAGTGATCAGCGAGAAGGCCGCCTACGCACGCCCCGGACAGCTCGTGCACGAGGATTTGCCGCTCGCCGTGCGGGTGCTGCGCGATGTCGTATCGAGCGGCGTCGACAGGGTCAGCATCGATCACGCGGACACGCATCAGCGCATGATGGAATTCGCGCGCACGTTCATGCCGGACCTCGCGGACCGCATCGAGCTGTACGAGAGCGATCGGCCGATCTTCGATCTGTACGGTATCGAGGACGAGATCCAGAAATCGCTCGACCGCAAGGTGCCGCTGAAATCGGGCGGCTATCTGATCTTCGACCAGACCGAGGCGATGACGACGATCGACGTGAACACGGGCGCCTACGTCGGGCATCGCACGCTCGAAGAGACGATCTTCCGCACGAATCTCGAGGCGGCCGTCGCGATCGCTCGGCAGCTGCGGCTGCGCAACCTGGGCGGCATCATCATCATCGACTTCATCGACATGGAAGAGGAGGAGCATCGCAAGCAGGTGCTGCAGGCGCTCGAGAAAGCGCTCGCGAGCGACCATGCAAAAACGCATATTTCCTCGGTCTCGCCGCTCGGTCTCGTCGAGATGACCCGCAAGCGCACGCGCGAGAGCTTGGAACACATGCTGTGCTCCGCGTGTCCTACGTGCGAAGGCCGCGGGTTCGTGAAGACCACGGAAACAGTTTGTTACGAAATCTTTCGCGAGATCTTGCGACAGTCGCGCCAGTTTCAGTTCCAGGAGCTGATGGTGCTTGCTCACCAGGACGTGATCGAACGGCTGCTGGACGAGGAGTCCGCCGCGCTCGCCGAGCTCGAAGTGCACACGGGCAAGCCGATTCGCCTGCAGACCGAAGCCCTGTATCAGCAAGACCAGTACGACGTCGTGCTGATGTAACTCTGGGCTCACGACTGTGGGCTCAGGGGCAGTAGCGCCGACCCGCATCGCGACGAGATGATGTAAAGCTCGCCAGATCTTTAATGACGTGAACCAAGCCGCACCCAGCATCGAGGATTCCAGCGAAGCGCCGCATCGGCGCTCGTTCGGGCGCCGCGTGCTCAAGTGGACCGCGATCACGCTCGGTGTCTGCGTCGCGCTGCTCGTACTGCTTTTGATCGCATTTCGCATCGCGATCGCTCGCGTGCCCGAATATCGCGTTCAGCTGCAGGACTTCCTGAGCGAAAAGACCCACCTGTCCGTCGAATTCAGCGACTTGCGCGCGCGGCTGCGCCTGTACGGCCCGGAGCTCGCTTTCACCGACGTCACCGTGCGCACGCCCGACCGAACCCGCGTGCTCGCGACGGCGCGCGCCGGCAGCGTCGCCTTCGACGCCTGGAATTCGCTGCGCTCGGGCCGGCTCACGGCCGGCCGGTTCACGCTCGACTCGCCGCAACTCGGTCTCATCCGGACGCGCGACGGGCGCATTCAGATCGCCGGGGCGCTCCTCAATCGCACCGAGCCGTTCGCGGTCGAGCACCTGCCCATCGGCAAGTTTCGCGTGCGCGATGCAGTCGTGAGTTTTCAGGACGAGGCGACGGGGCGCGGGCCATGGTCACTGTCCGGCGTGAACTTCATCCTGGAGCGCGAGCCGAAGACGCTCGAATTGACGGGCAATGCATCGCTGCCGGCGACGCTCGGCAAGTCGCTCGAATTCGCGGCGGGGGTCACCGGCGCGCTCGAACTACCGGATCAAGTCACGGGTGCGCTCACCGTCAAAGGCGAGGCGCTGGATCTCGCCGGCTGGGCCGATGTGTTTCCCGATCGGTACCCGGCACCCGAATCCGGTGTCGGCTCGCTCACGTTGACGGCAACCTTCGCGGGCGCGCGTTTGAGCAGCGTCGACCTCGACACGCACTTCCGTGACCTCACCGCATCGACGCCGGTGTGGGGATTGCCGCTGCCGACGGCCGAGCCGCTCGTCGTCGGCCGCGATGTGCGCACGGCCGCAGCGGGCGGCTCGATGCCCGCCGCGGATGCGTTGGCGGCTGCGGCCGCGAAAGTGCCCGAGCCCTCGACGCGGGCCGATGCGCCGCAGCGGCTGAGCTACGACGCCGTGCGCATCAAAGGCCGTGCGGAACGCGACGGCGATCGTTGGCGCGCGCACGTGACGCAGCTCGATCTGGATGCCGCGAAGGCCGAGCGCAACAAGGCGCTCGATTGGCATTCGGGCGATCTGCAATTCTCGTGGACGCCGTCGCATGATGGCGCGCTCGACATGAGCGGCAAGGCCGACGTGATCCTGCTCGAGAGCATCGCGCCGTTGCTCGCGTATCTTCCGGAGAGCCAGGTGCTCGCGCGCGTGCGCGCCTTGAACGTTCGCGGCACCGTGCGCGACCTGGACTTCGAGGTGAAGCGCGCCGGCGCCGACGCGCCGCTCACCTATTCGGCGTCGGCGACGACGGACTCGCTCGGGTTCGACTCTGTCGGCAAGGTGCCGGGTGCGACGGGCATCAGCGGCGTGTTGAAGGCGAGCGACAAGGAAGGCGAGTTCAAGCTCGATTCCGGCCCGTTGCATCTATCGCTGCCATGGATGTTCCGATGGCCCATCGACACGAATGCGGTAAACGGCGCCATCGCCTGGCGAGACGACGGCACGATGCTGAGCATCGGCACGGATGCGCTGCGGTTCGATGCGGATGACGGCAAGGGCGAGGCGCGGCTCGCGATCCGCGTGCCGCGGGATGGATCGTCTCCGTATCTGGAGATTCATGCGCAGGCGCGTGACTTGAACGCCGCCGCGACGCCGAAGTACCTGCCCGCCAACATGCTGAGCGCAGATGCGCTCGCGTGGCTCGATCGGGCGTTCGTCAGCGGCCGGGTGACGCGCAGCACGTTGGAGCTGCGCGGTCCGCTCCGCTCGTTCCCATTTCGCGGCGGCGATGGACTGTTTCTTGTGCAAGGCGTCGTCGAGGGCCTCACGTTCGATTACCAACCGGGCTGGACACCGGCGATGCAGCTCGCCGGCAACGTCGAGTTTCGCAACGAGGGCATGCACGCGAGCGGTATTACCGCGCGTGTCGGGGACTTGCAGGTCACCCACGCGAACGGCGGAATCGCGGATTTCAGACAGGGCGAGCTCAAGCTCGCGGCGGAGGCGAGCGGCGATCTCGGCGCGGCGCTCGGGTTCTTGCAACACAGCCCGATCGCCACGGCGCTCGGCGACCAGTTCCAGGCGCTGCGCGGACAGGGTGCGCTCGATGCGAGCCTGAACTTGCTGCTGCCGATCACGCACGTCGAGGACCGTCGTATCGCCGTCGCGACCAAGCTTACGGATGCGACCGTGCGTCTCACGGGGCTCGACGCGCCGGTCACGCACCTCAATGGCTCGCTGATCGTGCGCCAGGAGTTGCCCGTGGAAGCGGATCTGAAGGGCCAGTGGCTCGGCGGGCCGGTCGACGTGATGATCACGCCGGACGATCGGACGGATACGCGCTCCACGCTCGTTGCGCACGGACGCGTGACGGCCGAGCAACTCGCGGCGTTCGTGCCGCGCATGGTGGGCCTCAGCGGCGCGACGGACTGGCGCATGAGTACGCGCCTGTCGAGCCGTTCCGACCGCGGCCCGCAGGTCTATTCGATCGACTCGTTGATGCGGGGGCTCGGCATCGATCTGCCAGAGCCCGTCGGCAAGACCGCCGAGTCGATGCGGGCGCTGCGTGTGGATCTGGAACAACGCGAGCGCCAGCTGCTCGCACGCGTCGCCTTCGGCGACATTCGCGGAGTGCTGCAATTCGAGAAGGCCCGCGGCGAATGGGCCTTCGGCCGCGGCGGTGTGCGCGCCGACGGGCAGGTCGCCGCGTTGCCGGATCATCGCGGCTTGCGTATCGAAGGCTCGATCGCGCGACTGCGATTGGATGATTGGTTCGCGCTGGCCGAAGCGGATGCGCAAGCCGGCGCGGCGCCGGACGCGAAGCAGACGAAGCTGTCGGACGTGCTGCGAGCGGCGAATCTGCATGTCGGCCTGTTGCAGCTCTACGGCTACGAATGGCCGGATGTGCGCGGCGTGATGCAGGCGACGGAGCAGGGCTGGCGCGTCGATGTGACCGGTACGAACGCCGAGGGCCAACTCGTCATTCCCGAGAATTTCAAGGGATCGCAGCCGCTGTCGATCGACCTGGAGCGTCTCGTCGTGATGCGTTCGGACCGGGCGAGCGGCGAGCAGGACGCACAGGACGAAGCGTCCGATGGCGACCCGCGGGATTGGCCGAGCTTGCGCGTCCACGTCGGCGACATGCACATCGAGAACCATCCGATCGGCGGTGTCGATCTGACGACGACGCGCGTCGCGAATGGCATGCGCGTCGACTCGATCAAGGTCGCGCAGGACGCGGTGCAAGCGGAAGCGCACGGCAACTGGCTGATCGGTGCGGACGGTGAGCAGTCGAGCCTCGATGCGAAGGTCATCAGCACCGATGTGCGCGCGACGCTGCGCGCGCTCAATTACACCGAGTTCCTCGAAGCGAAGAGCGCGGAGGTGAGCGCTCGCCTGCATTGGCGCGGCGGCTTCGACAGCGATCGCATGAAGCGCGCGTCGGGCACGATCACCGTCGCCGCGGAGTCGGGCCAGCTCCTGGCGCTGCAGCCCGGCGCCGGGCGCGTGCTCGGTCTGTTCAGTGTCGCGGCGCTGCCGCGGCGCTTGTCGCTCGATTTCAGCGATCTCACGGAGAAAGGGCTCGCCTTCGACACGATTCACGGCGATTTCGAGCTGCGTGATGGGAACGCGTACACGAGCAATCTGCTGCTGCGCGGTCCCGCCGTGGAAATCGGCATTGCCGGGCGCACAGGTCTCGCGACGCAGGATTTCGATCAGACGGCCGTCGTCACGGGCAACCTGGGTGCGTCGATCCCGGTCGCGGGCGCGCTGGCGGGTGGGCCGGCGGTCGGGGCTGCGCTGTTGCTCTTCTCCCAGGTCTTCAAGGAGCCGCTGAAGGGGATTGCGCGCGGGTACTACCGAATCACGGGTACGTGGGAAGAACCGATCGTCGAGCGTGTGGATGCGGCAGAAGCGAAGGCCAATTAACGGATTGACAAGCGGCCGCGCATCGTCGAATTGTGGTCCATGACGCTCGCCGCTGTCCTGCAAATGACCTCGGTCGCCTCCGTCGAGGCGAATCTCGCGACGGCGTGCTCGCTGCTCGAGCGCGCCCGTGACGCGGGCGCGGTCCTCGCGGTGCTGCCGGAGAACTTTGCGATCATGGGTCGCAAGGAGCAGGACAAGCTCGCGGCCGCCGAAGCGCTGGGCGAGGGGCCCATACAAGCGCGTTTGTCGCGCACGGCGCGCGAGCTCGGCTTATGGATCGTGGGCGGCACGATTCCGATCAAGATCGATCAGGATCCCGGCCGCGTCGCCGCAGCCTCGCTCGTCTTCGACAGCGGCGGTCGGGTCGTGGCGCGGTACGACAAGATCCACCTGTTCGACGTGGAGATTCCGGAGCGCGACGAGCGCTATCGGGAGTCGGCGACGATCGCGCCGGGCGCCGGGACGACCATAGTCGCGACGCCCGTCGGGCGAGTCGGCCTGTCCGTGTGCTACGACGTGCGTTTCCCAGAGCTGTATCGCGGCTTGCAGGCCCAAGGCGCCGAGGTGTTCACCGTGCCGTCCGCGTTCACCGCGCCGACGGGACGCGCGCATTGGGAGCTGTTGCTGCGCGCTCGGGCCGTCGAGAACCTGTGCTACGTTCTCGCCGCCGCGCAGGGCGGGGTGCACGAGAACGGGCGGGAGACCTACGGCGACTCGCTGATCGTCGATCCCTGGGGCCACGTGCTCGCGCGAGTCGCCGAGCCGGGTCCGGGGCTTGCAGTCGCGGATATCGACCTCACTCAACAAGGCGAGCTGCGTACGCGCTTTCCTGCCTTGAATCACCGGCGCCTGTAGTCGCGGGCGTCCTTACTACGGAAACAGCATGTCCAACCGCCTGATCACGCCATCGAATCTGCATCTCGAGTTGCCCGGCGCCGTCGATCTGAGCACACCGCTCGATATCGCGCGCCAATCGATCCTGTCGCCCTCGGGGCTCGACGAGGATCGCATCGCGAACGTGCTCGGCAGCGTGATGGGCTACAGCGTCGATTACGCCGATCTGTATTTCCAGCTGAGCCGCGAAGAATCGTGGTCGCTGGAAGACGGCATCGTCAAAGACGGCGCGCACAACATCGAGCAAGGCGTCGGTGTGCGGGCGCTCGCAGGCGAGAAAACGGGCTTCGCATACTCCGATGAAATCGTGCTGCCCGCGCTGACCGAAGCGTCGCACGCGGCGCGCGCCATCGCGCGGAGCGGCGCGAACACCTCGATGCAGGCGTGGCATGCGTCGGCTGGCCATCGTTTGTATCTGCCGGTCGATCCGCTCGAAGGCATGAGCGATGCCGACAAGGTGCGCCTGCTCGAACAGATCGATGTCGAGGCGCGGCGCATCGATCCGCGCGTCAAGCAGGTGATGGCCAGCCTGTCGGGCTCGCACGAAGTCGTGCTCGTGATGGCGAGCGACGGCACGGTGGCCGCGGACGTGCGGCCCCTCGTGCGGCTGAACGTGTCGGTGATCGTGGAGCAGGACGGGCGTCGCGAGCAGGGCTACAGCGGCACGGGCGGCCGGTACGCGTTCACGCGCTTCCTCGAGAACGATCGCTGGAAGGAGCAAGTGCGCGAGGCGGTGCGCGGCGCGCTCGTGAATCTGGAAGCGGTGCCGGCGCCCGCGGGCACGATGACGGTCGTCCTCGGGCCGGGCTGGCCGGGCGTGCTGCTGCACGAAGCGATCGGCCACGGCCTCGAAGGCGACTTCAATCGCAAGGGCACGTCGGCGTTCTCGGGCCGCATTGGCGAGATGGTCGCGTCCGAGGAATGCACGGTCGTCGACGACGGCACGCTCGGATCGCGTCGCGGGTCGTTGAACATCGACGACGAGGGTACGGCGACCCAATGCACGACGCTCATCGAGAACGGCGTGCTGCGCGGCTATCTGCAGGACAAGCTCAACGCGCGTCTCATGGGCGTGAAGCCGACGGGCAACGGGCGGCGCGAATCGTTCGCGCACATGACGCTGCCGCGCATGACGAACACGTACATGCTGGCCGGCAAGCACGATCCGAAGGACATCATCGGCTCCGTGAAGAAGGGGCTGTATTGCCATAACTTCGGCGGCGGCCAGGTCGACATCACGTCGGGCAAGTTCGTGTTCTCGGCGAGCGAGGCGTACCTGATCGAGGATGGCAAGCTCACGGCGCCGGTCCGCGGTGCGACGCTCATCGGCAACGGCCCGGATGTGCTGCGCCGTGTGTCGATGGTCGGCAACGACTTGAAGCTGGACGAGGGCGTGGGCACCTGCGGCAAGGAAGGGCAGGACGTGCCGGTCGGCGTCGGCCAGCCGACACTGCGGGTCGATGGCTTGACGGTCGGCGGCACGGCCGCCTGAGGCCGATCGCCAACACACTCGTCGTGTAACCGCCCGCGCTGCTAGGATCGGCTCCTGCAGTGCACGAGGGCGGCATCGAATCATGTGGATTGCTCGACCGATTTACGAGTTGCTGCCTTACATCTACATGATGTTGGGGGCGCTGCTGCTGGGCGTCGCTTGGTTCGTGAACGTCGAGATCCTGCCCAACGTGCTACTGCTGCTCGGCTCGTTGAGCCTGCTCGCGGGGATCGTGCTGTGGCTGCGTCGGAAGGACTATCGGACGCGGCAGGCGGAATACACGAATCGGTCGCTGGAGGACTGAGCTGCTCACGGGGCCTGTCGGACAGCTCGCCTGGCTGCGCGTCCCGCACTCCGCTCGACGCATAGCCGGGGAAAGCGGCTAGCCCCGGTGCGCTGACAACGAATCCGCGTCGTCCTCTTCGCTCTCGTTCTCGTCATCCTGCTCCAGCTCGCGTTCCTGCTCCAGCAAGGCGCCGACATCATCCTCGGTCTCGATGTGCGAGCCGCGCGAGCGCGACATGCGCTCGTCGAAGTACATGATCTCGTGCTGGCCGATATGCACGACGTCGCCGTCGTTCAAGATGCGGCGGCGCACGCGTTTCGCACGGACGTAAATGCCGTTGGTGCTGTTCAAGTCCTCGACGACGGAGGTATGCATCGACGTCACGATCTGCGCGTGATGCCGGCTGATGTATTTGCTGTCGATCTGCAGATCGTTGTCGGGGGTGCGGCCGATGACGAAACGGCCCGGCGTGAGCTCGCGCTCCGCGATCGTCTGGCCGTTGAATCCCACGAGAATCCGGCCGAGCACGACGCGGCGCTCGCCGGTCGCTTCGAGCGAATATCCATGGGTCCGCTGCGGCGTGAGCGCTTCCAGCTTCACCGAGCGCTCCGCGAACTCCACCCATTGCATCTCTTCGACCGCCGCGCGCACATCCTCCACCGTCACGTGATCGCGCTCTTGCGCGAACGCCGCCATGAGCGACGTGTCGCACAAGGTGTTGACCAGGCGCGGCGTGCCGCCGGTGTAGCGATAGATCAAGGGGAACGTATCGGGGTGGAAGATCTCGCGGCCCTGCGAGCCCGCGACTTCCAGCCGATGCTGGATGTACGACTCCGTATCCGATCTCGACAACGCCGTCAGGTGGAAGCGCAGGCGAATTCGCTGCGCGAGCTGTATCAGACTCGGGGAATTGAGCTTGTCATTGAGCTCGGGCTGGCCCGCGAGAATGATGCGCAGCACCTTCTCCTTCGTCGTCTCGATGCCGGAGAGCAGGCGGATCTCTTCGAGCACCTTGTTCGAGAGATTCTGCGCTTCGTCGACGATCAACAGCACGCGCCGGCCGTTCGCGTACTGCTCGATGAGGAACTCGTTGAGTGTCGCGAGCAGCTCGGCCTTCTTCATCTTGAACGGCTGAAAGCCGAATTGGGCGAGCAGCGATTGCAGGAATTCGACCGCGGAGACTTGCGTCTGGCTGATCTGCGCGACGACGACGTCTTTTTCCAGCTCCTTGAGGAAGGTTTCGATCAGCGTCGTCTTGCCCGATCCGATCTCGCCGGTGATGACGACGAACCCGTCCGTGAACCAGATGGTCGATTCCATGTACGCCTTGGCGCGCGCATGGTGCTTGGAGAGATACAGGAACGCCGGGTCCGGCGTGAGCCGGAAGGGCAGCTCTTGCAACTTGAACAGGTCGAGATACATGGAGTGTCGGGCCGCCTAAAGTTCCTGGCTGGGGTCTTGTGCGAAGCGACTGGGCTCCACCCGCCAAGCCCTTGAATCCTGGCGCAGTGTACGGGCTGACCGGGGTGGATTCAAAACAACCGATTCTGTCATCGAGCGCCGCAGTCTTGTGTGAGCGCAATAGACGCGCAAGCCCCCGGCTTGGTTCGCCCAGACCGCAAAACAGTCGGCTAACGGGCCGCTCCGTCGCGTTGAGGCGACTTTTCCTGTATCAAACGTCGCGGATCTTGAGGAGTTGTCGCAGCGCCCGGTCGCGGGCCTGCGCGCTGCCGCTGACGACCGTGCAATGGCCGAGCTTGCGATTCGGCCGCGGCTCTTTGCCATAACTATGGAAGTGCACGCCCGGAATCGTCAGCACCCGCGCGGCCTCGGGGATCGTGCCGATGAAATTGACCATGGCCGAGTGCCCGATGGGCTGCGTGCTCCCGAGCGGCAAGCCCAGGATGGCGCGTACGTGATTCTCGAACTGACTGGTCGCGGCGCCCTCGATCGTCCAATGGCCGGAGTTGTGCACGCGCGGCGCCATTTCGTTCGCGATCAATTGGCCGCGTTTGACGAAGAACTCGATCGTCAGCACGCCCGCATAGTCGAAGTGCTTCATCAGCCGCTTGAGGTGCTTCTCGGCCTGGCGCTGCAGCGGCGCATTGCGATACGGCGCGGTGGAGTAGCGCAGAATTCCGGACGAATGCGTATTCGCAGATAGCGGATAGCTCGCGATGGCACCGGTCGTGCTGCGCACGCCGATGATCGACACCTCGCGGCTGAATTCCACGAATCCCTCGTAGATCAATGGCACGCTGCCGAGCGTATCCCACGCGATGTCGATGTCCGCCGGCGTCTTCAGGAAATACTGGCCGCGGCCGTCGTAGCCGAGCCGGCGCGTCTTCAATACGCCCGGCAGGCCGATCGATGATGCCGCCTTCACCAGATCGGCGCGGCTGTCGACCGGCGCGAAGGGCGGCGTCGGGATGCGCAGCGAGCGAAACAGCGTCTTCTCGTCCAAGCGATCCTGCGAGGCGCCGAGGGCGCTCGGCGGCGGTGCGAATGGCTTCTGTTTCGCGATGTCGCGGATCGCGTCGACCGGCACGTTTTCGACATCGAACGTCACGACATCGACCTCGCGTGCCAGCTCGGCGAGCGCCCGCGGATCGTCGAACGCACCGCGCACGATGCGGCCGACCTGCGCACCCGGGGCGTCCTCGCTTTGATCGAGGAACACGAACCGGAGTCCCAATGGATAGCCCGCGAGGGCCAGCATGCGCCCGAGCTGGCCGGCGCCGATGATGCCGATCTTCATGAATCAGCTCGCGGGCTGCGCAGGATCGGGATGCGCGAGCACCTTCTCGGTCTGCTCGCGGCGGAAGTCGTCGATGGCGGCGCGGATCGGGGCGTATTTATTCGCGAGGATGGACGCGGCGAGCAGCGCCGCGTTGGTCGCGCCGGCCTGACCGATCGCGAGCGTGCCGACGGGAATGCCCGCGGGCATCTGCACGATCGATAGCAGCGAGTCCATGCCGTTCAGCGCCTTGGATTGCACCGGCACGCCGAGCACGGGCAGCGTCGTCTTCGCGGCCGTCATGCCGGGAAGGTGCGCCGCGCCGCCGGCGCCCGCGATGATGACTTCGATCCCGCGATCGCGCGCGGTCGCGGCATATTCGAACAAGAGATCGGGCGTGCGATGGGCGGAGACGACCCGGGTCTCGAACGCAACTCCAAGTCGAGTGAGCATGTCCGCAGCCGGCTGGAGCGTGTCCCAGTCCGACTTCGAACCCATGATGATGCCGACGAGCGCTTTCATAGGGCCGCGATTCTAAAGTAAGTGGGGGGAATCAGGGCGCTTCGCCGGCCGAATTGTCCGACTCGAGCACATCGCGCACGACCCGAAACAGCTCGCGCGCCGCCGTGGGCGTGTGTTCCGTGCGCCGTTCGAGCTGGGCACGCTCGATCAGACGCGCGAGCGCCACGGTGTCGACTTCGCGCTGCGTCTCCGCGGCAAAGGCCGCAATCGCATCCGGGCCTTCCGCAATCAACCGGTCGCGCCAATGTTCGATGCGACGAAAGCGCAGCGCGGCGACGCGTTCGCGGTCGCGCTTGGCCGTCAGCGCGGCACGAATCGGTTCCGCATCGATCTTGCGCATCAGCTTGCCGATGTACTGCTTTTGCCGGTAAAGCCCGCCATGCGCCGTAATGCGGCGCGCCAGCTCGACGGCATCCCGTAGGTTTTCCGGCAGCGGCAGTGCATCGAGCTCGTTTTGCGGCAGATCGATCAGCGCTTCGCCGAGGACCTGTAGATCCGTGCTCTGGCGCTTGCGCTCGCTCTTGCTCGGGCGATCGTCGAACTCGTCGTCGTGCTGCATGGGTGAAGAAAACGTCGATCTTGCTGGCGTTGGGTGCCTGATAGAATCGCGATCATGTCACAACTCACTCCCGCATCGGGCCCCACGGTCAAGGGGTCCACAGCCAGCGCGCACACGCAAGCCGACTTGGAAGCGCTCGTCGCGATGGCATTGGACGAGGCGAAGCAGCGTGGTGCCAGCGACGCCGAAGTCGGCATCAGCGTCGATACCGGCCTGTCCGTGACGGCGCGGCTCGGCGAGGTCGAGACGCTCGAGTATCAGCGCGATCGCGGCATGGGCGTCACCGTATATCGCGGCAAGCGCAAGGGCACTGCGAGCACGGCGGATCTCACGCCGCACGCCATCCGGGAGACCGTTGCGAAGGCGATCAGCATCGCGGGCTTCACGGCCGAAGACGAGTTCGCGGGCCTGCCCGATCCCGACACGATTGCTCGCGACATCCCCGACCTCGATCTCTGCCACCCCTGGAACATCGAGCCCGACGCGGCGCGCGATCTGGCTGTCGCGTGCGAGGCCGCGGCGCTCGCGGTCGACAAGCGCATCACGAACTCGGAAGGCGCGACGCTATCGAGTCATCAAGGCGTTCGCGTGTTCGGCAATACGCTCGGATTCCTCGGCGGTTACGCGAGCAGTCTGCATGGCCTGAGCTGCGTCGTCGTCGCACAGGAAAACGGCGAGATGCAGCGCGACTATTGGTACAGCTCGGTGCGCGATTCGCGCGACATGGAGGACGGCCAGAGCATCGGCAGGCAAGCGGCGATGCGGGCGTTGCGGCGCCTGAATGCGCGCAAGCTCGCGACCGTGACGGCGCCCGTATTGTTCGTGCCCGAGCTCGCGCGCGGACTCATCGGCCATTTCCTGAGCGCCGTGCGCGGCGGCAGCCAGTATCGGCGCGCCTCGTTCCTGCTCGATGCCGCGGGCTCGCAGGTATTTCCGCAGTGGCTGCAGATTTCCGAGCGGCCGCATATCCCGAAGGCGCTCGGCAGCGCGCCCTTCGACAGCGAAGGGGTGTTCACGCGCGACCGCGAGCTCGTGCGCGACGGCGTGCTCACGGGTTACATCCTGAGCACGTATTCGGCCCGCAAGCTCGGCCTCAAGACGACGGGCAACGCCGGCGGCGTGCACAACCTGTTCGTCAAATCCGGCCCCGATGATTTCGCTGCGTTGGTGCGGCGGATGGGCAAGGGGCTCGTCGTCACGGAGCTGATGGGCCAGGGCGTGAACGGGGTGACCGGCGACTATTCGCGCGGCGCGGCCGGGTTCTGGGTGGAGAACGGCGAGCTCGCGTACCCGGTGCACGAGATCACGATCGCCGGGAATCTGAAAGACATGCTGCGCAACATCGTGGCGATCGGCAGCGACGTCGATGCACGCGGGAGTGTGCGTACCGGGTCGATCCTGCTCGATCGCATGACGATCGCCGGAGAGTAGGGCGCTCGCGACGGCCGGTACGAGCGCCGCGGAGCTGCGTGCGGAAGCGAACCGGCGCTACGTTGGCTATTCGTCGCCCAGCAGGCTCATGACCGTCTTGCCCTTCACGCTCTCCTTGAGCGCGAGCTCGGCCGCGCGTGCGGCTTCCACGGCCGGAGCGACATCGCGGATGCGGCTCAGGCGCGGGCCGGCTTGAGCCTTGCGCACGGCATCCAGGACATCGATGAGCTCGATCGTCGCGGGATCGCGCGCGGGCAGCCACGTCTCGTCTTCCGTCGCCGTCAACAGGCCTTTGCGCTCGAGCGCGGTGACGATCGGGCCGAGCGCGGCGCCCGGCAGATGCAGGTGATCGGCCAGGTCGTTGGTCGTCCAGCGCCGCTGTGTCGAGCGGTAGTCGCAGACGATGAGATACATGATCGATAGCGCCACGCGCTCCCGCAGGCTGGCATTGAGCTGAATTTCGCCGCGACCGGGCCGCAGGTATTGCGGATTCTGGATATAGAACGTGAGCTGGGCGCCGAGCAGCAGGATGAGCCAGGAGACGTGCAGCCAGATGAGCGCGAGGATCACGATCGCGAAGCCGGCATAGATCACCATCGTTCCGCCGCCCGCGGATACGAACGATGCGAGGATCACGCCGCTCGCCGTCCAGGCGATGCCGGCGATGGCGCCGCCGATGAGCGCTACGCGCACGTACACGTGCGTGTTCGGGACGAAGCCGTAGAGAAACGAGAACACGCCGACCACCAGGATGTACGGCACGAGCCTGCCGCCGATCAGGAGCATGGATCCGAAGGGCTCGTAGCTCGCGAGCTTCTGCATGATCGTGCTGTTCCGCACGGTCGCGATCATGCCGAGCGCGCCGACGATGACGGTCGGGCCGACGATCATGACGCTCAAGTACTCGCTGAAGCGACGGCCGATGCTGCGCGGCTGCTCCACGCGCCAGACGAAATTGAAGCTCTCCTCGACCTTCTGCACCATCGAGATCACGGTGTAGAGCAGGAAGATCAGGCCGATCGAACCGAGCACGCCGCTCTGCACGTTGTCGACGAACTGCATGATTTGAGCAGTCAGCTCGTAGGCGCGATCGCCGAGCGGCTCGAGGAACGTGTACAGCACCGGCTCGAGCTCGCGGTGGAAGCCGAGCCCCTTGAGCACCGAGAACGACAACGCGATCAGCGGCACGATCGACAGGAGCGTCGTGTAGACGAGGCTCATCGCGCGCAAGGTGAGGTCGCCGCGCATGATGTCGCGGATGAGCGCGTACGGATACCGCAGGATGCGCGACACCAGCCCGAGCGGCTTGCCGATCAGTGACTCGGGCGGCTCGAACAGCCAGGTCTCGATGCGCGCGAGCAGGGCTTCGATCATGATTCGATCGTGAAATAGAACGTCGCGCCGCGGTTCGGCTCGGCTTCGACCCAGATGCGCCCGCCGTGCCGAGCGAGAATTCTTTGCACCGTAACCAGGCCGATGCCGGTGCCCGGGTATTGCGCGTCCGCGTGCAGGCGCTGGAACGGCCCGAACAGCTTGCTCGAGTAGGCCATGTCGAAGCCGACGCCGTTGTCGCGCACGAAGTAGGTGAGCCCGCGCTCGTCGCTCTGCGAGCCGACGCTGACGCGCGGATGCGTCGAGCGCGTCGTGTACTTCCACGCGTTGTCGAGCAGGTTTTCCATCGCGATTTTCAGCAGCCGCGGATCGCCGTGCACGGTCATGCCGGGGTCCACGTGCAGCTCGACCGGATGCTGCGGGTAGCGTTCGCGAATCGTCGCGGCCACGTCGTTGACCAGCTGCGTGAAATCGATGGGCCGCGGCGTGAGCTCGAAGCGGCTGATGCGCGACAGGCTGAGCAGATCCTCGATGAGCGCCGACATGCGTCGGCTCGCATCGTTGATGCGCTGGAGATAGTGGCGTGATTTTTCATCCAGCGTGCCGGACGGGTTTTCCTGCAGGAGCTGACTGAAGCCGGACAGGCTGCGCAATGGGGCTCGCAGGTCGTGCGAGACCGCATAGGCAAACGATTCCAGCTCGCGGTTGGTTGCCTCCAGCTGCTCCGTGCGCTGCGCGACGCGGCGTTCGAGATCCGCGTTCATCCGACGAATCTCGCTTTCCTGCTCCGCCAGCGCGCGCAGGGCGGCGTCGTACCGTCGCTGCATCATCGACAGGAGCAGATACAAGAGCACCGATGACACCAGTATGAAAAACCAGCCCTTGGTCGTGTGCAGGTACTGGTAATACGGCCGCGGCAGGTCGCGCCAGAGCAGCAGCCGGTCGGTGATGAAGATCCACGCCGAGCCGAAAGCCAGGAAGGCGAGCGCGATTCGACGCGGCGTGAACTTGCCGATGCTGGTCGAGTGCGGCGACGTCGTCGAAGCGTTCCGTTCTTCTTCGCTCGCGCTCATGAGCTGCTGCCGGGCTAGCGAGCGCTCGCGACTTCGCCGGCCGTGAGACGCTGCAGCGCTTCCGCGTATTTCGCGCTCGTTTTCGCCACGATGTCCGGCGGCAGGCGCGGCCCGGGCGCGCGCTTGTCCCACGTCAACGTCTCGAGATAGTCGCGCACGAACTGCTTGTCGAAGCTCGGCGGGCTCACGCCCGGTCGGTAGGTGTCGACCGGCCAGAAGCGCGAGGAATCGGGCGTCAGGGCTTCGTCGATCAGCGTCAAATGGCCGGCCGCGTCGACGCCGAACTCGAACTTCGTGTCCGCGATGATGATGCCGCGCGCCATTGCGTGCTCGGCCGCGAATTGATACAGCGCGAGCGCGGTCGCGCGCACTTGTTCGGCGAGGCCTGCGCCGATCTGCCGGACGACATGGTCGTAGCTGATGTTCTCGTCGTGCGCGCCGATCTCGGCCTTGGTCGCGGGCGTGAAGATCGGAGTCGGCAGACGCTCCGCGAGCCGCAGGCCCGTCGGCAGCGTGATGCCGCACACCATGCCGGTCTGCTGATAATCCTTCCAGCCGGAGCCGATGAGATAGCCGCGGACGACCGCTTCGATCGGCAACGCCTTGAGCTTGCGGACGATCATGCTGCGATCGGCGATGGCGGCGCGCTCCGTCGCGTCGGGCACGACGGACTCGAGGGGGATATCCGTCAAATGATTCGGGACGATGTGCCGGGTCCGCTCGAACCAGAACCGCGAGATCTGCGTCAGGATCGCGCCCTTGCGCGGAATCGGGTCCGGCAGGACGACGTCGAACGCGCTCAGACGGTCCGTCGTAACGATCAGCAGGTGCTCGGTGTCGACGGCGTAGATGTCGCGAACCTTGCCTTGGTGGATGCGCTCGAGGCTGCGCAAATTGGCTTCGAGCATCGGCGGTGATGGAGCAGCGGCGAGCATGAGACAGCCTATGGCGATGCGAGAGTGCGAAGCAATTCGAGGGCGCGCACTCGGCGTTGATGAGATGATACGTTGCCCACGAACGGCGGAATTGTCGCAGCGGCACGCGGCAGGCACAAGGCAAGACCTCGCGGCCCACCGCGGCAGCATGTCGGAAAACACGCAAGGCGGGCACCCGGATTTTGCAAATGGCGCGAGCGAGACGATGAATTGGCAAGGCAAGACCTTTGGCGCGCTCGTCGGTTTTTTCGCGGGCGGCGGTCCCGTCGGCGCGCTCGCGGGAGCGTTCATCGGACACCTGTTCGACAGCCAGCGCGATGCGCAAGCCGAGCCGGCGAACCCTGCGTACGCGGGCTCGGTGGCGGTGCAGGACGCGTTCTTCCGCGCGACCTTCCAGGTCATGGGACACATCGCGAAAGCCGACGGCCGCATCTCCGAGGACGACATTCGCGCCGCCCGCGCGATGATGGCGGAGCTGCGGCTCGGCGAGCGGGAAGTGCAGCTCGCGATGGAGCTGTTCACGCAGGGCAAGGCGCAGGATTTTCCAATCGATGCGACGCTCGGCTCCTTGTATTCGCTGTGCGGCAAGCGGCCCGACCTGTGCCGGATGTTCATCCAGATCCAATTGCAGGCGGCGCTGTGGTCCGGCGGGCTCAATCCCGCCGCGCGGCGCGTGCTGTCGCGTGCGTGTGGTGTGTTGGACGTCTCGACGTACGAGCTCGTGCGGCTGGAGGCGTTGTTGCGGATGCAGCGTGCGGCGCCGCAGTCGAACGCGCAGCCCGCGATGGATCGCTTGAACGATGCCTACGCGGTATTGGGTGTCAGTCATACCGCCGCGGATGCTGACGTCAAAAAGGCCTATCGCCGGCTCATGAATCAGAATCATCCGGACAAGCTGCATGCCAAGGGCTTGCCGGAAGCGATGATGAAGATCGCCGAGGAGAAGACGCGCCAGATCCGCGCGGCCTACGAGATCGTGCGCGGCGCGCGCGGCATGAACGTTCGCGAAGCCCGCGACTGATGGTGTAACGTGATGGCCTCGTCGATGCGGCCGTAAGTCGCATCCTTCCGCGACACAGGTTGACCGCCATGCCCACCTCACTCACCCCATGGATCGCGCCTTCGATACTTTCGGCTGATTTCGCCCGCCTCGGCGAGGAAGTGAAAGCGGTGCTCGACGCGGGCGCCGATAGCGTGCACTTCGACGTGATGGACAATCACTACGTCCCGAACCTCACGATCGGACCGCTCGTATGCGAGGCACTGCGCAAGTACGGCATCACCGCGCCGATCGACGTACATCTGATGGTGCGGCCGGTAGATCGCATCATTCCCGATTTCGCGAAGGCCGGCGCCACGTGGATCACGTTCCATCCCGAGGCGAGCGAGCATGTCGACCGCACGATCGAGCTCATTCGTGAGCACGGTTGCCGGCCGGGTCTCGTGTTCAATCCCGCCACGCCGCTCACCTGGCTCGATCACGTCATCGACAAGCTCGACATGATCTTGATCATGTCCGTGAACCCGGGATTTGGCGGCCAGCGCTTCATTCCGTCCGCGTTGCCGAAGCTCGCGCAGGTGCGCGAGCGCATTCGCGCGAGCGGGCGCGAGATCCGACTGGAGATCGACGGCGGCGTGAAGGTCGACAACATCGCCGAGGTCGCCGCCGCAGGCGCGGATACGTTCGTCGCGGGATCAGCGATCTTCGGCTCGAAGGACTATCGGGCGACGATCGAAGCGATGCGCAAGGAGATCGAGAAGGGCGCGAAAGGCTAGGTCGCGAGTGGAGCGTCGTCGGGCGCGTCCCAGTCCCGCGCCAAAAAAGAAGCGGGCATTGCCCGCTTCAGTTCATCGATTCTTCTTGTTGGTTCTCGAGCGTTCCGCAGCGTGTGCGGAGCGCGTCATTCAATCTTCATCGTCATCGTCGAAATCATCGTCGTCGTCTTCGTCATCGCTCGCGCGATCACGAGGAGCGGCGGCGCGGCCCGCGGCGGCCGCGAGCGGGGGCTTCGTTTTCATCTTGGGGCGGGCGCCGAAGACGACGATCGTCTTGCCCGTGGCGCGCAGCAGGCCTTGATCTTCCAGCACCTTCAGCACGCGGCCCGCCATTTCGCGCGAACAGCCGACGAGGCGGGACAGCTCCTGGCGGCTCACCTTGATCTGCATGCCTTCAGGGTGCGTCATCGCGTCCGGCTCGCTGCACAGATCCATGATCGCGTGAGCGACGCGACCGGTGACATCGACGAAGGCGAGATCGCCGAGCTTGCGATTGGTGCGATCGAGGCGCGTCGCGAGTTGCGTCGCGAGCTCGAAGACGAGGCCAGGGCTTTCTGCGGCCAGCTGGCGGAAGCGGGGATAGGTCATTTCAGCGAGCTCGCATTGCTGGCGCGTGCGAACCCAGGCGCTGCGGGTCGGCTGTTCGTAGAACAAGCCCATTTCGCCGAAGAATTGTCCTTTGTTGAGGTAGGCCAACACCATCTCGTTGCCTTCCTCGTCTTCGATCATGACTTCGACGGAGCCGCTGACGATGTAGTACAGAACATCCGGCAGATCACCTGCGTGGATGACGACCGTTTTCGAGGGCACCGTGCGAATCCGGCAATAGCTCAGGAACCGGTTGATCGCAGGAATATCGCTCAATGGCCTTGCGCCCTCTTCCATACTCGCCCCTGAAAGGTGTGATCGTGGGAGTCCGAGACAGTGTGATCGTTATGTCTTGCGCGCCTTTTAATACAGGTCACGCCTTGACCGCAAGCATTTGATTATCCGTGAGGCACGCGGGCGTTGATGTCCTGTTTCGGTGCTAGATCCAATACGCGGTTCGAGTCATGACTTTCGCGGTCAGCTTCATCAGTGTGCGTGCAACCGTTGGTAGTGCAACACCGCCCGCATCGAGCGCATTGTGGCCATGACGCGCTTCATCGTCGCTCATCCTTTCGATGATTGCTCGCGTTCGCGCATCGTTGGCGGGCAGCTGCTGCAGATGCGAGCTCAAATGATCGACGACCTGGCGTTCCGTCTCCGCGACGAAGCCGAGGCTCGTGCGGTCGCTCGCGAGCCCCGCGAGCGCGCCGATCGCGAACGAGCCGCCGTACCACACGGGGCTCAGCAGGCTCGTGCGTCCGCCCAGCTCTTTCACTCGCTGCTCGCACCACGCCAAGTGGTCCGTTTCTTCCCGGCCTGCTTCGAGCAGGGAATGGCGAGTCGAATCGCTCGTCGCCACGAGCGCCTGGCCCTGGTATAGAGCCTGCGCGGCGATCTCGCCCGCGTGATTCACGCGCATCAAGGCGGCAACGTGCCTGCGGTCGCCTTCGGCCTCCACGGTCTCAGGCAGGTTCTGGGCTGGATAATCGCGGTTCGAGACGCTTGGGGCGAGGAGGGTGCGGGCGGCCTGATCAGCGGCGGCAATCAGCCGATCGAGGGGGCTGAGCTTCCGGTCAGGACCGGCGTTCGGGGGCGTATTTGTGAGCGGCATCGCGCACATTATATATGTCGTTCCTTGCGACTCACTTCGCGGATCCGGGGCTCGCGCCCGGCGGGAGTCGAGCGCGGTTTGCAAAGCCTCAGGTCGTCCTTTAGACTTGCCGGCCTTTCGCCCCTCGGCTAGAGATTTTCCCGGAGAATTCAATGAGAACCGTTTTCGCGAACGCGGCCACGGTGCGTCGTGACTGGTTCGTTGTCGATGCGACGGACAAGACGCTAGGCCGTTTGGCGTCCGAACTGGCGTCCCGTCTGCGTGGTAAGCACAAGGCTGCTTATACGCCGCACTTCGACACTGGCGACCACATCATCGTCCTCAATGCTGGCAAGGTTCGCGTAACCGGTCGGAAGTTGACGGACAAGCTCTATCACCACCACACGGGCTACATGGGTAACCTGAAGACGACCAGCCTGCAAAAGCTGCTCGACAAGCACCCGGAGCGCGCGATCGAGTTCGCGGTGAAGGGCATGCTTCCGAAGAACCCGCTTGGCCGCAAGATGTTCAAGAAGCTGCACGTTTTCGCGGGCAACGAGCATCCGCACACGGCCCAGCAACCGAAGGCTCTCGAGATCTAAGTTTGGTATAGGCACTCATCATCATGGCGACCTCTCAGAACTACGGCACCGGCCGGCGCAAGACCTCGACGGCACGCGTCTTTTTGCGTCCGGGCAGCGGCAACATTACGGTCAACGAGCGTTCGCTCGATGAATTCTTCGGTCGTAAAACCGCCCGCATGATCGTTCGCCAGCCGTTGGAGCTCGTGCAGCTCGAGGGCAAGTTCGATGTGAACGTTACGGTGAAGGGCGGCGGCATCACGGGACAGGCCGGCGCGATCCGCCACGGTCTGACCCGCGCCTTGATCGAATACGATGAGACGCTGCGCAAGCCATTGCGCGACGCCGGTTATGTGACGCGCGACGCGCGTGAAGTCGAACGTAAGAAAGTCGGCTTCCGCAAGGCTCGCCGCGGAACGCAGTTCTCGAAGCGCTAATTCGCTTCGGTCACCCGGAATTGGGGGATCGTCTAGCGGTAGGACTACGGACTCTGACTCCGTCAACCTAGGTTCGAATCCTAGTCCCCCAGCCAAACAAAGAGGGCCCGACAAATGTCGGGCCCTTTTTGTTTGTGGCTCCAGGGTCGGTCGCTCTGCGGTTGCGACATGTGCACTAAACGGGCCTCCATCGATCCTCATCGGCAGGGGTGATCCGGGATTGCTCCATCAACCGCATTCGCGTGAACCCCAATACTTGCCCGATCGCGTTACGCGACTCGTTGCTTTCGTCTATCAGGTCGAATGCATGTGGGCCGGTCGAGTGATTGACGATCGTGATCGGCAAGTTGCTGCGCAGTGCATCCGCCGTAAAGCGGTCGAGCGCTTCGTTCAACCCGGGGAGCTCATCGTTTCCGGCTCGCACGAACAGCAGGTGCGTCGATGCCGGCAAATCTTCCGTCGTAAGTTGCGAGCTCGGATTCGCAAATCCGAAATGCCGTGACGCAGTCCGAATGGTGCTGTTGTCTGGTCCATCCAGCGTAAAGCCGTAAAGGAAGATGGCGCATTTCAATCCGCCGGCCGCGACCGCCGCGAGAGCGACTGGGGCGTTGCCCGAGGAGGCAAGAACCCCCAGGCGATTCGAGTCGATGCCCAGCTGCGCGCCTTCAGTACGCAGAAACGTGAGTACAGCATGCAGGTCGGCAGCCGGTTCCGCTGCGTCATAGATAACAGCTGCGATGCCTTCCGTTCCGAGTAGCCGCGCCCACGAGGTGATGGCCGGAAGCCCCCGTGCCGAGCATCCGACGTATTGTCTCAAGCCAGCCGCCGGGTACCCGCTCGCGATGACGATCGCCGAGCGGAGCGATGCATCCGTGAAGGGCGAATAGATATCCATGAGGCGGCCATCGCTTACGGAGCTCGAGTACGGCACGTCTCTTCTAACGGCGAGCGGGAGATCTGGTCGCGGATACCGTACTTCGCGATGCAACGGCGATGTCTGCGAGGGCTCGTTGGGCATGTTGCCTCCAGCGGCTGCCTTGATCGAAAGAGCCTTGACGCAGAAACAACAAGGGCCCCGGTTGGGGCCCTTGCATGGACAAGCGGAAGCGTTCGAGGTCAGGGTAGGGTTTTCACGCCCGAGTCGGTCCCGAGAATCAACACATCCGCGGGTCGATGTGCGAACAACCCGACCGTCACGACACCTGCGATCTGATTGATCGTCGTCTCGAGACCTTTGGGGTCGACGATGTGCAGATTGTGCACGTCGATGATGTGATTGCCGTTATCGGTGACGACGCCTTCGCGCCACACCGTATGCCCGCCGAGGTTCACGAGCTGCCGCGCGACATACGAACGCGCCATGGGGATCACTTCGACCGGCAAAGGGAAGCGCCCGAGCACGTCGACGAGCTTCGAGTCGTCCGCGATGCACACAAAGCGCCGCGATGCGGCAGCAACGATCTTCTCGCGCGTCAATGCAGCGCCGCCGCCTTTGATCAATCGCAGATGCGGGTCGGATTCGTCTGCGCCATCCACGTATAGGTCGAGGTCGCCGGTCGAATTGAGGTCCAGGACGTCGATTCCATGACGCTGCAATCGTTCGGTTGATGCCTCGGAGCTCGATACGGCACCCCGAATGCGCAACTTGCGCGCAGCCAATGCGTCGATGAAATGATTCACGGTGGACCCGGTGCCGACGCCGATGATCGAATCATCCTGCACATAGTCGAGTGCGGCCGCGGCGGCCAACTGCTTCTTGCGATCTGCGCTCATGCGAACCCTCGATGCGGTGGAGAGGAGCAAATGCCTATTTTTCCAGGCCCGGAAACGACTGTGCCCGCTTACGCGGGCACAGTCTTCATCAGCATCAACAAGAAGAACTTACTTCTTCTTGGCAGCCTTCTTCTTGCTGCCTTTCTTCTTTGCTGATTTCTTTGCTTTAGTTGCCATAGTCATTTATCTCCATGTCGAGTTAGTCCGGGCGCAGTATATACATAAACCAAAAACACCAAGCAAGTGGTGCATACGATTTTGTCGTTTGGTTCGCATCGCACGAACGCACGCACACTCACACGAGTGAGTTGATGAACTCCCATTCGGACTTCGTCACCGGCGTAATCGACAGTCGATTGCCTCGCTTCAGCACGACCATGTCCTTCAATCGACCCGCCTGATGCTTGCGAAGCTCTTCGAGCGAGACCACCCGAGCGAATTTCTTCTCGAGCTTCACGTCGACGACATACCAGCGCGGCTTGTCGGGGTCGCTATCGGCATCGTAGTGATCGTTCTTGGGATCGAACGCGGTCTTGTCGGGATAGCCCGCGCGGACGACCTGCATCACGCCGGCGATTCCGGGTACTTCGCAGCTCGAGTGATAGAAGAAGGCGAGGTCGCCCACCTTCATGCCGTTCTTCAGGAAATTACGGGCCTGGAAGTTACGTACGCCATCCCAGGCGCTCGTCTGGTTTTTTGCCCGCGCAAGATGGTCGATGCCGAAGACGTCCGGTTCGGACTTCATGAGCCAATAGTTCATGGCGTGGTTCCTGTTGGGTGAGATTCGAATCGTTCGAAGGCGTGCTCCGTGATCACCGCATCCAGCGGGATATCCCACTCGCTCGGCAGCAAGCGTTCGACGCGCTGCTGCGCGTACGCAATGCCGATCAGTTTGGGTCGTCGCCACCGCCGTCCGGCCTTGAGGTGATGCATGCGCCGGTCGTAAAAGCCGGCTCCACTCCCCAAGCGCCAGCCGCGAGCGTCGAACGCGACCAATGGCATGAAGACGATGTCGAGATGCCGCGGGCAGATGCGTGGAGTCCGAGCGGGATCGGGCTCGGGAATGCCGAAGGCGTTCGTTCGCAGCGCCATGTCGGGCATGAAGCGAAAGAACTCCATGCGCGAGGTGCGCACATGAGTGATCACGGGAAGGAACACCTCGCACCCGCGCCGCCAGGCGCGCTCGATGAGTCGCGAGGCATCCGCTTCGTGACCATAAGCGTGATACGCCGCAATGCGGGTCCCGGGGCGCAGCAGAAATGCCCGCTCGGCAATGATCGCGAAGCGGCGTGCGGCCTCCTTGCGCTCCGCTGCGGTGACGGTACGTCGCAGCCGGCGCATGTCGCGGCGGAGTTCGTCGCGCGTCGGGATCATCGAGGAGGGGGCGGAAGTGTCGCGAGTGCGTTCACGCGCGGAAGTCTTCCGCAACGAGCGGGACGGCGCAATGAGCGCCGCACGTTAGCAAGAGGAGGAGGCGCCACCCGCCTGTGCCGTCATGAGCCATTGCTCTCGACACGGAGCAATAGGTGGGACGCAGCCGCGTCAGCTAAGGCTTCCCGTCCGAAGACAGGCTTGCACAATGCTGCCGCGAGTCCGAATCCCGAGGGTGTTTACATTAGGGTCGAGAGGTAACCCGACACATGTCGAACACCGCAGGCGGCGCCATACTTGATCGATGCGAACCGAATGCAAGGACCAGAAGTCCGGTGCCGCAAGCGCTGGATGCGCAGGAGCGGCTCCATCCGATTCATTCCACTAGGTGCAATCTGCACTGATTCGGCGATCGCGTCTAGTCGGTCGAAGCGAACTTTTGTTCGCCTGAAATCCTAACGACAGCCGAACTAAAAAGTTTCGAGCGAGCGCCGCAGGCGCAGAAGCGGCCGACGGACGAAGTTCCGATGCCGTGACTTGCGCGTCACAGATCGAGCGGCTGATTCTTCGCCAACACCGATTCCACGCGCTCGCGCATCTGTCGCACCTTGCGGCCGACGTCGTTCTGAGTTGCGTCGCCGCGATTGCGCAGCTTCAACAGCTCGTGCGAGAGATTGAGCGCGGCCATCACGGCAATGCGATCGAGCCCGACGATGTTGCCGTTGTCGCGGATCTCACGCATCTTGGCATTGAGGAACTCGGCGGAGTCGAGCAGCTCCGAGCGCTCCTCCGGCAAACACGCGACCTGGTATTCCTTCTCCAGGATTCGAACGCTGACCCGAACGTTGCGATCGCTCATGCGCCGTGCTCCATTGCCTTCAGTCGCCCGATCATTGCTTCGACGCGTGCGCGAACCTGCTCGTTCTTTTGCAGCAGTGTCGCCCGCTCCGACATGAGGCCGTCCAGACGCTGTCTCAAGGCGCGATTCTCTTCGCGCAACTGCATCGTGAATGTGACGAGCTCATCGATGCGCGCTTCGAACAATTGCAATTCGTGATCGGTTCCAGTCGCTGTTGCTTGCGTCATGAGGAGCCCCGAGTTCGTGGAGAGGCGGAAGCGCCAGGCCGCGGCGATTATGGGTGGCCATACTCACGTGGTCAAACCGCGGGATTGCCGCGCTCGCCTGCGCCGCTTTCGTGCGGCCGTCGCGGCTTTGCACGAGCGCGAGTGCTAACATAAGCCCCGATGATGCAAGTAACTTTTCGAGAGATTGCGAACGTGCTCCAGACGGCGGGCTCACAGGTCGTGGCCGCGGAAGGTCACGGCTGCTTGTGCGGCGCTCTCTGCACGACGGCCGACTACACCTTGGAGCGCTGGCTCGACGAGCTCATCGCGATGGAGGGCGAGGACGGCGGCGTCGCGATCGCCGAGGACGTCTCCGCCTATGCGCCGCTGCGTCTGCTGTTCGCCGATACGCAACGCGCGCTGCGGGGCGACGAGATGGAGTTCGAGCCCTTGCTGCCCGACGACGACGAGCCGCTCGAGCAGCGCGCGACGGCCTTGGCGCAATGGTGTCAGGGCTTTCTATACGGATTCGGTACCGGCACCCCGATGCGCGCGCAGGACCTGCGCGGCCAGATCGACGAGATCCTGCGGGATTTGAGCCACATCGCACGCGCGACGGTCGACGTCGGCGGCGCCGGGGAGGAAGAGGAAGCCTCATACGCCGAGCTGGTCGAGTATCTGCGCGTAGGGGTGCAGCTGATCCACGATGAGCTCGAGCCGATTCGCGATGCCGGCGAGCAGCCCGACGAAACAGCGGACGACGACGATGACGATGCGGATTCCGACGATCTCATCCACTGAATTCCATGTCCGCTCCCACGCCTCTCTCCAGGGTCACGATGCGTAAAGACGAGTTCGCCCGACGTCGCAAACAACTCATGAAAATGATGGGCAAGGGAGGCATCGTCATTCTCCCCGCCGTGCCCGAAAAGTCTCGGAACAGCGACGTCCTCTACCACTATCGTCCCGACAGCGATTTCTACTACCTCACCGGGTTCGCGGAGCCTGAAGCGGTTGCCGTGCTCATTCCCGGCCGGCCGCACGGCGAGTACGTGCTGTTCGTGCGCGACCGCGATCCCGCGCGCGAGACCTGGGACGGCCGCCGTGCCGGTCCGGAAGGCGCGACGCGCGACTTCGGCGCCGACGACGCCTTCCCGATCAGCGACATCGACGACATCCTGCCCGGCCTCATGGAGAACTGCGCCCGCGTGTATTACACGATGGGCCTGCATCCCGAGTTCGATCACCGCGTGATCGGCTGGGTGAACGGGCTCAAGTCGCAAGCGCGCACCGGCGTGCAGCCGCCGCAGGAGTTCGTGGCGCTCGATCATCTGCTGCACGACATGCGGTTGTACAAGTCGCGCCCCGAGCTCGATGTCATGCGGCACTCGGCGCAGATCGCGGTTGCCGCGCACAAGCGGGCGATGCGCTTCACCAGCCCCGGTCGCATGGAGTTCGAAGTCATGGCCGAGCTCGTGCACGAGTTTGGCCGCAACAATGCCGACATCTCGTATCACCCGATCGTCGGCGGCGGCGCGAACACGTGCATCCTGCACTACCACGAGAACAGCGAGGAGCTGAAGGACGGCGACCTGCTGCTGATCGATGCCGGCTGCGAGTACGAGCTGTACGCATCGGACATCACGCGCACGTTCCCCGTGAGCGGGCGCTTCACGCCCGAGCAGCGCGCCGTTTACGAAGTCGTCCGGGAGGCGCAGTACGCGGCCATCGAGAAAACCGTGCCCGGCAACCATTGGAACGAGCCGCACATCGCCGCCGTCAAAACGATCACGCAAGGTCTGGTGAAGCTCGGCCTGCTCAAGGGCAAAGTGCCGACGCTGATCAAGGAAGGCGCCTATCGAAAGTTCTTCATGCATCGCACCGGGCATTGGCTGGGCATGGACGTGCACGATGTCGGCGACTACAAAGTCGGTGAGCAGTGGCGCGTGCTCGAGCCGGGCATGGTCATGACGGTCGAGCCGGGCATCTACATCCCGGCCGGCATGAAGGGCGTGCCGAAGCGCTGGTGGAACATCGGCATTCGCATCGAGGACGACGTCGCGGTGACGCGCGACGGCAACGAAGTTCTGACCGACGGCCTGCCGAAGGCGCCGGATCAGATCGAACAGCTGATGCAGTCGCGCTGAGCAGCGCGCAGCGGCCCATGTCCGTGGATACTCCAAAACACGTAGCGATCTGCGGCGGCGGTCTCGTCGGCGCGACGCTCGCGGTCGCGCTCGCGCAGCTCGATCTCGACGTCGTGCTCATCGAATCGCATCCCTTTGGCGCCGTCGACCAGCCGAGCTTCGATGAGCGAACGACGGCCTTGTCGAACGGCAGCCGCCGCGTCTTCCAAGGCTTGGGTATTTGGCCGCTCATCGAGCGCGAGGCGACCCCGATTCGCCGCATCCACGTTTCCGACAAGGGGCGTTTCGGCTTCGCGCGCATCGCCGCCGAGGAGCAAGGATTGGAGCAGCTCGGGCACGTCGTCGTGAATCGCGTGATGGGCGCCGCGCTCTGGCAGCGGCTCGAGGAATCGCGCGTCGAGATCGTCGCGCCCGCACGAGTCGCGAACGTGACGCTGGCGGGCGAGCGCCGCTTGGTGACGTGCGAGCGCGCCGAGGGATCGGTGACGATCGACGCACAGCTCGTCGTCGCCGCCGATGGCGCCCGCTCGCTGGCGCGCGAAGCGGTCGGCATCGATGCGGCAGTCTGGGAGTACGATCAGACCGCGATCGTCACGAACGTCGTGACGCAGCGCTTTCACGACTACGTTGCCTACGAGCGTTTCACACAGTCAGGGCCGATCGCGCTGCTACCGATGACGGACGGGCGCTGCGGCGTCATCTGGACACTCGCGCCGGCCCTCGCGGCCGAAGTGCTCGCGCTGTCGGATGCCGAGTTCCTCGCTCGCTTGCAGGCCGACTTCGGTTTCCGGCTCGGGCGCTTCACCCGCGTCGGCAAACGTCAGACGTATCCGTTGTCGCTCACACGTTCCGCGGCGCATACGGCCGAGCGGCTCGCCGTCGTCGGGAATGCGGCGCAGGCGTTGCATCCGATCGCAGGGCAGGGGTTCAACCTGGGGCTGCGCGATGTCGCGAGCCTCGCCGAGGTGCTCGCCGACGCGCGCACGGCGGCAGTGCCGTTCGATGCCGGTGACGGCTTGCTGCTGCAGCGTTATTGCGCGTGGCGCGAAGCCGATCGGTCCGAGATCGTGCGATTCACGGATGGTCTCGTGCGCGTGTTTACGCAACCCTTCGCGCCCGTGAAATGGTTGCGCGATGTCGGCCTGCTGGCGTTCGACTTGCTGCCGCCCGCGAAAGCGGCGATGTCGCAGCTTTCGCTCGGCGCGGCCGGCCGAGTGCCGCGCCTCGCGCGCGGCGCGCCATTGGTGAATCCATGAATCGTCCGATGCGAACCGATTTCGATCTGCTGATCGTCGGCGGTGGAATGGTCGGCGCATGTCTGGCGGCCGCGGCCGCGAACGATCGCGAGCTCGGGCGATTGCGCATCGCGTTGGTCGATGCGAGCCCGCCGACGCAGCCGCCGAGCGATGCGGAGATCGATCTGCGTGTTTCGGCAGTGTCGCGCGGCTCGCAACGCATTCTCGAGTCGTTCGGCGCCTGGCCGCTGATCCCGGAGCCATACCGTTCGCCGTACGCGGAAATGATCGTGTGGGACGCCGGCGGCAAGCCTTTCGGGTCCGGTGCGATCCGGTTTTCGGCCAGTGAGACGAGCGAGCCGAACCTGGGGCACATCGTGGAGAACCGCCGTTTGCAATGGGCGATCTACGCGGCGCCTGCGTTTACGTCTGGCGTGACGCTGCTGCGCGCGACATTGGCGGGTCTCACGTTCGAGAGCGACTTCGCGGCTGCCTTGCTGGGCGACGGGCGGCGCGTCACCGCATCGCTCGTCGTGGGGGCCGATGGCGCGAACTCCGCCTGTCGCGCACTCGCCGGCATCGAAACGCAGGGATGGAGCTACGAGCAGCATGCGTTCGTTACGCACGTGCGCACCGAACATCCTCACCGCCGCACGGCGTGGCAGCGCTTTCAGGCGAACGGACCGATCGCGTTCTTGCCGCTCGCCGACGGCCGCAGCTCGATCGTCTGGACGACGCAACCTGCGCATGCGCAAGCTCTCGTGAGCGGCAGTCCCGAGGCGGTCGGCGAGGAAATCGCCGCGGCGCTCGACCACGTGCTCGGCGCCGTCACGATCGAGGGTCCGCGCGCCGCATTTCCCCTCGCGTTGACGCACGCCAAGCAGTACTGCCTGCCGCGATTCGCGCTGGTCGGCGACGCGGCGCACGCGGTGCATCCGCTGGCGGGGCAGGGCGTGAACCTCGGATTCCTGGATTGCGCGGCATTGATCGAGACGCTATCGACCGAGCTCGCCGCTACGGGCCATGGGGCGGCGCTTGCCGAGCTGCGGGTGCTGCGCCGGTACGAGCGCTGGCGCAAGAGCGAGAATCTGTTCGCGCTCGGCCTCATCGACGGCTTGAATCGTCTGTTCAGTAATTCCAACGATGCGCTCGGCTGGCTGCGCCGTACCGGCCTGAGCCTCGTCAATGGCAGCACGATGACGAAGCGCGCCCTGATCGGGCGCGCGATGGGAATTGCCGGCGAGGTGCCGAAGCTCGCCTCGCTTCCCTCGACTCGCTGATCCCGCTAGGCTTGATCGCCTTTGGATTCGAGCGCCCGAGTCGTAGTCGCAAGGTCGGAAGACGCGCCGCGTAGGACACGCCCCCTTCTTCTGATCGCCTAATGAAAAATCGCCACATCTACTTTCTCGCCGCGGTGCTGACCGCGATCAGCGTTTCGCTGTTCCTGTACAAGGCGCGCGTGCTCGATTTTCCGCTGCGTCCGTCGGAGCAGCGGCAGGTGTGGAACGTCGAGGCGGCGGTGAGCTTCGAGCCCGGGCCCGCGGCCGTGAAGGCGACGCTCAGGATTCCGACCCTCACGCCCGGCTTCTCGATTCTCAACGAGAACTTCATCTCCCGTGGCTTCGGTGTGAGCACGCGCGTCACGGCCGAGGGCCGCGAGGCGCAGTGGGCCGTGCGCCAGGCGAACGGTCCCCAGACGCTCTATTACCGCGCCGTGATCTACCGAGATCCGCAGCGTCTCGCCGAGGACACGACGCCGCCGTTTCCCGAGCGGCCGGAGCTCGACGAGCCGTCGCGGATCGCGATGGAAGGACTGATCGCCGACGTCCGCCGGCAGTCGGCCGATGTCGCGAGCTTTACGGCGGAGCTGTTGCGACGTATCGCCCTGGGCGAAAACGACGCCTATGTCAGCGTGTTCATCGATCGGCGGGCGACGCCCGCCGAGCGCGCCGAGCTGGCGACGGTGTTTCTGGCCGGGGCGCAGATCCCGGCACGCGTCGCGCACGGCATTGCGCTGGGCAGCAAGTCGGGCGCGGTGCGCCCGGATGTCTTGCTCGAAGTCCACGACGGCGTCGAATGGCTGTATTTCGATCCGGTGACCCTGCAGCAAGGACTGCCGCGGGATTTTCTGATCTGGTGGCGGGGCGATCGCGGCATCGGCGATCTCGAAGGCGGCTCGCGGCTCGAAGTCGCGCTCGCCGTGCAGCCGAATCTGTTCGACGCCATGCTGATCGCGGAGCGCCGTGCGGAGCAGCTGGGCTCGCATTCGGCCGACTTCTCGTTGTCCACGCTGCCGATCGCGACTCAAGCCGTCTATTCCGTGCTGTTGATGGTGCCGGTCGGCGCCCTCGTCATCGTGCTGCTGCGCAACTTCGTCGGCGTGAAGACGTTCGGCACGTTCATGCCGGTGCTCGTCGCCTTGGCCTTCCGCGAAACGCAGCTCCTGTGGGGGCTGGCGCTGTTCGCCATCATCGTCTCGCTCGGTCTGTTGATCCGCTTTTATCTCGAGAGGCTCCGCTTGCTCCTGGTTCCGCGGTTGACCTGCGTGCTGACGGTCGTCGTGCTGCTGATGGCCGGGATGAGCGTGCTCAGTCAGAAGCTCGATCTGCAGCCGGCGTTGTCGATCGCGTTGTTTCCCATGGTCATCATCGCGATGACGATCGAGCGCATGTCGATCGTGTGGGAAGAGCGCGGCGCGTCCGAGGCGATCCAGGAGGGCGTCGGCAGCTTGTTGGTCGCGGCGCTCGCGTACATCGTGATGGGCATCGTCTGGGTCGAGCACCTCGTGTTCGTGTTCCCGGAGCTGCTGCTGCTCGTCATCGTCGCGACGCTGCTGCTCGGCCGCTACACCGGCTACCGGCTGCTCGAATTGCGGCGCTTCCGCGCGCTCGCGAAGCCCGAGCAAGGGGCCTGAGCGTGTTCTCGCGGTTCCGCGACTTGGCGCAGGAGGGCGTGCTGGGGCTGAATCGGCGCAACGGCGAATACATCCTCAAGTTCAATCCGCGCCGCCTGTTCCCGCTCGTCGACGACAAGCTGCAGACGAAGCAACTCGCGCTGCGGGCGGGCATTGCCGTGCCGGATCTCTATGGCGTGATCGAGACGCAGCACGACATTCGTCGCCTGCCGGAGATCGTCGCGTCCCACGAGGAGTTCGCGCTGAAGCCGGCCCATGGCAGCGCGGGCGACGGCATCGTCGTCATATCCGGCCGCAGCGGCGCGCGCTACCGGACGATCAGCGGCTCGCTGCTCGATCGCGAGGACCTCGCTCACCACCTATCGAACGCGATCAACGGCCAGTTCAGTCTGGGCGGCGTGCCGGATGTCGTCATCGTCGAGGCGATGGTGCATTTCTCGAATCTGTTCGAGCGGGTCAGCTACGTCGGCGTGCCGGATCTGCGCGTCATCGTGTTCCGCGGTTATCCGGTGATGGCAATGGTCCGCCTGCCGACGCGCGCGTCGCATGGCAAGGCGAACCTGCATCAAGGCGCGGTTGGTACGGGCGTCGACGTCGCGACCGGGGTCACGCTCGATGGTGTGATGGGATCGGAAGTCGTGACCCACCATCCCGATACGACGCACGCGATCGCCGGCCTCAAGATCCCGGAGTGGGATGTCGTGCTGGACATCGCTGCGCGCTGCTACGAGATCACCGGATTAGGTTATATCGGCGTCGACATCGTGCTCGATCGCGATCGCGGGCCGCTCGTGCTGGAGCTCAACGCGCGTCCGGGCCTCGCGATTCAGATCGCGAATCGCCAAGGCCTGTTGCGGCGTCTGCAGATCTGCGAGGATCGCGCCGACTTCAGCGCGGCGCCGGCGGAGCGCATCGCGTTCGCGAAGCGCGAGTTTCGTCATCCGGTCGGTGCGGTGTTCGAGCCGGGCGAACTCGCCGCGGTCTGAGTTCATCTCTCGCTGGCGCGAGGCCGGCCTGCCGAACTCGAGGGAAGCACAATGAAGAATATGCGGAGCATAGTGTCAGTGGTTCTGTTGGCCGCCTTCGCGACGGCGAATGCCGCAGACAGCGGGTTCTATTTCGGCGCGGCGGGCGGTCAGGCGCGCTACGACTTCGAACCCATGGCAATCCCGGCGTTCGCCGACATTCGTTTCGTAGCTCCCGGTAGTGTGCCCACGCCTGTCGCGACCGCGCCCGTGATCCGCCTCAATTCCGACTATCCCGTGTTGGCAGCGGGCGTCTACAGCGCGCGCGCCTATGCGGGGCCGATCGAAGTATTCTGGATTCCTGGCGAGGACGACAAAGCGACAACCTGGAACGTGCTCGCCGGCTATCGCTTCCTGCGCTATGTCGCCATCGAGCTTGCGTATCACGACCTGGGTACGCTGCACGAATACTCGCCTGCGCGCACGATTGGGCTGCTCAGGACGGTCGAAGTGAAGGCTGAAATGGAATCGTCGGCCGTGACGCTGTCATTACTCGGCCAACTGCCGATCACGGACCGATGGAGCGTGTTCTTGCGGGCCGGCGGCGTGTACGCCGATCAGCATGTCAGTCGTCGGATCGGTTCCGGCGATCACTTCAGCGACTCGTACGATTCCGAGGTCTTTGCATATGGCATCGGCACGCAGCTTGATTTCGGCTCGCACTGGACGGTGCGCCTCGACTTCCAGCGTTACGACGACGTGGGCAAGGGCAATGGGATTGGCGAAGCCGACGTCGATTCGCTCACGCTCGGTGTGCTGTACCGGCTCGGCGGAATTTAGGTCTTCGGCAACTGATCCACTTTTGCCGCGCAAATGAAATCGTTCTCCGAGAGCCCGTCGATCGCGTGCGTCGTGAACTTCATGCGGCAGACGCCGTAGCCGACTTCCAGGTCGGGGTGATGGTCTTCGGCGTTCGCAATGTGCGCCACCGCGTTCACGAAACTCATCGTGTGAAAGAAATTGCGAAATTTCCATTCGCGGTGAAGGCTCTTGCCGTCGTCGGCCAAGCGCCAGTCGCCGTGCAACTGTTGCATCATGGCTTGTGCCTGTTCGCGCGTGAGCGGGTCGATGCCGCCTTCGCAGGGAACGCATTTCTTCGCCGTCAGGTCGCTCATGGTGATCTCGCTGCGTAGGTTCGTGCGACGTAGTCCTCGACGAGCGCCTGGAACTCTTCGGCGATGTGGTCGCCTTTGAGTGTCGGACCTTTCTCGCCGTCGATGTAGACGGGGGCGACCGGCCGTTCGCCGGTGCCTGGGAGGCTGATGCCGATGTTCGCGTGCTTGCTCTCGCCGGGGCCGTTCACGACGCAGCCCATCACCGCGACCGTCATGTCCTCGACGCCGACGTACTGCTTGCGCCACGCTGGCATCTGATGGCGGATGTGGCTCTGAATCTTCTGTGCGAGCTCCTGAAAATACGTCGACGTCGTGCGGCCGCACCCGGGGCACGCGACGACCATCGGCATGAAGGAGCGCAAGCCCATCGTCTGCAAAATTTCTTGCGCGACGATCACCTCGTTCGTGCGATCGCCGTTCGGCTCAGGCGTGAGCGACACGCGGATCGTGTCGCCGATGCCTTCCTGCAGCAGCACGGACATGCCGGCCGTCGATGCGACGATGCCCTTCGAGCCCATGCCGGCTTCCGTGAGCCCGAGATGCAAGGCGTAATCGCAACGGCGGGCGAGATTGCGATACACGGCGATGAGGTCCTGTACGCCGCTCACCTTGCACGAGATCACGATGCGATCCTGCGGCAGCCCGAGCTCGATGGCGCGCTGCGCGGAATCGAGCGCCGATACCACGAGCGCCTCGCGCATCACGTCGTTCGCGTCGAGCGGCTGCGCCGTCTTCGAGTTCTCGTCCATCAGACGCGTGAGCAGATCCTGATCGAGACTGCCCCAGTTCACGCCGATGCGGATCGGCTTGTCGTTGCGGCACGCGACTTCGATCATTTCCGCGAACTGCGGATCGCGCTTGCTGCCGCGGCCGACGTTGCCGGGGTTGATTCGATATTTCGCGAGCGCTGCCGCGCACGCCGGATGCGCCTTCAGCAGCTTGTGGCCGTTGAAATGGAAGTCGCCGACGATGCCGACGAAGACGCCTTGCTGCGCGAGACGATCACGGATGTGCGGCACGGCCGCGGCGGCTTCATCCGTGTTCACGGTGACGCGCACGAGCTCCGAGCCTGCTCGCGCAAGCGCCTTCACCTGCTGTGTCGTGGACTCGATGTCGGCCGTGTCCGTATTCGTCATCGACTGCACGACGATCGGCGCCTTGCCACCGACGGTGACGGAGCCGATGCGAACGGGAATGGAGCGACGGCGGATCGGGGCAGGCATGAGGCTAGTCTCGGTGCGGGGCGGGCATTCTAACCGACCCCTCAGGAACCTGTGTTCTGTCGGCGAACCCAAGCTGCGACGCGGCGCTCCAGCACGTCGAGCGGCACCGCACCGCCGCCGAGCACTTCGTCGTGGAATCGCCGCAGATCGAAGCGTGAACCGAGCTGGGCTGCCGCTTCCTGGCGCAGGCGTTTGATCGTGATCTCACCGACCTTGTACGCGGTCGCCTGACCCGGCCAGGCGATGTAGCGATCGATTTCGTTGACGATGTCGAGCTCGCTCTTGGCGGCGTTCGCGCGGAAGAACTCGATCGCCTGCTCGCGGGTCCAGCGCTTGTGATGCATGCCGGTATCCACGACGAGCCGCACCGCACGCCACATCTCGTACGTAAGCTGCCCGAACTTGTCGTAGGGATCGGCATACAGGCCCATCTCATCGCCCAAGCTCTCGGCATACAGCCCCCAGCCTTCGACGTATGCCGTTGCTTCGAAATCGCGCCGGAATTTCGGCAACTCGCCTTGCTCCTTCGCGAGCGCCTGCTGCAAGTGATGACCGGGCACGGCTTCGTGCGCGGTCAGCACCGGAATCTCGTAGCTCGGCCGCTCCTCGGGGCGATACAGATTCACATAGAAGTAACCTGGCCGGCGGCCATCCGCCGACAGCGGCTGGTAATACGCTGTCGTCGTGTCGGGCGCATTCGCCTCCGGAATCGGACGTACTCCGTACGGCGTACGCGGCAGCACGCCGAAGTATTCAGTCAGCAGCGGATCGATGCGCTTGGCCATTACTCGGTATGCGTCGAACAGCGCTTCCGCCGAACTCGGGCGGAATTTCGCATCGGTCCTCAAGTAGGTCAGGAACTCAGCGAACGAGCCCTTGAAGTCGACCTGGCGAATGATCTTGTCCATCTCCGCGCGGATGCGCTCGACTTCGCGCAGGCCGAGTTCGTGCACTTCGTCGGGCGACAGCGTGGTCGTCGTATACCAGCGCACGCGGTTCGCGTAATACTCGGCGCCCTGCGGCGAATCCCAGATGCCGACACTCGCGCGCGAAGCAGGCAGATACTCGCGCGCGATGAACGTCTGCAGCCGTCGATACGCGGGGACGACCGACGATTCGATCGCCTGGCGAGCATCGTGCGCGAGCGCCTGCTGCCGAGCGACGGGCACCGCCGCGGGAAAGCGCGTGAACGGCTGATAGAACAGGCTGCGCGTCGGGTCGGTGACGAGATGTGCCTCGAGCTGCTTCGCGACGCGCTCGACGAT
>JAEYXD010000140.1 GCA_023428645.1 Pseudomonadota bacterium
CGATCACGTCGTCGTGGGGCAACGGGCATGCGACGACGTATCGATCGCTCGTCAAGGGACTCGCGCAGCGCGGCCACCGTGTCACGTTTCTGGAGCAGGACCAGCCGTGGTACGCGCAACATCGGGACCAGCCGAGCTGCGAGCATTGCGACACGCGGCTGTATGCGGACATCGACGATCTGCGGCGGCGCTTTCCCGGGCGCGTGCGCGACGCGGATGCCGTGATCGTCGGCTCGTACGTGCATGAGGGTCGGCACGTGTGCGATTGGGTGCTGCAGGAGGCGCGCGGCGTCCGCGCCTTTTACGACATCGATACTCCAGTGACGCTGCGCGGCATACGCGGGGGCGCCTGTGACTATCTGCAGGCGGACCACATTGCCGAGTTCGATGTCATGCTGAGCTTCACCGGCGGGCCGACGCTGCGAGTATTGGAGGAGACCTTCGGCGCCAAGCGCGCCGCGGCGCTGTATTGCAGCGTCGATCTCGATCGCTACACCCCGCAGGCGATCGAGCCGCAGCTCGCGCTCGCGTACATGGGCACGTACAGCGACGATCGCCAGCCTGGCGTCGAGGCGTTTCTGAATGTGCCCGCTCGTGCGCTGCCGGCGCAGTGCTTCATGGTCGTGGGTGCGCAATATCCGCCATCGCTCGCGTGGCCGCCCAATGTCCGGCATCACGAGCACGTATCGCCGGATCGACATGCGCACTTCTATGCTTCACAACGCTTCACGCTGAACCTCACTCGGGCCGACATGCGTGCCGCGGGCCATTCACCGAGCGTGCGGCTGTTCGAGGCCGCGGCGTGCGCGACGCCGATCATCACGGACGAATGGCCTGGCCTCACGGAGCTGTTTCGCGAGGACGAGATCGTGATCGCGCGCAGCAGCGACGACGTGATCGAGTGCCTGCGCTCGATGAGCGATGCCGAGCGCATGCGGCTCGCGGCGAACGCGCGGGCCCGCACGATCGCGGAACATTCGAGCGCGCGGCGCGCGGAGCAGTTGGAACGCCATCTCACGGCGACGGGCGGTGCGGGCGTGCCCGTGGAGCGCGCGCGGGGATCATGGCTCGCCATGGGAGCGGCGGGGTAGCGCGATGACGGGGAACGCCGCGCCGAATGGCGAATCGCATCGCGATATCGAGGCGCTCGGTCCGTGGTTTCACAATATCCATCTACCGGATGGTCGACAGACGGCGCCCATGCATCCTTTCGGTGATTTCCCGTCGTTCAAATGGCAGCGGGTTCAGCACGCGGTGCCGCGCGATCTGCGGGGCTCGACGGCGCTCGATCTCGGCTGTAACGCCGGGTTCTATGCGCTCGAAATGGCGAAGCGCGGCGCGCGCGTGACGGCGCTGGACGTGGAGCCGTTGTATCTCGAGCAGGCGCGCTGGGTCGTGGAGCAGTTCGGACTACGCGACTGCATCGACATCGTCGAGGGGCATGTGTACGAGTTGCTGCGCGGGAACAGGCAGTTCGATTTCGTCTGGTTCACAGGCGTGTTCTATCACCTGAAATATCCGACGCTCGCGCTCGATCTCGTGCGGCGCGCGACACGGCGCCTGATGATGTTTCAAACGATGACGATGCCGGGCGAGGAGGTGCTCGCGGCACCGACGAACCTGTCGCTGGATGGACGCGAGGCCATGCGCGATCCGGGTTGGCCGAAGATGGCGTTCATCGAGCATCGAGTCGCGAACGACGCGACGAATTGGTGGGCGCCGAATCACGCTTGCGTTGAGGCGCTGCTGCGGTCGGCGGCGTTCGAGGTGATCGACCGCCCCGAGCATGAGTTCTATCTGTGCGCGCCGACCGGCTCGTTCGAGTCGCGGGATCTCGAGCGGTTGTCGAGCGCGGTCGGAGGTTCCGCGAATACGCGGCTTTAGCGCGCCGCGCGCGAACCCTCGCCCCGGCGGGGATGGAGCGACTCGTCAGCGCTTCTTCCCACGGCTGGGTTTCTCGTCCTCGTCCTCATCCGCATCCGCATCCTCATCGTCGTCATCTTCGTCTTCGTCTTCGTCCTCGTCCTCGTCGTCATCCTCATCCTCATCCTCGAAGTCATCGTCATCGTCATCGTCATCGTCTTCGTCGTCGTCCTCATCCTCATCTTCGTCCTCGTCCTCGTCTTCCTCATCGTCATCGAAATCTTCCTCTTCTTCTTCCTCCTCGATCTCCTCCTCCTCGATCTCTTCGATCTCTTCCTCCTCGGCCGGGCTCGCCTGCCGCGTGCGACCGCTGTTCGTGCCCGAGGATGCCGCGCGATGCGTCGTAGAGTCCGCTTCGTCGTCTTCCGAGGTGTCCTCCTCGACGGAGTCGCGATTCACGAATTTGTGAAAGCGGCTCTCTTTCTCGTCCTGATAGAGAAAGGCCAGCTCGTTCTTTTCGAACGTATCGAAGAAGGCGTCCCAACCGATTTCCTCGAGCGCGGCTTCCGGCTCGTCGAAGTCGACACGCAGCAAGCCCGCGCTGCCGCTCTTGCGGCCTCGCGTTGCGCGTACCACCGATGGATGTCCGTGATGCGTTTCGATCCAGCGGCGAATGACCGTGTGGTCGGTCGTGGCGTGAGCTCGTGCCATGGTGATCTCCTCGACGACGCTGCGGTGGATGTGAGTCGGACCCACATCTAACGTTGCGAGAGCCGCGGAGTTGCATCCGAGCGCGGCGATGCTCAGACCGGGAACTGACGGTGAACCTCCGACGTCTTTTTCGTCGAGCACTCAACGGAGGTCCGCATGTTCAAGGTTCTAGGCTGGATCGTCGGCATCATCTTTCTGATCGGGCTGCTGGTCGTCATCGGCGTGTTCGATTTGATCTTCTAAAGACGCCGCAGGAGTCCGGCGCACACCTTGGCGGCCTCGCGGGTCGAGGCTCGCGAGGCCGCTATCGTTCCAGGTGACGAACGATCCTGCCGAGCTCGGCAATGGCGCGATCGATCTGCGGCGTCCACGTGTGCCCGCAATTGATGCGCAGGCAATTCCTGAACTCGCGGCGCGCCGAGAACATCGGCCCCGGTGCGACGCTGATGTTCGCCTGCAGCGCCAGTCGGTGCGCTTCGAGCACATCGACATTGTTGGCGAGCTCCACCCAGAGGAAATAGCCGCCCGCGGGAACCGCGATCCGACACGTCGCAGGAAAGTGCTGACGCAGTGAATTCAGGGTCGCCGCCTGCTGGGCGTGTAACAACACCCGCAGCTTCGCCAGGTGCGCATCGAAGCCGCCTTCGCGCAGCATCAACGCGATGCCGCTTTGGATCGGCACGCTGGTCGCGAGCGTCGTCATCACCTTGCGCCGTTGCACGGCCGGGGCGAAGCGTCCGCCCGCCACCCAGCCCAATCGATAGCCGGGCGCCAGGCACTTCGAGAACGAGCCGCAACTCAGGACCAGTCCCTTGCGATCGAAGGCTTTCGCGGGCTTCGGTCGTTCCGCGCCGAAGTAGAGCTCCGCATAGACGTCGTCCTCGATCAACGGAATCTCGTGCTTGGCCAGCAGTTCCACCAGCGCGCGCTTCTTGTCGACAGGGATCGTCGCCCCGAGGGGATTCTGAAATGTCGTCATGAACCAGCAGGCGCGGACGCCTTGCTTGCGAATGGCGGCGTCGAGGGACGCCAGATCGATGCCCTCGCGAGGATCGGTCGGAATCTCCAGCGCCTTCATGCCCGCGGCTTCGATCGCCTGCAGACAGGCGTAGAACGTTGGTGATTCGATCGCGATCGTGTCGCCCGCGCGCGCGACCGTTTGCAGCGAGAGCGTCAGTGCTTCGAGCGCACCGGATGTGATGACGATCTCATCGACGGGCACGCGAATGCCGAACTCGAGATAGCGCCGCGCGATGTGCCGCCGCAGCTCGTCGTTGCCGGGCGGCAGGCTTTCGACCGTGCTCCACGGGTCCATGCGGCGCGCGCTGCTGCCGAGATAGCGCGCGAGCTTCGCCCAGGGAAACAGCGTGGGACTCGGAAAGGCCGACCCGAGCGGAACGACGTCGCGGTCGCGCGTCGCCGCGAGGATGGAGAAGACGAGCTCGCTGACATCGACGTGCGTGGATCGCGCGCTCGGCCGCGAGCGCCGCGGCTCCGCCATCGGCTGCTGCCAGCGATCGCTGACGTAGTAACCGGAGCGATGGCGTGTTTCGACGAGCCCTTTGGCCTCCAGGGTCTCGTAGGCCCGCATGGCCGTCGCCGGGCTGATGTGCCGCTCGCGGACGAGCTGTCGTACGGACGGCACGCGGTCGCCGACGCGCAGCGTACCGCTCGTGATCAATTCGGCAATGTCGTCGGCGAGGGTGCGGTAAAGCGTCATCCGGCGACGATGACGGACACGGTCGGGGCTCGCAAGATCAGCTGCCGTGCGGTGAGATTGCGCCGGTGGCCCAGCCGATGAGCAGGATCAGGAACAGCGCGACGGAGAGTGCCACTCGCACGGTGAGTGCGCGCACCATGCGCTTGTCGTTCGTCGGGCCCGAGGCCATCGCGAACAGCGCCTGCCCCATGCTGAAGACGATCGCGACCAAGGTGGCGATGATGAAGAATTTCATGACTGCCTCACGGGGTGGAAGAGCCGGTAGCCGCGGCGGGCTGCGACTCGCGGGCGAGCGCCTCGCGCCGCTCGCGGCGAATCGTCATGACGAGCATGCCCATCGCGGCGGAGATCACGGCGACGAGCGCGAACATGATGAAGACGAGCCCGCCCGCGAGTTGCGCGGCCTCATAGAGCCCCCCGGCGACGCCGAGGGGAGTCGAAACGAGCAGTAGAGGCTTGGCGATCTTCACGTGCGCACCGGAGTTCGAAGCGATGGGCGCAGTGTCTGCCTCATCTGTGCTGCATAACAGTCGCAGAACGACGCAGAAAAAGTGGCACAGCATCCGGTCGGGGGCGCTCTGTCTCCGAGTGGGTCCGAGCGGATGGGGGTTGAGAGCCACCGGGAACGGGACGCCGTCAATTTCCGGTTGCCCGGTCTCTTTCACTGTTGTTATATACAGCACTCATCAGCATCCAACGTGGGCGGCCATCCATGTACATCGACCCTGTCCAACTCATCGACCAGACGATCGATCACCTACAAACCCTCGCGGCGCACTTCGAGGACGAGACGAGCGCGGGGACGGCCGGCGCGGCGGCGCTCGGCCCCGAGGCACGGCGCTGCAAGGAGGCGCTGCTGACGATCAACGTCTTGATTCCCAAGCTCCGGGCGGCGCGGTTGGCGCAGCCGCAGCTCAATACGCGGCAGCAACGGATGTGCCTGCACTGCGAGGACTAGCCGCGCTGAGCGGCGGGACGGTGCCATGCCCGCGAAACGACCGGCGTTGCCCGGCACCCTGGCGTATCTGGGCGAGTCCGGGCGGCAGGTCTTCATACGCTGCCGCAAGTGCGGCCACTACAAGTCGATCGAGTGCTATGACCTTGCCCAGCGCTTTGGCTGGGCATCGCAGACGCGCGTGATCGCGGAGCGGCTGCGCTGCACGCGCTGCAAGTCGAAGCAGGCGGAATTCACGACGGACAATCCGCGTTACGCGCGTGCCATTTGTCCGGAATGTCGCAGGCCGATGCGTTGAGGAGGGCGGCCGCCCTTCAGTGCGTCATCGCATACACGATGTAATTCACCGCGTACTTGTAAGCGAGGTTCGTGTACTGCAGCGCGTACTCGGGCGTGTCCGCGTGCTCCCAGGCATCGCCCAAGTCCATGTTGAAGTTGATGATGACCATCAGCCGGCCCTGATCGTCGTAAATGCCGCGCCAGTGCGGCGTGACGCCGTCGCGCTCGTACGTCACTCCGCGATACAGCACGCCGATGCTGGGAATCTGCACGCGCTCATCGAGATCGTGGACGATGTGAAACAGCGGATCGTCCTCCGGGATCTCGACGACCGTGCGGTCCGGGAAGACCTTGCGCATGCTGTGCATGAAGCTCGCCCACTCGGCGCTGCCGTGAAAATCGTCGACGACGAGGGTGCCGCCGCGAAGCAGGTAGTCGCGCAGACGTTCGGCTTCGACGTCGTCGAGCGACCAATAGCCGACTTCCACCGCGTAGAGCAGGGGATAGTCGAACAAGCTCGGATCGCGAATCGCGAGATAACGGTTTTCTTCGGAGACATCGATGCGGCTCAAACGACGCAAGCCGCCGATCAGGTGAGTTTCCGCCTCGGGCCAATCCGTGAGCCACGCTTGACGGCGACCGAAGCCGGCATCCGCGTACGCCAAACGCACGAAATGAAACTCGCGGCCATCGTTCGGCGGTGGCGCGCCGCCCCCGCCCGTTGGATCGGAATCGGCACGCAGCGCCGTCGCCACGATGGCGAGCAGCGGCAGGGTGACCCAGCGAGGCGAGAGACGAATGCGGCCCACGGGCGAAGCTCAAGTGCCGACGACGGGTGAGCTTGAGTTCGGCGGGGCCGCGGCGTCAAGCCGAGAAATGTCCTCGGCGTTGACAAGCAGCGGTGCGCGCCCGCGCCGGCGTAGTGACGGCGCTCAGACGAAACGTAGCAGGTGATAGTTCCGTTTGCCCTTGCGCAAGACGACGTGCGCGCCGCCGATGAGATCGGTGGTCCGCAAATTCGCGCTCACATCGTTGACGCGCTCGTTGTTGACGTAAACACCGCCCGCGGCGATGTCCTTGCGGGCCGCGCCCTTCGAGCCGCACAGGCCCGTGTCGACGAGCGCATCGATCAGTGCGTAGCCGTCGAGCGCCGCGCGCGGCTTTTGCGTGGACGGCGCGTCGGACATGACGTCGAGCAGCGTCGCTTCGTCGAGGTCGCGAATCGAGGTGCCGAACAATGCCTGCGTCGCCGCTTCGGCGCGCGCGACTTCCTCTTCGCCGTGCACGATGCGTGTCACTTCGCGCGCGAGCGCCTGCTGCGCCGCCCGCTTTTCCGGCTCGCGCTGCAGCGACTCTTCGAGCGCGCGCAGTTCCTCGTGCGACAGGAAGGTGAAGAACTTGAGGTACGTCATCACGTCCGCGTCGGCGGTCTGGATGAAGAACTGATAGAGCCGATAAGGCGAGGTGCGCTTCGCGTCGAGCCACACGGTGCCCTGCTCGGACTTGCCGAACTTCGTGCCGTCGGCCTTCATGACCAGCGGATGCGTGAGCCCGAACATCTTTGGCTGCGGCCGGCCCTCCGCGGCCTCCATGCGGCGGGTGAGCTCGATACCCGCGGTGATGTTGCCCCATTGATCGGAGCCGCCGACTTGCAGCGTACAGCCGCGATCCTTGTGCAGACGATAGAAGTCGTAGGCCTGCAGCAGCATGTACGAGAACTCGGTGTACGAGATGCCGTGCTCGCGATCCTCGAGCCGTGCGCGCACGGACTCTTTGGCGATCATGTGATTGACCGTGAAGTGCTTGCCGATGTCGCGCAGGAACTGCAGATACGACACGCCCTTGAACCAATCGAAATTGTTCACGACGACCGCGGCATTCGCGCCTTCGAGGTCCAGCACGCGCTCGATGACCTTGCTGATGCCCGCGAGATTCCGCTGCAGCTGAGCCTCGTCGAGCAGCGCGCGCTCCTGTGCCTTGAAGCTCGGGTCGCCGATGAGGCCGGTCGCGCCGCCGACCAGCGCGATCACCTTGTGACCGGCGCGCTGGAAACGCCGCAGCGTGAGCAATGGCAGCAGGCTGCCGACATGCAGCGTGTCGGCGGTGGGATCGAAGCCGACGTACAACGTCAGAGGACCGGCGGCGAGGGCGTGTTCGAGCTCCGGATCGGTGACTTGCTTGACGATGCCGCGGAATTGCAGGTCTTGGAACAGATTCATCGGGCGAGGGCAGTGATGGGCGGGCGCGCAGTATGCATCGCCTCACTTTCGTTGGGGAGACTCCCCGATGCCGAGGGCACGCGCCCCGCGCCACCCGGGAAAACTGCCTTCAGGAACTCACCGTCCCTGCGAGAGAAGTCAGGGCTTCACGGTGTGATACGTGTCGCCGCCACGCTCGGCCGTGCATCGAACGCCTCATACCAACGGTGCAGTGCCGACGATCGGTCCGGCGCGAACTGTGGAAAGCGGAACGACATGTAGGCGAGCGCGCAGCCGATCGCGATATCGCCGATATCGAACGTGGCACGCTCGTTGTGCGCGTCATGCTCGAGCGACTCGAGGATGCGCTTCGTCTTCAACATGTACTTGTCGATGAGCTCCTTCGACTGCAGCTCCGGCGCCTGGGTGATTTCCGTGCGCCAGGCGATCAGCACATCCGCGAATCCCGTGCCGAGCGCATGACGCCGCAGCGCATCCCACCGCGCGGCACCGCTGCTCGGAAACAGCTTCGGTCCACGGCCGATCGAGTCGAAGTACTCGCAAATCACGACCGAGTCATACAGCGCCATGCCGTCATCGAGCAGCAACGTCGGCACCTTGTTGAGCGGGTTGTGCCGCATCAGTGCCGCATTCGGCGGATTCACTTTCGTCTCGATCAGCTCGAGCCCGTCGTCGATGCCGTGCTCGCGCGCCGCGATGAGCGTCTTGCGGGCATACGGAGAGACCGGCAACCAAAACAATTTCATTGTTGTTCTTCCTCGATTCATCACGGCTCGCGCGGGCCGCGTGCTTGCGTCGCGCCGCAAGGTTCATGCATCACAGGCTGACACGAGCCCCGCCTCATGAATACGGCACTTCGGGCCATGGGCGGTGTTTGGTTGACGAACAAACAAACGCATCCTAATGTCGTTCGCCGTCACCGAGCAAGGGATGACGATCATGTCGCGCATTCAGTCACCACGCGCATTCGCTGCGAATGCAGATGGCGAGCACGTCCGCCGACCGCGGCGTACACATGCGGAGCGTCGCGAGGAAGCGGAGCGCAGCATGCTCGATGCGGCCGTGCGCATCGTCGCGGAACGCGGGCTCGACTACCTCACGCTGGCGGAGTGCGGCGAAGCCGCCGGCTACAGTCGCGGACTCGCGGCACACTACTTCGGCTCGAAGGATGCGTTGATCGCGGCGATCGCGCATCACATCGTCGATGAGTTCGTGCAGCATGCGCGCGGCGGCTCGCGCGGGCGCAAGGGGCTCGAGGGACTATTGAGCGCGGTCGAGTTTTATATCCAGAACGGCCGCAATCGCGTGCTGCAGTTGCGCGCGTTCAATGCGGTGCTGTCGGCCTGCTCGACGCATCCCGAGCTCGCCACGGCCATTGCCACGTTGAATCGTGAGTCCGCCGCGAATTTTGCCCGCGGGCTGCGAGCGTGCATCAAGCAAGGCGCGGTTCGCAGCGACATCGATCCGCAGGTGCAGGCGCGCATCCTCATCGCGACCTTGCGCGGCGTCATGACGCAATGGCTGCTCGACCCGCATGAAGTCGATCTCGATTCGATGACGAAGGAGTTGCTGACGAGTCTGCGGCGCAGCCTCGCGCCGTGACGCCTCATTGCAACCGGAACGCGACTCGCACGGTCCAGCGATCGCCGGCCAGCCGACCCGGATCCGGCACATATTTCCACTGGCGCACGGCCGCGAGCGCCGCGCGTTCGAACAGGTAGCGCTTCTCGCCGGCCTCGACCCGAGGTTCGATCACCTCGCCGCTCGGCGCGATCTCCAGGCTGACTTGCACCCAGCCTTCCAGCTGGCGGGCTCGCGCGTCCGCGGGATAGCGCGGCGGCACGTAGGTCACCAGTCGCGGCGGATCGGCGGCGATCGATGCTTCGGCCGGCGCGATGGGAGACGAGTCGATTGCCGGCAATGCCGCGATCGTGATCGCATCTGGTGGCACGATGGTCGGTGTCATCGTCGCAAGTGACGCGACGGCTTCGGGCGCTGGCGCGGGGGGCTGCGTCTCGCGCACGTGCGCGGGGGGTTGCGGGGCTGGCGCCGTCTCGGCCGTAGCGGCCGGCCGCGATTCAGCAGCGCGTGGGACCGCCGGTTCCGGCGACGCTCGCGCCGCGGATCGCGGCACGGAAGGTTCGCGATCCGCCTCGATGCCGCCTTCCGCCACCGCCGTTGTCTGCGTTTCATGCAACGTATGCGTGGCGACGAGCGCGTCCTGCAGTGTCTCGAGTTGCGCATCGAGCAACGGCAGCTCGGCATAGTCCGGCTGCAGCTCGCGCAAGCGCGCCAGCGAAACGGCGGCATCCGCAAGGCGCCGCTGCGCCATATGCGCCTGAGTGTGTTTGCTCAGCGCGCGCGCGACCGCATCCAAGCCGCGCAACGCCCGCGGATTCTGCGGATCGATCGCGAGAACCGTTTGATAGTGATGAGCTGCGCCGTCGCGCGGATTCAGCAGGCGACCCGCACGCAGCGCGCTGTCGGCCAACGACAGTTGCTGCGAGACGAGCGCGGCCGGATCGATGTCGTGCAACGGGCGCGACATCCAGAATCCCGCCGCGCCAGCAAGGGCGGCTGCGGCGACCGTCGTGAGCGCCCACAGCAGGCGCCGCCATGCGTGCTTGCCCTGCGCACCGAGCCCGACCGCCGCGGCAGCTGGTGAGAGCGGCTTCGCCTCCACGTCGATCGTGTCATCGTCGTCGGCGTCGTGCGCGGTGCGCCGCGGGAGGTCGGTTGCGGTGTGCGTGCGAATGCGCGCGCGGTGCGATGAGCCGTCCCGGGTCGCTGTATTCATCGACTCCCGCTCCGCTGTCGCTTACGAACGAGAAGCGACGGCATGCGAACAAGGAGCGGCAGCGTAAATGTTCGACTGCAGCGGCCCCATTGACCGGAAGCAGTAATGGCGGCTTCACACGGCGAGCGCGGTGATCTCGGGCAGCGTCGCGAAGGTGTGAGTCGGGGAGAACTTCACGAGGATCTCCGGTGCGGCATAGCCCCACATCACGGCGCCTGACGCTGCGCCGACCTCGCGCGCGGCTTCGATGTCGCGTGTCTCGTCGCCGACGCACAGTGTGCTGCGGGGCGCCACGCCGAGTCGTTGCATGACCGCGCGCAGTTTGCGTGCCTTGCCGAAGATGGACGCGCTGCATTCGAAGGTGTCGATGCGCGCCGCATTCTCGGCGCCGAGGACACGGCGAACGTTGACCTCGCTGTTCGAGCTCACGACCGCGAGCTTGAGGCCCGCTTCGTCGAGCGAGCGCAACAACTCGTCGATCCCCGGGAACAGCGGGATCTGATCGATGTCGCGCGCGATGCGCCGACGCATTTCCGCCGCGATGCTCGGTAGCCGCCACATCGGTACGCCGAGATAACGAACGATCTCCTTGTTGTTCTTCCCGCGCAGCATCTCGATTTCCTGATCCGACACCTTGCGCCAGCCGAATTGATCGGCCATCTCGTTCATGGTCCGCATCATCCAGCGTGCGCTGTCCGCGAGCGTGCCATCGAAATCGAAGATCAGGAGCTGATATTTCGGCATGAGTCAGGTGCAACGACGAGTCGAGTGGCAAAAATCGCTTACAGCCGCGCGACGACGCGCAGCGTGGGGTCGGAATGGTGTGAGGTCGGGCCGTACATATTAAAGGCTTGGCAATGAGCTTTCTCGCTTCGTCATGCGATTCGACCGCCAGTGGATGTCGGCCGCGCTGCTTGCCGTGCTGCACTGGACGTGCGTTGCGATCTCGCGCTTCTTGCGCTGGCTCTCGCGCGGGTGCCGCACGAGCTCGCCCTGACGCAACGTAGGCGAGAGCAGCGATGCCGAAAGCGCGAGCGACTCGTCGTTTGCAGCTGCACGTGGTCGGCATGACGCTGCACGCAAGGCAGGGCAAGCAAGACCAGCAAGCAAGGTGAGCAAGCAAGGCAGGCAAGGCAAGCAAGCAAGGCAGGGCAAGCAAGGCTAGGCGCGATTCAATCTTGCCTAGCAGTACAGGCGCCTTCGCTGGCCAGCGACCCGCGCGAGCGTTTACTCATCTTCACGCCGGCCGGTTGACCCCGTTCCCTCGGCGCAGACACCATTCGCTGCCGCGCGCCGTGGCCAAGTTGCCAGAGGAATTTTCGTGTCCATTCCAGCGATCCATCACCGGCAGTTGAGTCATCTACTCGTCGCAGGCGTGCTCTGCGCGCTGTCGATTGCGGCGCAGGCCACCGAGCCGGCCCGCAATCAGGGCGGCAAGAAATACGTCGCGCCAAAGACGGAGTTCGGTCATCCGGATCTGCGCGGCGTGTGGAACTTCAGTTCGGATACGCCGCTCGAACGGCCGGCGCGATTCAAAGGCCGTGAGTTCATGACCAAGGAGGAGTACGACGAGCTGCGCGCACAGGAAGAGGCGCGCGCCCACGAGGCGGACAACACGACCGGCGGCAGCGGCGGCGTCGGCGGGTACAACCAGTTCTGGGTCGACGACAACGATCAAGGCGCGAATCTGCGCACGTCGCTCGTCATCGATCCGCCAGACGGCAGATTGCCGCCGCTGCAGCCGGGGGTGAAACCCGAGAACGGCGGCCTGGGTCCGGATACGGGCGGTCAACGTCCGGTGCGCTTCCGCGTTGGTGGCGTTCGCAAGGACGGTCCCGAGGATCGTGGGCTGTCGGAGCGCTGCCTCATGGGCTTCAACTCCGGCCCGCCGTTCATGCCGAGCATGTACAACAACAATGTGCAGATCATTCAATCGAAGACGCACATCGTGATCATGACGGAGATGATTCACGATGCGCGCATCGTGCCGCTCGACGGCCGGCCGCATCTCGATCCGGCCTTACGGCAATGGTCGGGCGATTCGCGCGGTCGCTGGGAAGGCAACACGCTCGTCGTCGAAACGACCAACTTCACGGACAAGACGAACGTGTTTCGCGGCGCCGGCATCGGCTCGAACATGAAGCTCACGGAGCGCTTCACGCGCGTCGGGGCGGATCGCGTCAACTACGAATTCACGATCGATGATCCGAAGACCTTCACGCGGCCGTTCACCGTGCTCGTGCCGATGGTGCGCGAGTCTGGCGAGCTGCACGAGTACGCGTGCCACGAAGGCAACTACGGCATGGTGAACATTCTCCAGGGCGCGCGCATGGAAGAACGCGAAGCGGCCGCGAAGCAAAAAGCAGCGCCGTAATCCGCGCATCGGCGACCCGAGTTCACCCTCCTCGCGGCGCGGGGAGGGTGGGCGGCGCCGCCACCAGCCTCACACAGCAACAGGACACCTCATGTTTCGTGCTTCAATCATTGTTTCCGCCGTCATTGCGCTCACGCCCGCTCTCGCGGTGTCGCAAGACAAGGTTCCCCGCACGCCGAACGGGAAACCCGACCTCAACGGCATCTGGCAAACGATGGGCACGGCGCATTGGAATTTGGAGCCGCACAACGCGGAACCCGGCCCGGTCGTATCGATGGGTGCGCTCGGCGCGATTCCCGGCGGGCTCGGGGTCGTGGAGGGAGGCCGCATCCCGTACCGGCCGGAAGCGCTGAAGAAGCGCGATGAGAACAAGCAGCAATGGCTCGCGCTCGATCCGCTCGTGCAATGCAAGCTGCCGGGCGTGCCTCGCGCGACGTATCTGCCGCATCCGTTTCAGATCGTGCAAGAGCCGAACACGCTGCTATTCACGTATGAGTTCGCGGGCGCGGACCGGATCGTGTACTTGAACAAGGCGGGCACCGAGGCGCCGGTCGACACCTGGATGGGCTACAACCTCGCGCGCTGGGAAGGCGATACGCTCGTGATCGACGTCACGTCGCAGATGGAGGACACGTGGTTCGACAGCGCCGGTAACTTTCATGGCCCGGCGATGAAGGTGACGGAGCGCTACACGCCGCAAGGCGCGAACGTGTTGATGTACGAGGCGACGATCACGGATCCGGACACCTTCACGCGTCCCTGGAAGATCAGCATGCCGCTCTATCGCCGGCTCGATAAGAACATGCAGCTGCTCGACTTCAAGTGCGTGGAGTTCGTGGAGGAGCTGCTCTACGGGAAGTATCGCAAGGGCGTGATGAAGTAACGGTCCTCGGAGGCGAGAGTCGCGCGGAGCGTGGCGAGGCCGCGCATGCGCGGCCCCACCCGGAGCGCATCGCGTGCGCTCCGTGCCCTGCGCAAGACGGGCTTACTTGCCGCCCGCGTACAGCTTAGTCAGCCGATACAGAAACTCGCGACCCTCCATGAGCGACTGCACGCGGATCCGTTCGTTCAGCCCGTGCGCGTTGGTTGTCGCGCCGTCCGAGAAGATGCCCGACACGCCATAAGTCGCAATGCCGACCGGTGTGAGAAAACGCCCATCCGTCGCGCCCGCGGCTTGCGCCGGCACGACCGGCACGCCAGGGAACATCTCGGCCGTGAGCTTCTCGATCGGACCGAGAATTTCGCGCGTCAGCGGCGGCGGCGGACCCGCCTGCTCGGGCTCGGCCTGAAACGTCACCTTCACGCCCGGATCGTTGATCACCTTGATCAGTGCCTGACGAATCTCCTCGGGCGCATGACCCGGAAAGATCCGGCAGTTCACATTCGCCGTCGCTCGTTGCGGCAAGGCGTTGTTCGCGTGTCCGCCGTTCACCAGCGTCGCCACGCACGTGGTGTGCATCATGGTGTTGAAGCTCGGATCTCGCTTCAGCCGCTGGATCGCCGCCCCATCGCGGCTCGCCACCACCGCCCGCATGTCCGCGCCGACCGGACCGCCGACGATCGCGCCGAACTTGTCGAGGTAGCCGAGCGTCGTGGCATTGAACTCGATCGGGAACTCGTGCGCCTCGATCTTCGCGAGCGCGCTTGCGAGCTGATAGATCGCGTTGTCCGGCGTCGGGCGCGAGGAATGCCCGCCCGGATTCGTCGTCTCCAGCGTGAAGTCCTGATACAGCTTCTCGCCCGCCTGAATGCCGTTGTACTGATACTTGCCGGTCGCCGCGTCGTAACGGCCGCCCCCACCCTCGTTGAGCGCGAACTCCGCCTCGATCAGCTCGCGGTGGTGCTGGATCAAGTACTGCACGCCATTGAACGTGTTCGGCGTTTCCTCGCCGCACGTGAGCACGAGCTTGAGCGTGCGTTGCGGGCGGTAGCGTTCTTCCTTGTAGCGGATCATGGCGTCAGTGAAGATCGCCGCCATCGCTTTGTCGTCCGAAGCACCGCGCGCATAGAAGAAGCCGTTCTCTTCGGTCAACTTGAACGGGTCGCGCTCCCAGTCCTCCCGCTTCGCTTCCACGACATCGACGTGTGCGAGCAGCATGATCGCCTTCGCCCGCGCATCGGTGCCGGGCAGTATGGCGACCAGATTGCCGTCCTTCGGCCGGCCCGGCGGTACGATCAAATGCAGATCGGTCGCGGGGAAACCCGCGGCCGCGAGCCGGTCGCGCATGGCCTCCACGGCGCGCGTGCACGAGCCGGCCGACAGGGTCGTATCGATCTCGACCAACTCCTTATAAAGCTCCCGGAAACGGGGCTCCCCCGCGCGTGCCACCTTGGACGCGCCGGTCTGCCGGCTCGCCAATAGATCGGTGGCGGCGGCAGGGAGGGCGCTGCCGAGCAATGTCCCAAGGAGAGTCACTGTCGCGAAAGGCAGAATGGCGGATCGCATGCGGCACCTTGTCGGGGGATGACTGGCCGCTAGGCTAGCGCACCGCGGAGCGAACGCACCAATGCAATCCGGGTTTGCGTGGTGGCGGCTCGCTTGCGTGTGCCGGCGCGTACCATCCGGCATACTGTCGTGATCGAAAAAATTGCTCCGGGGCATCGATGAGCGACCGAATTGTCACTGCCGCCGTCGTCATCATCGGCAACGAAATCCTGTCGGGTCGCACGCAAGACACGAACCTGCGCGACATCGCTCTGAGCCTCGGGCAGTGGGGCATTCGGATCGCCGAAGCGCGCGTCATCGCGGATGTCGAAACGACGATCGTCACGGTGGTGAACGAGCTGCGCGCCAAGTACGACTACGTGCTCACGACCGGCGGCATCGGGCCGACGCACGACGACATCACCGCGCAATCGATCGCGCGGGCGTTCGGCGTGCCGCTCGTCGAGCACCCGCACATCGCCGCGCTGCTGCGCCAGCGGGCGGCGTCGCCCGAGATCATGGCGGCACGGATGCGCATGGCGCTCGTCCCGCAAGGTGCGCAGCTGATCGAAAACAGCACCGGTGGTCCGCCCGGGTTCTACGTCGACAACGTTTACGTGCTCGCGGGCATCCCGGTCGTCATGCGCGCGATGCTGGCAACGCTCGGCTCGAAGCTGCGCGGCGGCGCCGTGCTCCAGTCTCGATCCGTGACCGCCTACCTGGGCGAAAGCGCGATCGCCGATCCGCTCGCGAGATTGCAGCAGGCGTATCCGATGGTCGAGATCGGCAGCTATCCGTTCGATCGCGACGGCCGTTACGGCACGACACTCGTCCTGCGATGCGCGGACGCCGCGCTGCTCGAGGAGGCCACCGAGCAGCTGAAGGCGATCATCGTGCGCGTCGGTGCGGAGCCGATCGGGGAATAACCGCAAAAATTTGCGACCTGCGTCGCAAATTCAGGCGGATGCCGGGCGGACGTGATCTCGTGTAAAGCGCCGGCGGTGCCGTCCGGCTAACGTTCGCGCTCCATGCCCGCAGCCACCCTCACAGCGAATTGTAATTTTGCGTACGCCGCACGTTCCGCGGTGATGCTCGCGCTCGCCCTGGCGTGTGGGGCGGCAGGCGCGGTCTGCCTGCCGAGCGCAGATCCCGAAATTCGCAGCTACGAGCAGCGTGTGGGCAGCAACCCGGGCGCCGTCGTGCGCGACCTGCAGGCGCGGCTCGACAGCGCCCGCGACCAACATCCCTTCAGGCGAGCAGAGCTCATGGCGGTGCTTGCCGAATCGTTGAGCGTCATGGAGCGCTACGAGGACGTGCGCGCGATGACCGAACAAGGCATGGCGCTCGTCCCGGATCTGCGCAGCCCCGTGTACGTGAACTTGTTGATGTCCTGGACCGCGAATACGTTCGATGAGGCGAGCGTGCCGAAGGCGCTCGAACGCGTCGAGGCCGTGCGCAGCATCCAGGAGCCGGGCTCCCCCGCGGAGGCGTGCTTGCTCATTGCGCTGGGGCAGCTTGCGCACCAGGCCGATCGCACCGACCGTGCGAGCGTGCATCTCACGCGCGCCTACGGCATGAGCGCCGGAGAAGCCCGGCGGCCGCAACGCGTGCTCGCGGCGGACACCTTGTCGATCGTGATGCGCGACGTGCGCGACTTCCAGCAGGCGCTCGCGCTCAATCAGGAAGTGATCGATTGGGACGTGCAGCGCGGTGCTACTTTCAATCTCGCGACGAGCCGCTTCATCCGCGCCGCGATCCTGCGCGAGATGGGCGATCACGAGCAGGCGATCGCCGAGCTCGCCGCCTCGCGGCAAATCAGCGTGGCCATGAACGACGCCTTCGGGGTCGCCTACGACGACTTGCTGCTGTGTCAGTCGAACATCGAGCTCGGCGCGCTCGCACTGGCACGCGCGCAATGCGCGGCGGCGCTGCGGACGTTCGAGCAGGAAGCCTCCGTCGAGCCGTTGAAGCAGGCGTTGACCGGCCTTGCGCATCTCGACTTGCTCGAAGGCCAGCCGGCGGTCGCGCTGCAGCGCCTGGACCGCGTGCTCGATCAGGACGGCCGCGATGTCGTGCCGCGCCGGCTCGTTCAGGTCTACGAGCTGCGCGCTCGTGCTCACGCGGCGCTCGGGCAGTACGACAAGGCATTCGCGGATTTCCAGAATCACATGCAGCGCTTCAAGGCCGCGAGCGAGGCGGACCGCGAGACCGACGCCGCCGCGCTCCGCGCGCGCTTCGAGACCGACCGTGAAGTGGAGCGCAACGCGTTCCTGCAGCGCGAGCTCGAGATCAAGAACGAGCGGCTCGAGGCTCAGTCCGCGCGGCTGCAGTGGATGCTCGCAGCGGCTGCCGCGGGCATCTGCATGATCGGGCTGCTCACGTATCTGCTGCTCGCGAACAAGAAGAAGAAGCAGCTGCTCGCGAAACTCGCGCAACAGGACGACCTGACCCAATTGCCGAACCGTCGCCGCACCTTCGAGCTGGCGAGCGAAGCGTTCGATCTAGCGCGCCGCCAGTGCACTCCGCTCACGATCGGCATTCTCGATCTCGACCATTTCAAGGGCATCAACGATCGGTTCGGCCACGCGGTCGGCGACAACGTGCTGCGGGAGTTCGCGCGCGTCGGTCGTCAGACCCTGCGCGATTCCGACGTGCTCGGACGCTGGGGCGGGGAGGAGTTTCTGCTCGTGCTGCCGAACACGACGCTCGACGTCGCGCTGCAGATCGTGGAGCGCGTGCGTATCGCCGCATGGAACGTGAAGGGCGGCGCGCCCGAGGACGAGATCCGCGTGACGCTGAGCGCGGGCCTCGCGACGAACGAAGGCGATCCGGCCTTCCTCGAAGAGATCATCGCGAGCGCGGATGCCGCGCTCTATGACGCGAAGGAGGGCGGCCGCAATCTCATTTGCGTCGCACCGGAGAGCTACAACCTCGCTTCCACCGGCATTCGGCAAGTGCTGAAGGGCACCGGCGCGGGACGAGCGGCGGCCACGACACGCGGGTCGAAGCGGTCATTTTCGACGTAGACACTGCTCATAGCGCGTGTTCACGCGCTGCGCGAACCATTCGGTCGTCAAATTGCGCGTGATCTTCGCACTCTGCAGCCGGATCTTCGGCACGAGCGCGCGTGGCACGGGCGTGCCGCGCGCCGCGTCCGCCAGTTCGAATACGCGGCGGTAGAGCTTCGCGCTGGCGAAAGCGTCAGTGGTGCCGCGCTCGAGATCGCGCCGGATGTCCCGGTCGCTCATGTCGAGCTGCCGCGCGAGCTTGCGCGCCGCCAGTTCGGTGCGGCTCGGTTCGTCGCTGCCGTGAATGATGAGATCGCCGTCGAGCGCCAGCTTCGTCTGCGACGCGATCGCGAGCGCGTTCTGAAACGCCGCGTTGCGGCTCGCGTGATGTCCGGCATTGAAGTCCGCGAAGCGATACAGCATCGCGGTGTAATCCGCCGGATAGTCGAGCAGGTGCGCGATTCCGAAATACAGGCCGCCGCGCCGCGTGAAGACTTCGCGGCGGATCGAGTCGGGAATCGGATAGGGATATGCGCGCCGGCGCGCGTGCTCGGCCGCGAACTCGACGCTCACCTGCATCGGACCGCCAGTGCGGACGGGATTGAAGCCGGCGAACAGGCGGCGCCCCAGGGGCACGATGTCGATGAAGTCCTCGAACGTCTCGCTCAACTCTTGCTCGGTCTTCGCGCTGTCGAGCCGCTGCGCATAGGTCTTGCCGTTGGGCGATTGCAGCGCGAGCGCGGCATTGACGAGCAGCTTCGGCACGCGATAGCGCTCAGCGCGCGCCTCGATCTCGCGCCGCGCGATCTTGCCGAGGCCCGGCACCGGCGGATTGGCCTGGAACGTGGATTCCTGCTGGGTCACGGCGATCACCGCGCAGGTATTCTCGGCCGTCGGCCGGATCTCCAGTGCTTCGAACGCCGCGAAGATGTCCTGCGCCCATGCGGCGGGATTCGTCACGCCCGCGGGGAAGCGTGCTTGAATGCTCGCCCGCGCGACGTCCGGGTCGAGCGGCGGCTCACGCGTGCGGGGGCCGCCGCACGCGGTCAGCAGTACCGCGACGAAGCAGGTGAACGCCGGACCGACGCCTGCGCGTCGGAGATGATTCAAGACAGCCATGACGTCATTGTCGTCGGTATTCCCCAAGGCGTCAGAGCGGAGCCGGGCTTCAAGTCGCGCGCGAATCGGGCTATGGTCGGCGCGGTCTCGTTCGCGATCATCGAAACCTCATGGCAGCCAAGAAAATTCGGACGATTCTGGTCGGCGTCGCGGCGCCGGACGAGCGGATGCAGCCGGCCGTCGACCGTGCGGCGACGCTGGCGGCAGCGCTGCGCGCCAAGCTGATCCTGTTCCACTCGGCGTTCGAATCCTATTCGAGCGGGCAGCCGTTCTTCGACTCCGCGAGACTCGCGAAGTCCCGCGGCGAACTCGTCGCCGCGCGGCACGCGCGCCTCACGCGCCTCTGCGCGCAGCTCGCGAAGCGCGGCGTCGAGGCGCGCGCGGCGGTCGTGTGGGAAGAGCCGGTGTTCGCCGCGATCATTCGCGCGGCGGCCCGCGATGACGCGGACCTCATCGTCGTCGGCGCGCATCAGCCGCGCGCGAATCGGACGCCCGTGCTCAAGCAAAACGACTGGGAACTGATGCGCCACTGCGCCCGGCCGTTGCTGATCGTGCGCACCGGCGCGAAGGCGGCGGGTCCCGTCGTCGCCGCGGTGGATCCGACCCATCGCAACGACAAGCCCGCGGCGCTGGACACGGAGCTTGCGAAAGTCGCCGCGACCATCGCGGCCGGATTGAACACGGAGTGTCACGTCGCTCATTGCGTTGCGGACGGCGCATTTCCGCTCGGCCCGATCACCGTGAAGGAGCGGCAACGGATGAAGCGCGAGCTGCGTGCACGCATCGTCGCCGTGCTCGACAAAGCCGCCGTCGACGCGGCGGAGATTCATCTCGTGGACGGACTCGCCGAACGGGCGTTGCCCGCGCTCGTGACCGAGCTGGGCGCGAGCACGCTCGTGCTCGGCGCGCTGAGCCGGCGGTGGCTGACGGGATTCGTCGTCGGCAATACCGCCGAGCGCATCGTTCACGAGACGACCTGCGATCTCTTGATCGTGAAGCCGCCCGGATTCAAGACGCGGACGCTGCGCGCGCGCAAGGAGCCTA
>JAEYXD010000160.1 GCA_023428645.1 Pseudomonadota bacterium
GCGCGCGCGAGTGGACCAGCGCGGATGTGCACGCGGAACTTCTTTCACGCAGCTCGAGTTTGTTGCCGGGAATGTTGCTGCATCGCTCAACAAGTCAGAACGAGCTTTGAACGGATGCTCATTCGAGCTCGCACGCGTGACCTGCGTCATTTGATTGGGGGATACCATGAGGTCCTTGAACAAGTATCGATCGCCCGCGCGCCACGTGGTGCGTGCGGCGGTCGCGGCGGCGCTGCTCGTCGGCATGCCGCATGCGTTCAGTCAATCGGTGAGCGCGACGTTGCGCGGCCAGGTCGTTGCCGACGCCGCGCCCGCGAGCGGCGCCACCGTGACGGCGACGAACACGGCGACCGGATTGAGTCGCAGCGTGCAGACGGGAGCGGGTGGAACGTACTCGCTCATCGGCCTGCCGCCTGGCGAATATCGGATTGACGTGAATGCCGGCGGCGCGTCCGCGTCGCGAATCGTCGTACTCCAGGTGGGTCAGGTCGCCTCGCTGGACCTGCAGACAGGCGCGACGCCGGCGCGCGATCTCGAGTCGATCACCGTGTCGGCGGAGCGGCTGTATGAAACGAAGACTTCCGAAGTCGCTTCGTACGTCTCGCTCAAACAGATCGAGATGCTGCCGCAAAGCTCGCGCAATTTTCTCGAGTTCGCCGATACGATCCCCGGCGTGCAATTCATGCAAAGCTCGGATGGCTCGACCGAGCTGCGGGCGGGCGGACAATCGTCGAACGGCGTGAACGTCTTCATCGACGGTGTGGGCCAGAAGAACTACGTCTCGCGCGGTGGTGTCGGCGGCCAGGGCTCGCTTGCCGACGGCGGCGGTCCCGACGCGCGCGGCACGCGCGGCAATCCGTTCCCGCAGCTGGCGATCGGCGAGTACAAAGTCATCACCTCGAACTACAAGGCGGAGTTCGATCAGTTGAGCAGCGCGGCGATCGTCGCCGCGACGAAGTCTGGCACGAACGAGCTGGAGGTCGAGGCGTTCTGGGATCGCACGAACGAAAGCTGGCGCGCCTCCGATCCGTTCGAGGCGGCGGAAGGACGCAAGTCGCCCTCGGAACAGGAGCAGTATGGCGTGGCGATCGGCGGGCCGATCATCCAGGATCGCATGCACTTCTTCGTCACGTACGAAGCAAAGAGCTTCGAGTCACCCAAGCGTGTGTTCCCAGGCACGGGCACGGGATTCACCGCGGACGCTCTGCAGCCTCGCTATGCGGCCATGCTCGGCAATTTCTCGCAGCCGTTCGAGCAGGATCTCGTGTTCGGCAAGCTCAGCTGGAACCTGGGCGATGCGCATCTGCTCGAGCTTTCGGCCAAGCTGCGCGACGAGGAGGAGCTCGTGTTCGGCGACCACGAGCCGCCCGAGCACGGCACGTTGAAGGACAACAAGGACAATCGCTACGACCTGCGCTATCAGTACACGGGCGATTTCTTCCTGAACGACATGCATTTCACGTACGAGGATTCCAGCTTTCAGTTCCTGCCGAACGTCGCCGGGCCCGGGTTCCAGCTGTTCAACGGCATCACTGACGAAGGTCAGCGGCTCGTGCTGACGTACGGCGGCGCGGTCGCGAACGAGGAGCGCGGCCAGAAGGGCTGGGGCTTTCAGAACGATCTCACATTCAACTCATTCGAGTGGCTGGGCCATCACACGGTCAAGACGGGCGTGAAGTTCAAGCGCATCGACCTGAGCGTGCGCACCGGCACACCCGCGAATCCCTATTACGCGCTCGACGTCAACGATCCCGCGGCCGAAGTGATCCCATGGCGCGTGCGCTTCGGCGCGATCTTGCCGTTCCTCGACGACACGAATATCGAGTCGAGCAACAAGCAGTACGGCTTGTACCTCCAGGACGACTGGGATGTCACCGATCGGCTGCAGGTCAATCTGGGCCTGCGTTACGACTACGAAGAGACGCCGGGCTATCTCGATTACGTCACGCCGCAGGACGTCGTCGCCGGTCTGAATCGCCTGGATACGAATGGCGGCCTCGTGCGCGATGGCGTTGTCATTCACCCCACCGCGGCGCCCGGACAGACCTACGCGCAGACACTCGCGCTTGCCGGCATCGACATCAACGACTACATCAGCACGGGCAAGAATCGGGATGCGTTCGACGGCGGCATCCAGCCGCGCCTCGGCTTCTCGTACGACCTCACAGGCGAGCAACGCCACGTCGTGTTCGGCGGCGCCGGCCGCTCCTACGATCGCAACGTGTTCGAATACATGGCGCGCGAGACCTTCAAGGGCTCGTTCCCCGAGTACACGCGCTTCTTCTCGACACCGACGCGGCCGTGCCCGCCGCAATCCAATCCCGGCAACTGCCTCCCCTGGGATGCGTCGTACTACGACGTCAACACGCTGACCGCGCTGATCGCGTCGAACCCGCAGCTCGGGCGCGAAGTGTTCATGCTGAACAACGACATCAAAACGCCGTACTCGGATCAATTCAGTCTCGGCATGCGCAATCGCATCGTCGTCGCCGAGACGGACTGGATCACGTCGGTGACGCTGTCGTACATCAAGTCGGAAGACGGTATTTATTTCGCGCTCGGCAATCGCTGGCCTGACGGCCAATTCCGTGAGCCGGGCACGACGTGGGGCGGCCAGCCCTGGGGTAACGACATTCCGGGACTCGGCAGGCTCATCATCGGCAACAACGGCATCGAGACGCGTACCAGCCAGTTGCTGCTGTCGATCGAGAAGCCATACACGCGCGAGTCGGGTTGGGGTGCGACTTTTGCGTACACCGGCACGGATGCCGAAGAGAACCGCATGAACGTCGCGAGCGCGGACGATACCTACATTTTCGATTATCCCTCGCCGCGGGAATTCGGCTTCAAGACATCGACGGGGGTGCCGAAGCACCGTCTCGTCGCGACCGGCATCTTCGACATTCCGTGGGAGATCACGCTGTCGACGAAGCTCACGCTGGCGACGCCGCGCTACTTCCCGATCAACAACTGTTTGAACGATCCGGAATCCACGGGCGATCGGTATTGCTATCCCGATCCCGTCAAACCGGACACGACGCTGGGCTTCAAGCAGTTCGACATGGCGCTGCAAAAGCAGTTTACGTTCGGCGGCGATGTCGGTCTGCGCCTGCGCGCGGACATCTTGAACGTGTTCAATTGGGCGAACCCAGACAAGCGCGAGGAGAACATCGGCGCGAACCTCGTGCCGAATCCCGAGTTCATGATGATTCGCTCGTACTACCAGCCGACGCGAATGTTCAAACTGTCGTTCGCCGCGACCTGGCGTTGATCGGGCGGTGACCCGGCGCAGGCCGTCCACGTGCTCGTGGGCGGCCTGTTTGCACCCAGGACGCCGCTCGTCGCGGCAGGCCGCGCAGAGATTGACGCCGCCTCGCGCCGGCGTGTGACAATCGCTGTTCACCTTGAACAGCTCAATTCACACCTTGGATGCCGGTCAACGCGCGGTGCTCGAAAGCATCGCGCGTGGGGCCGATTTGCCACGCCTGCTCGACGAGATCGTGCTGCTCATCGAACGGCAGGCGCCGGGGATGCTGTGCTCCATCCTCCTACTCGCGGACGGCAAGTACCTGCGTCTCGGCGCGGCGCCCAGCCTTCCCGGGGAGTACAACCGCGCGATCGACGGTATCGAGATCGGTCCGGCGGCGGGCTCGTGCGGCACGGCGGCATTCACCGGCCAGCGCGTGATCGTCGCGGACATTGCCACGCATCCGTTGTGGACGCTCCATCGGGACGTGCCCCTGTCGCATGGGCTTCAGGCGTGCTGGTCCACGCCGATCCTCGGGCCGAGCGGAGAGGTGCTGGGGACGTTCGCGATGTATTACCGCGAGCCGCGCGGACCCGGCCCTCATGAATTCGAGTGGGTGAACGTCGCGACGGATCTCGCCTCGATCGCCATTCTGCGCCACCGCACCGAGCACGAGCTGCGCCGCAGCGAAGCTCACGCACGGGAGTTGGCGCAATTGCACGAGCTCATACACAGCACCGTCGCGGACGCGATCTTTTATTTGCGCGTGGAGGAGGGGACCCGTTATCGCTTCGCCTCCGTCAACCGCGCGTTCGCGGATCTCTTCGGCGCACCGGCGTCGGAGTACGTCGGCAAGGTGCTCAACGAGCGGCTGCCGGCCTCGATACGCGAGCCCGTGCTCGAACGCTATCGCACGGCCTCCGAGAGCCGTACCCCCGTGACGTGGGAAATGGTGATCCCGTCGCGCGCCGGGACGAAGCACGTCGAAATGACGGTGGCGCCGATCTTCGATTCGACCGGCGCGTGTACCAGCTTCGTCGGCTCGATTCACGACATCACGCTGCGCGTGCAGGCCGAAGCCGAGCGCACCCGGCTCGTCACGCAATTGAATCAGGCGCACCGCATGCAGGCGCTCGGCACACTGGCCGGCGGCATCGCGCACGATTTCAACAATATTCTCGCCGCGATCTCCGGCAACGCCGGGCTCGCGCTGCAGGAGTCCTCGCTCGACGACACGACTCGCACGCATCTGAGCGAAATCAAGAAGGCGAGTCATCGAGCGATCGAGCTGGTGCGGCAGATCCTCACGTTCAGTCGCCATGCGCCGCCCAAGCGGGAGCTCGTCGATGCGATCGAGGTCACCCGCGAGGCGATGGCCATGCTGCGCGCGACACTGTCGCCGTCCGTGGCGATCGAGGTGAACTTCAGCGCGGCGACGCCGCGCTTCGCTGGCGACTCGACTCAGTTTCATCAGATCGTCATGAATCTCGTGACGAATGCAGCGCATGCGCTGCCGGCGCGCGGCGGCAGCGTTCGCGTGCAGCTCGATGGCGTGCATCTCGCCGAAGGCCGGACGGCCATGGCATTGCCCGCCGGCGACTACCTGCGGTTGACGGTCAGCGATAACGGCTGCGGCATGGACGCAGCGACGTTGAAGCGCGCCTTCGATCCTTTCTTCACGACCCGGCAGCCCGGCGAGGGTACCGGACTCGGCCTGTCCGTCGTGCACGGGGTCGTGCAGAACCATCGCGGCGACATCGAGATCCGCAGTCGCGTCAATGAGGGCACGACGGTCACAGTCCTTTTGCCAGCCGCCGCGGTCGACCACGAGGTTGCGCCCGTGCCGGAGGCGAAGGCGCGCGGTGACGGCGAGCACGTGATGTACGTCGACGACGAAGAGGCGCTCGTGTTCCTGGTGGAGCGTGCGCTGCGCAGAATGGGCTATGACGTCAGCGGATTCTCGGATCCGGCGGCGGCGCTGAGCGCGTTTCGTGCGCAGCCGGAGGCGTTCGACGTTCTCGTCACCGACCTTTCGATGCCCGGTATGTCGGGGCAGGAGGTCGCGATCGAGGCGCGCCGCATTCGGGCGGACGTACCGGTCATCATGACGTCCGGCTACATTCGTCCGGAGGACCTCGAGACCGCCGAGCGCTTGCGTATCAATCAGCTCGTCTACAAGGCGAACACGATCGACGAGCTGGGCCAGGCGCTCGCGCGCGAGATCCAGGCATTGCCGAAGCGACGCGATGCGAACGGCCGCCCGAGTTGAGCCCATGAGCGAGCTCACCGCAGCCGGACCGCTCGTCACGCTCGAGGTCCACACCGAGCTGGTGCGCGCGCGCCAGAAGAACATCGCCGCCGTGGAATGCTCGCTGGATTTGGGCCGCTCGCGCACATTGGTGAACCTCCAGGCGGACGCCTGGGAGTGGCGAGGGCAGCGCTATCCCTACCTCGAGCGCTGCAAGGATCGAACGATCTACTTCTGGCGGTCGGAGGCGTTTCATCCCATCGCGCGCTACTCGGGCGCATTGTTCAAGTTGGTGCCGACGCCGTGGGGACCGCCGACGTTCGAGATCGACGGCATCAAGATGCTGCCGACCGCGCGCGTGTCGCCGTATGAAGATGCGGAGCGCAAGGTGAAACTGATCGAGCCGCAGGGCAAGGCGATCCTGGATACCTGTGGCGGGCTCGGCTACTTCGCCGCATGGTGTCTCGGCGGCGGCGCGCGCCTGGTGCGCTCCTTCGAGAAGAGCGCGGACGTGATCTGGCTGCGCACCTTGAATCCCTGGTCGCCCGCGGCGGACGCCGCGCGGTTGCATTTGGAGAACGCGGATGTCGCCGAGCGCATCGCGACGCTCGAGAGCGCGTCGTTCGATGCCGCGCTCCACGATCCGCCGCGCTTCGGGATCGCGGGCGAGCTGTATTCACTCGCGTTCTACTCGGAACTGGCGCGGGTGTTGAAGCGGGGTGCCCGGCTGTTTCATTACACCGGCACGCCGAACAAGCTGACGAGCGGACGCGATGTGCCCAGCGAGGTGGCGGACCGGCTCCGCCGCGCCGGATTCAAGGCGGAGCTCAGGATGGATGGCGTGCTGGCGGTGAAGCAGGCACGGTGAGCGGCACGACTCCGTGCCGCGTGTTCGATGTGCCTTGCCCATGGCTGAGTCCCATCGTTTCCAAGCGCCGCGAGCGCTGTGGCTCCCGACGTGCGAGCGGATCGGCCGGCTTTAGAAGATCAGCTTGATGCCGAGCGATGGCAGCAGCGGCAGTTGTTCCTCTTCTTCCAGCTCATAGCTCGATGAGTTCGGCACCGGCTTGTAGCGCACCGCGCCGCCGTTCTCGCGCGCATAGGCGTTGATGATGTCGAGGTACACGCTGCCCTGCAGCCGGGGTCCGACGAATTGCCGCTCCACACGCAAGTCGAGCCGGTGATAGGGCGAGGCCCGCGACGCGTTCAGCTCGCCATAGACGGGCAGGTAGTAATCGGGGTAATCCGGATTCCGGCGGTTGCCGACGATCGGGGTATACGGCATGCCGCTGCGGAACTGCCAGCGCAGCCCGGCGTCCCACGCGACGTTCCAGCGATAGTTCACGACCAGGTTCGCCACGATGGGTGCGTCGTAATCGAACACGGCGCTCGTGCCGTTGAGATCGTTGTCGCGCTGCGTCTTGGTGAGGCCGAGCGCGAACCACCCGTAGAAGCGATCGTGCGAGCCAGGCACGTACGGCGCGCGGTTCTTGTTGAGCATGAGCTCGAGGCCGTACGCATTGCCGCTCGCGCCATTCACGAAGCGCTCGTCGGTCGGCACATCGACGATGATCTTGCCGAGATCCTTGTAGTACGCCTCGGCGCTCCACGACCAGGTATCGCTGATCCGCTGCGTCGCGCCCAGTACGTAGTGCGTCGCTTCGAGCGAGTCGAGCGCGGCGTTGCCGAACACCGGACGCAGCTCCGACACACGCGGCGGCTGTCGATACTGGCCCCATTGGGCGCGCAGGTCCCATTGCTCGTTGAGCTGCCATTGCGCCGCGAGGCGCGGCTCGACATACGACTCGTCCAGGAAGTCCTGGCGCTCGGCGCGCAATCCCGCGGTGAGCGCGACGGCGTCCGTGATGGCCCAGCGGTCCTCGACGAACACGTTCGCGGAGTCCATCCGCAGCTCGTCGGTCGCTTCGGTCATCGGGCCGCGATCGATGTCGCAGCCCGGCGTGAATCGCGAACAGCTGCGGTATCTCACCCGGGTCGAAAAATCGAACACGGCTCGCTGCAATTCCGCGCCCGCGGCGATCGTATGCGCGTCGAACGTGCGCTCGTATTGCGTGCGCAGGGTCCAGACGTCGGAGTCGTTGTTGCTGTACTCGCCGAGCACGCCAAAGCGCAGGGTCTGCGAGGTGCCCAGGTGTCCGAACGCCGTGCGCCAACGGGTCGTGCCGTCGTCGTACTGCCAGGTGAGTGCCTCGCTCACGAACTCGCGTTCGAATTTCGCGCTGCCCGCGGCACCGGGATCGAGCAGCGACAGATCGGCTGTGTCGCCAAAGCGGACACCGGTGCCGTCGTAGGC
>JAEYXD010000161.1 GCA_023428645.1 Pseudomonadota bacterium
TCTGCCCCCTCCTCCGCGAAGCGGGGGAGGGCCGGGGAGGGGGTCTCACCAGTCGCGACAACCCTCATCCCAAGCGACGAGGCGCCGCGGCTGCGGCGAGCCCTCCGTCCGTGGAATAATGCCGGCCCCGAAACTGCTACTGCCCCGCGACCATGTCAGCCGCCGAATCGACGAAAAAGCTCATCCAGCCGAACGCGCAGAATCAGTACAAGGTCACGATGGAAGACCTGCCACTGTCATGCCCGATGCCGGGAATGCACCTGTGGAACTCGCACCCTCGCGTGTTCCTGCCGATCGAAAAGACAGGCTGGGCGAAATGCCCGTATTGCAGCGCGGAGTACACGTTGCAGCGGTGAGCTGGCGCTGAGGGGGGTGCGGAGCCTAGAAGCCAAGAACCCAGAGCCCCCTTCCTGTCCTCCCCCCGCGGCGCGGGGGAAGGGACGCATCCTCGAGCGACTGCGACTGCGACTGCGACTGCGACTGGAATGGACGCGCGAGGCGGCAGCCGGGCTGCGCGCGCGTCAGCGGTATTTCGCGTAGCTCTTTTCTTCGACGATCCTCGAACCGAGCTTCGTATTGATCGTCCGCTTCACCGCTGCGCGCTCGTCGTTCGTGACGTACACGGCGCGTGCGAGCTCGATGAATTCCTGATCGAAGCGCTGCTCACGCTCCTGGTCGCGAATCTTGTCTTCGATGTCCCAGAGCGTTTCGTTGATGCGTCGCAGCTCCGCCCATTCCTGGGTGATGTCGTGCGTCGAGTGCGACGAGCTCTGCCACGTCGCCTGCAGCAGTCCGAGCTCGGTGCGCACGTTCGCCACCTTTGCGGGGTCCGTCATGCGATCCGACTTGATCTGCAGGATCGTGATCTTGTCGATCAGCTCGCCAGGGGAAATAGGAACGTGGATGTCAGCGGACATGGGCCAGGCCGGAAAAAATTAAGGATGCGCAGGCTAGCAGCTTCACCCGCGCTTCCGGAAGCGCGCGACCGCGCGCCGCTCGTGAAAGATCAGGGCCGATCGATAGCTGCTGTGAGCGCTGGGGGAGTAGTACCGGGCGCGCCCTTCATGGGTGCAGCTAGCGCGATGCGCGCGCCGCCGCTTACGCCGGTCCCCAATAGCCGATTCGCTTGCGGAGCTTCAGCTTGCGCCACCAGTTGCGCGGCAGCGGTTTGCGATTGCGGCCGCCCGCCGCGATGAAGGCATCGACGGCATCGAGCACGCGCTCGCTCGAACGCCCGTCGCGATAGGGATGGATCGCATCCGCATACTCGCGGATCGCCTGCATCAGCTCCGGCGGCCGGGCGAGCGCGCGCTCGATCGACGGCTGCAGCAGCTCCGGGCGATCGATGTCGATCAGCTGCGGGCCCGGCCGGCGATTCTTGAACGTGACGACCGGCTTGTAGGTGAGCAGGAACTCGTTCAGCGCCGAGGAGGTGTCGGAAATCATGAGGTCGACCTGCGGGAACAGGTCGAGGATGTTGTCCTCGGTCGCGAAGCGCAGCGTGTCGCATTCGAGCGCGCGGTAGCGCGCGACCGTCTCCGCGCTCGATTTCGGATGCAGCGTCACGATCCAGTCCCACGGCTGCGTGCGGACGAGATCGCGAATGGTGTCGTACAGGATCGGCGCGGCGCTCCACGAAGGCGAGAACGTCGAGTGATACAAGATCACCGGGCGTGCTCGCACGGGCGGCGGCTCGGTGGTCGCATGCGCGCGCATGAACGGATCGAGCTTCGGCCAGCCGGTTTCGTGCACCGAGAAGAACTGCAGCTTGCGGGCGAGGCTTTCGAAAGCCGCGGTATCGCGCGGGCCCGTCGTGCAATACAGATCGAAAAAGCCGCGAACGTAGATGTGACGCGGCTTGCCGGCATCGAAGCCATGGAAGACTTCGGTCTTCACGCCCGGGAAGAAGTGCGGCGCGTGATTGCTCGAGGTCAGCACGGCGATGGGATTGAAGTCGCGAACCTCACCCACCGTCTCGAGCCAGGTTTCATCGGCGCCGAGCTCGGCTCCGCCCGGGCCATCGAAGTACCATGCCGCACGATCGCCACGCTCGCGAATCGCGGCCTGCAGCGGCCGCAGGATCGCGAGCGCGTAACGTTCCGAGCCGTACAGCAGATAATTCTTCGGCATTACGAATCCAACGAATGACGCCGCAATTGCGCGCGGCCGAGCTCCACAGATTCCGGGTTGCGCACCATTTCGTAATAGCGCATCCGCTTGTACATCGCATACGACGCAGCGACGCGCGCGACGATGTAACCGCGCCATCCGTCGAGGAACGCGAGGCGCAGCACGTAGTCCTTGACGAACGCGGCGAAGCCGACGAAAGGCGTCGCCCACATTTGCGGGCTGCGCCGCTTGTCCAGGCGATCGAGCGATTTCAGCTCGGCGTACATCAGCATCTTCAGATGCTTGTGGACGAGCGTCGGGTTGTGATGATGACGGAACGGCGCACGCAGCAGCACGGTGCGGCCATCGAAGCGCAGCGACTCGTGCACGCGCACCTCGGTCCAGCGCGCGCGGTCGCGATGATACAGACGCCCGATCTGCTCGCCGACCATCGGTCGATACCATCGCATCGGCGCGCCCATGTACCAGGCCTCACGACGCAGGATCGCGCCAGCCATGGTGGTGCTCGCGAGTTTCGGCAGCTCGCGGACGATCTCAGCGCCCAAGGCGGGCGTGAGTTCCTCATCGGCGTCGAGGAACAGGATCCACTCATGCGTCGCTTGCGTCGTCGCGAAATTGCGTTGCGGGCCGAAGCCGAGCCACGCTTGTTCGACGACGCGCGCTCCACAGTCGCGCGCGACCTGCTGCGTGCCGTCGGTGCTGCCCGAATCGACGACGATTTTCTCGGCCGCGAACGGCACGCTGTTCAAACAGCGGGCGATGTGCGCGGCTTCGTTACGCGCGATGACGAGCAAGGTGAGGGGCGGAACGGCAGCCATTGCGCGAGTTTATCGAAAGAGCGCCCAGGCGTGCGTCACTCGCACAGATCTCGCTGCGGAAGAGGTGCGCTCCTGAGGGTGCCTTCAGCGTCGCGGGCGCGCTTGCGCGAGCAGCAGCGCATGCAGCTTGCGGATCACTTCGTCCGGCATGATCAGGTCCATGACCCCGGGGCGCTCGATCTTCGTCGTCCAGGGCAGCTCGTGCGCCGGCTTGCCGAACACGCGCCGGGCCGCGGCGTCGTACTTGTCGACGCACCACTGACGACTCAAGTACGGCCCGCTGCGGGCGGGATTCGTCGCCGCGTACAAGCCGATGACCGGCGTTCCTACGGCCGAGGCCATGTGCGCCGGACCGGAGTCCGGCGTCAGCAGCGCTGTGGCACGTTCGAGCGTCGCGAGCAGCTGCAACAGCGTGTCCTGGCCGACGTTGTTTTCGAACGGCTGCCGCATCCGGGTAGCGATCGCCTCGGCCATGCGCTTCTCCACCTCGCTGCGCCCGCCGACGAGCACGACGCGCATGCCGAGCGCGCCAACGGCGTAATCGGCGACTTGCGCGTAATACTCGGGCCGCCAATTGCGCAAGCGATGGCTCGAGCACGGGCTGATGACGAGCGTCTGTTTGCCGTCGGGAATCAGGTCACGTGCGTATTCGCGCTCGGCCTCCGTCAGCGGAATGTCCCAGCGCAGGATCTTCTCGTAGACGCCGAGCTTCTCGGCGAAGCCGAACAGCGAATCGAGGACGTGCTGCCGCTCTGCGGGCTGAATGCGGGCCGTCGTGAACAGCCATTGCAGCTCGCGCGCGCGCGCGCGATCGAAGCCGAGCTTCACTTGCGCCGGGATGAGCATCGACATCAGGCTCGCCCGCAAGGCGAGCTGCATGTGCATGAGCACGTCGAAGCGGCGCCCGCGCATCGCGCGCCGCAGGGTGCGGGCCGCCGACCAGTGGCTGCCTTTGTCGACGACGATGAATTCGATGTCGGGGATGCGCCCCATGAGCTTCGCTTCGACGCGGCCGATCACCCACGTGAAACGAGTGTTCGGCCACGCACGCTGCAAGGTGCGCACGACGGGCAGCACGTGGCAGGTGTCGCCGATCGCCGAAAGACGCAGCACGCAGACGGAGCTGGGAACGGAGGTGAGCGGTGAGGTCATCGCGCGGAGCGGTCGAGGGGCGAGCGGTGCGAATGCGCAACCGATTCGTGCGAGCTACGCGTCTGTGCGGCCATCGACTATTCTCTTCCCTCTCGTCGTTCCAATCGAACCCGTTTGCCCCATAACCAGCGCCGCATGACTGCAATCGTCGAGCAATTTCTGCCCGTTTCCAGCGGCGGCATCCTATACGACGCTGCCCGAATGCGTAAGCCGCAGGCCGCGCAATTCACGCGCGACTACTGGTCGGCGCGCGGCGCGCTCGAGGAGTTTGCGGGCGGACGCGGCAGCGTGAGCGCGTTGCGAACGCAAGATGGTGACTGGATCTTGAGACATTACCGCCGCGGCGGTTTCGCAGCGCGAATCTCGAGCGATCGGTACGTGTGGACGGGCGCGCATCGAACACGCTCGTTTCGAGAATGGCGCTTGCTCGCGGCGCTGTTTGGGCAAGGATTGCCGGTGCCGCCGCCGGTCGCTGCGCGGTTCGAGCGCACAGGCGCGCTGTATCGCGCGGACCTCATCACGGTGCGGCTGCCGAATGCACGAACGCTCGCGGAGATCATCGCCGAGCGCGAGCTCGATGGGGCGACCTGGCGGCACATCGGCCACACGATCGGACGCTTCCACGCCGCGGGCGTGCATCACGCGGATTTGAACGCGAACAACATCATGCTCGTCGGCGAGGAGGTGTACTTGCTCGATTTCGATCGCGGCCGCATTCGGTCGCGCGGCAGTTGGGAATCCGCGGTGATCGCGCGCTTGCGCCGCTCGTTGGAGAAGCTCAAGGCGCAGCGGCCGGCCATGAGCTTTGGGGAGCGCGAGTGGCAGCTGCTGCTGGCGGGTGTTCGGGGTTCTTGAGGGACGCGCTCACTTTTTCGTAGCAGCGGCGTTGCGCGCGTAGTAGTTCGGATACTCCGGGCCGATGCCCTTGAAGCGGCGATGAATCCACAAGTACTGATCAGGCACCTTGCGCGCGTGCGCTTCGATCAGCTCGTTGAAACGTTGCGCATCGCGCGCCGGGTCATCGCTCGGAAAGTCATCGAGCGCGGGCATGATCGTCATCAGATACCCCTTGCTCCCCGGTAGCCGCATCTGAAAGTACGGCAGCACCGCCGCACCGGTCATGCGTGCCAGCCGCGATGTCGCCGTGTTCGTGGCCGCCGGGATGCCGAAGAACGGCACCATTTCCGCACCCTTCTTGCGATACGCCTGATCCGGCGCATACCACACGACTTCGTTGGCCTTGAGCGCCGAGATCAAGGTGCGAATGTCATCGCGCGGGATCGCACGCTTCGCATGATGGCTGCGATTGCGCGACAGGAAGCGCTCCAGCACGAGGTTCGACGTCGGGCGATACATGATGTTCGTCGGCCCGCGAATCGTCAGGTTGCGCGCCCCGATCTCGAGCGTCGTGAAATGCGCGCTCAGCAGGATCACGCCTTTGCCGCGCGCCAGTGCGGCGGCGAGATGTTCCTCGCCCTCGAGCGTGCCGAGCTTCATGATCCGCTCGTCCGGGCTCCACCAGCTCATCGCGGTTTCGAACAGACCGATCGCGACGCTCTGGAAATGCGCGTGCAGGATCGACTTGCGCTCCGCCGCCGTCTTCTCCGGAAAACACAGCTCCAGATTGCGGCGCGCGATGCGCACGAACGACAGCGGCAGCCTCGACAACAGCGATCCGAATATCCGCCCGAGCGCGAGCAGCACGGGAAAGGGCAGCGGCTCGAACAAACGCAAGGTGCCGAGCGCCAGCCACGTTGGCCAGTAGCGCGGATGCAGCAGCGCCCAGCCGTGCGGGCGCGTCGTGCGTGATGCGTCGTCCGATTTCCGCATGTCGTTTCGTTCAGGCGCCGCGCGGCGCTAGCTCACTTCTGTTTGGCATACGGATCGAAGCCCGGTCGCCGAAAGCGTTTGTACGCCCACAAGTACTGATCCGGATGACGGCGAACGTTCGCTTCGATGAGTTCGTGGAAGCGATGGGTGTCCGCAACCGGATCCTGTGACGGGAAGTTCTCGAACGGCGGGTGGATGCGCACGATATAGCCGCGGTTGTCCGGCCGGCGCTCGGGAAAGTAAGGCAGTACCGTCGCGCCCGAAATGCGTGCGAGCCGCGAGGTCGCGACGTTCGATGCGGCGGGCAAGCCGAAGAACGGTACGAGCTCGCTCGACTTGTCCGTGAACCGCTGATCCGGCGCGTACCACACGGGCAGGTTGTTCTTGAGATTCTGCAGCAGCTCGCGAATCTGCTCGCTCGTGACCGCTTCCACCGTGTGACGCGTGCGGCCACGACGTGACAGCTCGGCGATCAGCGGATTGCTCGGCGTCAGATACATGACCGTCGTCGGCCCGACGAGCGTCAGCGCGCGGGCGCCCATTTCCAGCGTCGTGAAATGCGCGCTCAGCATCAGGGCGCCCTTGCCGCGGGCGAGCGCGGCCGTCAAATGCTCGAGCCCTTCGATACGGATCAGCCGCTTCAAGCGGGCGTCGCTGGCCCACCAGACGAGTCCGGTCTCGAACACCGCGCAGCCGAGCGAGGCGAAGTGCGCCTTGAGAATTCGCTCACGCTCCGCCGCGGTGAGTTCGGGCAGGCACATGTCGATGTTGATCCGGGCGATGCGTCGATCGCGCCGGCTGAGCGCGTACGCGAGCCTGCCCAAGCCACGGCCGAGCGCGAGCTGCATGGGCAGCGGCAGCACATTCACGAGGCGCACGATCGCGATGCCGAGCCACACGCCCCAATAGCGCGGGCCCGCGAAGCGCAGCAGCGGAATGCGCGGAGGAATGCGCGGTGTGCGCCCTCCTGCGTTGGATGACATCGACGTCGTCATGAGTGGCCGCGGATGTTAGCAGGCAGATCGACACAGGGCGCGATCGCTTGGCCGCGCGCCGGCCGACCTGTAGCCTTCGCTCCGCATGTTGCGCACGGTTTACACCCTCCTTATCTACGCCGCTGCCCCGATCGCTCTGCTCGCGAACCTCTGGCGCGGCCTGCGCGATCCCGCCTATCGCGAGCGGCTCGGCGAGCGTTTCGGCTTTGGTCGGACACGCGCGGCACGAAGCATCTGGCTGCACGCGGTCTCGGTGGGCGAGGTGCAGGCAGCTGCTGCATTGATTCGCGAGCTCGCGAAGCGGCACCCCGAGCGCGCGCTCACCGTCACGACGGGGACACCGACCGGTGCGCAGCGCGTGCAGGCGTTGTTCGGCGCGAGCGTGCGCCACGTGTATCTGCCCTATGACACGCCCGGCGCCGTGCGCCGCTTTCTGGATCGCGTCGATCCCGCACTCGCGATCGTGATGGAGACCGAGGTCTGGCCGAACCTGTTTCGCGAGTGTGCGCGGCGCGGGATTCCGCTCGTCATCGCGAGCGCGCGTCTGTCGCAAAAGTCCGTGCGCGGCTATCGCTGGCTGGCCAGCCTGTTCAAGGATGCGCTCGCGAGCGGCATTCAGATCGCGGCGCAAACGGCGGGCGATGCCGAGCGGTTCGTCGGCGTCGGCGCGAATCCTGCGCACACGCACGTCATCGGCAACATCAAATTCGATCTCGAGATAGCGCATGACGTGCGTGCGCGCGGCGCCGCGTGGCGCGCGGCGCACTGCGCGGATCGCGAGGTCTGGGTTGCCGGTAGCACGCACGCGCACGAAGAGGACATCGTGCTCGACGCGCACGAGCGGCTGCGCGCGACGCGGCCGCGCGCGTTGCTCGTGCTCGTACCGCGACATCCGCAACGCTTCGACGAAGTGAGGGCGAATCTGCGCGCGCGTTCGATCGACTTCGTCGCGCGCTCCTCGGGTGCCCCGGTCGGTGCGACGACCTCGGTTCTGTTGGTCGATACGTTGGGCGAGCTGATGATGTTCTATGCCGCGGCGGACGTCGCCTTCGTCGGCGGCAGTCTCGTGCCGATCGGCGGTCACAATCTGCTCGAGCCTGCCGCGCTGGCGTTGCCGGTGCTCACGGGTCCGAACAACTTCAATTCGCCAGACGTTGCGCGGGCGCTGATCGAACGGGGCGGCGTGCTCGAAGTGCGGACGTCCGACGCGCTCGTGGCGGCGCTCGCGGCGCTGTTCGACGACGCGGGAAAGCGCCAGCGCCAGGGCGCGGCGGCCCAGGCGTTCGTGATGGAAAATCGGGGCGCGCTCGCGCGGCTGCTCGATTTGCTCGAGGCGCGGCTCAGCTACTCCGACTGCCGCTCCGGCTCCTCGACGAGGTAGCCTTTCGCGCGCAGTTGCGCCAGCCGTCCGTCCGCGCTCATCAGATCGGTGTAGGGCAGCAGCGCGAACGTCGACGCATTGGTCGCAAGGCTCTTTTCCGCTGCCTCGAGCCACAACGCGGACAGCTGCGCGGAGATGTTCGCGGGCACCAGCTCCTGTGCGATCTGCGAGCTCATGATCGCGGCTTCGCAAGCGACGTTCGGGTTCGGCAGCGCCGGCAGCTCGGCAAGGGCGCGCAGATCGCCGCTCGCCCAAGCGTGCGCGCGCGACTCCATCGTCGCGCGGTCGGCGAGCGCCTCCGTGAGCGCAAGCGTCATCTCGAAGCAGGCGTCGTCCGCAAGCTCCTCGCGCGCGAACTCCCTGATCTTCGCCCGGATGCCCTCCGCCTTGAACGTGAACGCGAGCATCGGACGCGTCGTTGCGATGGCGTGCTTCTTCGCGATCTTCTCGATCGTCTCGCGCACGGGCGGTGATTCGCGATAGCCGATGTCGTCGAACGCCTCCTTGCGCAGCTCGAATGCCGCGAAGATCGGGCGCCAGCGTTCGATGCCGTTGTTCCTGCCGAGGTAGCGCCGCTTTTGCACGAGCCAGCGCAAATAGAGCGCTGGTTCCAGCACGTCCGCGAGCTTGGCATCGCCCGGGTTCTTGCGCGCGCCGAGTGCCGCGGGCACGAGCGAAAGTCCTTTGAAGAAGCCGATGCGCTCATCGGGCTTCACTTCGATGTCGCTGCCGAGCAGGATTTCCTGCGAAGCGCGCACGCGCGCTTCGACCTCCGTCGACTTCCATTGCATTTTTTTTGGCAGCGGGGGCGGCGCGCCGAGAATCCACAAGACATGGTGCTCGAGATCGTCCGCGCGCGTGACCTTCCACATTCCCGGGCCCGGGAACTCGCCGGTGACCAGCACTTCCTCGGGAACCTCCGCCGGTTCTGCGGGTTCGGCGGAGGATATCGGCTCGAAGGCTTCGGCTTCGACAGGGGCCAGTTCGGTCGCGGCCGGCGCCTGCGCGCGGCTCATGGCAACGCACAGGGCGAGGCACACCGCAACGGCCAGGCGCCTTGGCCGGATCGCTGGCCCGCGGGAGTCGTGACATGCGAGCACGGCTTTCGCGCCTACGCTGAGTGAATCGAAGGACGAATTGGCCGCTGCGCCGCTCATGGGAGTGGCGCAACGTTAGCAAACTGCCTAGAGCCGCTGCATCTTGCCGCCGGGCGCCCGCAGCATGAGCTTGATCAGCTCCTCGGTGATGTTCGGT